>SYOX01000348.1 GCA_005804885.1 Pseudomonadota bacterium
CGTCGTGCCGACGCCGCCCTTCTGGTTGGCGATTGCGATTATCTTGCTTGCGGACATGGTTGGGCTACCGTATCGATCCCCTTTGCCATTGAGAGACCCCTGAGGGTGTATCAGACCCCGAGGGGTGCTTCAAGCGCCGGCCTTGAGGTTGAGCGAGATGTCGGCGGCCGTGACGCTGTGGGTCAGGGCGCCGGACGAGATCAGATCGACCCCCGCGGCGGCGAGTTCGGCGAGGCGCTCCAGGGTGATCCCGCCGGAGGCCTCCAGGAGCGCGGGGCGGCCGACGGCCAGGGCCTTGTTGCGGTCGACGCAGGCGGCCATCTGGGCCGTGGTCATGTTGTCGAGCAGGATGATGTCGGCGCCGGCGGCGATGGCCTCGTCGAGCTCGGCCAGGCTGGTGACCTCGACCTCGATCTTGAGCGTGTGGGCGATCTGGGCGCGGACGCGCTCGACGGCGGCGGTGATCGATCCGGCCGCGGCGATGTGGTTGTCCTTGATCATGACGCCGGAGCCGAGGTTGAAGCGGTGGTTGCGGCCGCCGCCGACGACGACCGCCATCTTGTCCAGGGCCCGCCAGCCGGGCAGGGTCTTGCGGGTGTCGACGATCGTGGTCCCGGTGCCTTCGAGCGCCTCGGCGTAGCAGCGGGTGGCGGTGGCGATGCCGCTGAGTCGCTGGAGGAAGTTCAGCGCGGTGCGCTCGGCCTTGAGGATGGACGTCGTCGGCCCCGACATGGACGCCATGATCGTCCCCGGCGCGACGCGCTGGCCCTCGCTGGCCGCCCAGCGCACCTCGATCCTCGGGTCGACCCTGTGCATGACCGCGTCGAAGATCTGCGCGCCGCAGAGCACCAGGGGCGACTTGGCCAGCAGCTCTCCCGAGGTGCGATCCGCGTCGGTGAAGATCGCGTCGGTGGTCGCGTCGCCGGCGAGCAGATCCTCGGACAGCGCCAGATCGATCAACTGCCAGGTGTGGGGTGTGATCCACATGATCGCCTCCTTCGGCGCCCGCTGGCCTGACCGCTGGGCCAGGACCCAGCCAGAGCGCCAGGTTCGGCCCAGTCTCAACCACCAATCGCCTCCAAGATCAAGCCCCGCGAAAATCCGCCGGGCCATTGCGCCCTGCGGCGTCGTGCGCCAGGATCAGCCCCTGATCCTGGCCGCCCGCCCCGCCGCCTGCGGGATCCCTGGAGAGGGCGGGGGCCAGCACGGCCGAGGGGGGATCGATGTCGAGGGCAAGGCGCCGGGTGCTGGTTTTCTTTGCAATCTTGTTTATCGGCGCGGGGTTGCTGCACTTCGTCGTCCCCGATGTGTATTTGAGGATGATGCCCGCCTACCTCCCCTGGCACCTGGAGCTGGTCCTGATCAGCGGGGCGTTTGAGATCCTCGGCGGCGTCGGGCTCCTGTGGCCGCCGACGCGGCGGCTGTCGGCCTGGGGCCTGCTGGCGCTCTTGCTGGCCGTCTTCCCGGCCAACGTCAACATGGCGATCCACGGCATCGGGCTGGGCGATCTGCCGCCCTCGCCCGCGCTGCTCTGGGCGCGGCTGCCGCTCCAGTTCGTCGCCATGGGCGCGCTGTGGTGGTGCGCGCTGGCCGACCCCCAGGGCAATCGAAAAGTCGACTTCGATGGTGGGTAAGCAACTCCCCCTCCTGTCCTCCCCCTCGTTTCACAAGGGGGACGCTCGCGGTTCGGGCACGTCGAGATCGGGGAGTCGACTTCGATGACGGGCACGTTGGGATCGGCGAGTCGACTTCGTTGGTGCGATCTGCACGTTGGCGGTCCACCCGGGCTCGCGCCCGGGCCTACAATTTGTCCAGGGACGCCCCTGCGGGGCTGGCGAGGGGGCGTCAACCTTCAAGGGAAAGACCCTCTCAAGGGCGTGCGATGTCTGCTTCCCAATCCCCCCAACATCTCCTGTGAGTTCGACCCTGGCGACACGCCCCACGCAGGCTGACGCCCCCTGGCCAGCCCCGCCGGAGGGCGGGGCGACCCAGGACAAAACCCAAGGCCCGGGCGCGAGCCCGGGTGGACCGTCAACGTGCAGAGTTCATCAACGAAGTCGACTCCACGATCTCTCCGTGCCCGTCAACGAAGTCGACTCGATGATCTCGACGTGACCGTCAACGAAGTCGACTCGCCGATCCCGACGTGTCCGTCATCGAAGTCGACTCGACGATCTCGACGTGTGCGTCAACGAAGTCGACTCCCCGATCCCGACGTGTCCGACAACGGAGTCGACTCGCCGATCTCCCCTTGCCCGTCATCGAAGTCGACTCCCCGATCTCGACGTGTCCGTCATCGAAGTCGACTCGCCGATCCCTCCGTGTGCGTCATCGAAGCCGACTCGCCAATCTCGACGTGCCCGAACCGCGAGCGTCCCTCCCCCTTGTGAAACGAGGGGGAGGACAGGAGGGGGAGTGAAGCCAGGGGGAGGACAGGAGGGGGAGTTGCCTTACCCGCCATCGAAGTCGACTTTGCGATTGCCCTGGGCCGACCTCCCGCAGCCCAGAGGGCGCGCCGACCCGAGAGCGCGACCCCTCCGGTTCACGCGAGGTGCCCCGATCCTGGCCCGGGCGGCAGTGGCCCGGTGGGTCTGCGCCACCCATGGCAAGATTGTTGTCGAGGGGTGGAAAAGTGCGGCTTGAGAAGAACGGGCCTTGTGACTACACTACCGGGTCAGGACTCATCTCGTCGCAAGAAGGGCTTGGACCCCGGTTGGTCGCAGCCCAGGATTCGCGCTTTCTGAAGGACGCTGAATGGCGAAGGTTCCCGTAAAGCCCCTCTGGATCATCCTGACGTGCGCCGCGCTGTTGGCCCTCGGGTGCGGCGACGAGCCCGCCTCTCCGATCGCCCCAGGGCTCCCCGACGCGAGCGAGCCCGAGCCCCAGCCCGAAGGCCAGCCCGAGGCGCAGCCTGAACCCGAGGCGCAGCCCGAGGGCCAGCCTGAGGGGCAACCTGAGGGGCAACCTGAGCCCGAAGTCCAGCCCGAGCCTGAAGGCCAGCCCGAGGGGCAACCCGAGCCTGAGGGGCAGCCCGAGGGCCAGCCCGAACCGGAAGGACAGCCTGAGCCAGAACCCGAGCCCGAGCCTGAGGGGCCTCTCGACCCACGCCCAGACGTGCTCGTCGGCGGAGTCGGGCTCTTCGAGGCGAACCTGCGCGCGAACTTCTTCATCCAGATCCGGCGCGGCAATGTGGGGGCGGCCTTCATCGAACCCCAGCCCGAAGATCCACCCGGCGAGACGATCGGCGACTGCGAGCTGGTGCAGATCGACACCGCGGAAGAGCCTCAGCCCTTCGGCTACGACGCCGGGGTGATCACGGTGTCCAACGACCTCGGCGAGCGAGGGAGCACCTCGCCAATGACGGTTGAGAGCGGATCGGTCGAGTACGTGTCGGAGGACCCGGAGGACAACGACACGCTCATGGCCCCGGGCAGCGACGTGACCGTGCGGGCGGCGGGCGGCCGGCACGTCCGGCGCTTCACGGGGACAATCACGACGCCGTCGGATCACCTGGTGATCGCGCCGGCGGCGGACTCGGCGGTGAGCCGGTCGGCGGCCACGGAGATCGTCTGGAGCCAGGAGGGCAGCGCTCTGGAGGTGCTCATCTCCATCGTGCCCCTGAACGACAACTACACGCCGCGCAATGGCCCGGGCTTGAACTGCAGGGTGTCGGCCGACTCGGGAACCTTCACCGTCCCGGTCGAGGCGATGGCGCGGCTGGCGGGGCCACGGCTGGCCTTTACGGTGATCAAGCTCGTCAACCAGGAGGTGGTCGCTGGCGACGACACCTTCGTCCTGAACGCCACCTACGCGGCGGGCAACTTCGTCACGCTGCAGCCCTGACGAGCGGCCTCGTCGCCGACAGCGGCGAGCCTCATGAGAGAGTCCCGGGGCCGCGAGCCCCGCGGTGATAGAGCGCAAAGGTGTGGACCATGAAGTACCCGATGGAGCGCGTGTCGCGGATCTTGCTGGCGGGGCTGCTCGCCGCCGCGCTGGCCGGCTGCGGAGGGCCTGGAGGCGGATCTCCGGCCCCTGAGGAGGCCCAGCCCGAGGCTCAGCCCGAAGGCCAGCCCGAAGGTCAGCCCGAGGGGACCCCTGAGGCTCAACCCGAGGGGACCCCCGAGGCCCAGCCCGAAGGGAACCCCGAGGCGCAGCCCGAGGCTCAGCCCGAAGGCCAGCCTGAAGCGCAGCCCGAAGCGCAGCCCGAAGGCCAGCCGGAGGGCGAGCCGGAGCCCTCGGCTTGCGGCAATGGGGCCTGCGATGCCGGCGAGGTGGAGGAGTGCCCGCTGGACTGCGGCATGCCGGAGTCGCTGCAGGTGCGGTGGTCGAACATTCAAGAGGGAGATCGGGTGACCTTCGGCAAGCAGATCATCATTGAGTTCGATGATCTGGGCGTGGACGTGCCGGAAGACTGGGTATCTCAGCAGTATTGGAGCCAGCGCTTCCCGGCCAAGGTGGTGCGCCTGGGGGCGGAGGGCGAGCGCAGCGAGATCCCGCTGCGCCAGACGTGGCTGCCCCACGATCCGAAGCGGCGCTTCCGTGCGGCGCTGATGATCGAGCCGAGGGTCAGGCCGCTGGGCGTGGGCTCGCCGCGAGGGTGGCCGAAGGCTGCGGCGATGGAGTTGGAGTTGGATCTGGGCCAGGACAGGCGCTTTCGGGTCCCCTTTCGGACCTTGCCGGTGCAGTACGACCAGTTCCTGGAGTTGTCGACGACGGTCGCGGTGCGCGACTGCCCGACCTGCTTCCCCTACCCGGTCGACGCCTTCGTGTATGTGCCGCCGGGCTACATCGACACAGAGACGCCGGCCAACAGCAACCCGGCGATCCACCTGCCCACCAACCCGATCGGCGACGCGGTCGGCGGCAGCCCCAACCAGCAGTATCCGGTGGTGGTGTTGATGCACACGGCCGGCGAGTACGAGAACAACCGAACGCTGGCCAACGCAGCGGGCCTGCGGATGGCGTGGGGGTTGATGGAGCCGACGATCTTCGTGCTGCCCAACGCTCGACTCAGCGACGAGGACTGCGCGCGGGAGCCGCAGATGGCGGCCCAGCGCTGCCACACGCGCTTCGTGGGCTTGTGGCGGGCCGACGAGACGATCTTCAGCTACCGCGACTTCCTGGCCGACGATCTGAGGCCCCACCTGGCGGCGAACTGGCGGATCCGAGGCAGCGACAGCGACGGCCAGATCACGGACCCGGAGATCTTCCGGCGCTCCTTCTCGCTCTACGGGCTCTCCGCCGGCGGCTACGGGGTGCTGGTCAACGCCTTCGGGCGGCCAGACGCCTACTACGCGACGGTGTCGATCGTGCCGGGCATCCCCTCCTCCTACAACCCCTGGGCCTTGCACGGCGCCAACCTCCGGCCCTCCAATCAGGTCTGCCCCTCGCCGAACAACCACGCCTACCCGCTGGTGCGCCACGGCTTCGGCTACCGGGATCTTTCGGGGGTCGATCAGGAGACAGACAGGCGGCGGTCGGTGCACTTCAGAGATCGGAGGGTGCCTGCGGGCGCGAGCAACTGCTACCAGGGCTTGCCGCAGGTGCAGCACGAGCTTGTGCGCGGCGGCATGTGCCTGCTGGACATCGCCTGCCTGGTTGATCCGGAGGCGCCGGCCTACGCCTCGACGGTGCGGCAGATGCAGGACGGGGGCGAGAGCCCCTACCACGGCAACATCTACTTTGACACGGCGATCTTTGATACGGGGGGGCCGCCGTCGGCCTTCATTGATCTGGATGAGCTCCTTGATCGGGGCGGCATCCCCCACTCCTTCCGCTACGAGGATCGCGGGGCGCTCTTTCACGACTGGCACGCGGTCAGCGATCGCGGGCTGGGCTTTGAGTACATCGAGAACGGCCGTGGTCTGCCGGTGCTGCGGGGGAACTTCCCTGGCCCGGGCAGCGTCTACCCCTTCTTGAGCCGCGCGATGGAGGGTGTCGGCAACCCCGAGTTCAACAGCTGGCAGTCGAGCGAGTTCACCAGCAGCGCGCTGGACTTCGACCGCGACGGGATCATCCACTTCCTCGACTCAGCGCGGCCGGATCTGGACGATCCGCGCGACAACTGCCCCGAGGACTACAACCCGGATCAGGACGACAAGGACGGCGACGGCCTTGGGGACATCTGCGACGCGGACGTGGACGGCGACGGGCTGAACAACGACGTCGACCTGTGCAACTGGCCCGCGCTGCCGGTGGACCCGGCGGTGCCCGAGGGGGCCACCTTCGGCGGCTGCCAGGATGACCTGGACGGCGACGGCGTGGACGACGACACGGACTTGTGCCCGGAGGTCTTCGACCCGCTCCAGCTCGACACCGACCGCGACAACATCGGCGAGTCCTGCGATCGGGACGACGACAACGACGGCGCTCCAGACACCCAGGACAACTGCCGCACGGACGTCAACGAGGATCAGGCCGATCTGGACGGCAACGGCTACGGCGACATCTGCGATCCGAGCTGCCTCTTGAGGCCCTTGAGCGACGGCGATCACGACGGGGTGGCCTGCATCGAGGACTGCAATGACGGCGACGCCACTGTCCACGACGGCGCCGAGGAGATCTGCGACAGCAAGGACAACAACTGCGACGGCGCCGTCGACGAGGGTTGCCAGTAAGACGTCGCGGGGCGTCGGCGTCCAGCCCCTTCATCGGCAGGGAGAGGGGGATTCGGGTTTGCAGCGATGACGCGGGATCGCTACACTCATTTTGGATTTGTGCGGCCTGGACGATCTTCGGGCTGCGGTCAGGGCGAGGCTCCTTCCACCCTTGAAGAGTGAGAGTCACGAGATGGGCTTTAAAGCATCCAGGTGCCTGTCCATGGCGGCTTTGGTCGGGGTCGCCGCGGCGGTGTTGATCAGCCAGACGCCCTCGATTGCAGAGGCGCAGACCTACCGCAAGACGTGGACGGCGACCGCGGACTTCGGCGAGGGGACGGAGGTGAACGTCAACTCGGGCGTGGTCCCCGATCAACTCCAGCTCAACCTCAACCAGATCGAGACGCCCTACCTCTGGGTGGCCAACACCTCGTCGAACAATGTCTCGCGGATAGAGACGGCGACGGGTCGCGTGTTGAGCGTGACGGACCTGCCCGGCGGCAGCAGCCCGTCGCGGACGGCGGTGGACATCGACTTCAACTGCTGGGTGGGGACGCGCAACTCGACGGGTCGGGGCTACAAGCTCTCCGCGCGTGACGGCAGCATCCTGGGCCAGACGCCCTACGTCGGCCGGACGACGCGGGGGGTGGCGATCAACGCCGCGGGCGAGGTGTGGTTCTCCAGCTCGCAGAACGACGGTCGTGGCTTTGGGTGGATGCGGGTGAACCCGGACGACTTCCAGCCGACGACGACCTTCCAGAACAACCTGGGCTCCTACGGGTTGTCGATCGATCCCTTCGGGAAGATCTGGACCTCGACGAGCTGGCTCGGCGGCGAGTCGGTGCAGAAGGTCGACAGCGTGCGCGGCTTCATCGAGCAGCGCTTCCGGCTCAACGGCCTCGGGGGCAACATCTACGGCATCACCTCCGACATCAACGGCGACGCCTGGGGCGCGGTCTGGGCGACGAACACGGTGGTCTGGATCGACGGCCAGTACGCGTGCCCGAACAACGGCACGGACTGCGCGTTGACGGTGGGCAACGGGATCAACGCCCTCATCGACGTCAGGGGCGTGATCGACGCGGCGGGGGGCTCCAGGGGCGCTTACGGCGGCCGTGGCATCGCGGTGGACGCCAACGGCTTCGTGTGGGCGGTCTTCAACGATCTGGGCACGGCGGGCTGGACCAACGCGGTCAGCTACGCGGTCAAGATCGACGGCGCGACGGGCGAGCCGATCCTGGCCACGCGGGTCGGCCGGGCGGCGGTCGGCATCACGCCCGACGCCGACGGCTTCATCTGGGTGGTCAACTACGCCGGCACGGGCGACAACCCCGTCCTGCACTCCTGCCCCAACGGCTTTGACCCGAACACGGGCGGTTCGGTGACGAAGCTGCGCTCCTCGGACGGTTCGGTGGTGGCCACCTACCCGACCTGCGGCCAGCAGCCCTACACCTACTCGGACATGGCCGGCTACAACCTGCGCTCGGTGACGTTGCGCTCGGGCACCTGGCGGGTCACGCACGACTCGGGCCGGTCCAACCTGGAGTGGGGCAACATCAACTGGCACAGCAAGGAGTTCTCGGACACGACCTTCCGCATCCGCGTGCGGGCAGCCAACGACGCCGACGCGCTGGCCGCGGCGCCCTTCGGCGAGGTCGGCAACGGCGACGACATGCCGCTGCGGGGTCGCTTCATCGAGGTGGAGGCCTTCTTCTTCACCCGCAACGACTTCCTCGGGCCGGTCCTTGAGGATCTGACCGTCTCGTCGGTCTGCATCCCTGAGGCGGAGGTCTGCGACGGCTTCGACAACGACTGCGACGGCGACATCGACGACAACACCCCTGACGGCGGCGACGACTGCTCCACGGGCCTCAACGGCATCTGCGCCCGCGGCGTGACCTTCTGCAACCGGGGCCGCTTCGAGTGCCGCACCACGGCCACGCCCTCGGCGGAGGTCTGCGATCGGCTCGACAACGACTGCGACGGCCTGACCGACGAGGGCGTCACCAACCTGTGCGGCACCTGCGGCGCCCCGCCCGCCGAGGTCTGCAACGGCCGCGACGACGACTGCGACGGCCTGACCGACGAGGGCGTCACCAACGCCTGCGGCGGCTGCGGCGCGGTCCCGGCCGAGGTGTGCGACGACGAGGACAACGACTGCGACGGCCTGACCGACGAGGGCCTGACGAACAGCTGCGGGCGCTGCGCGCCGGAGCCCACGGAGCTGTGCAACCGCGGCGACGACGACTGCGACGGGCTCATCGACGAGGGCGTCGTCAACGACTGCGGCGCCTGCGGCCCGACCCCCTCGGAGGTGTGCGACGGGTCGGACAACGACTGCGACGGCCTCGTGGACGAGAACCTGATCAACGCCTGCGGCGAGTGCGGCGCCACCCCGACGGAGGTGTGCGACGGGGTGGACAACGACTGCGACGGCCGCATCGACGAGAACGTCCTGAACGCCTGCGGCTTCTGCGGCGCGCCCCCGGTCGACGTCTGCGACGGGGCGGACAACGACTGCGACGGCGACATCGACGAGTCGGTCGCCAACGCCTGCGGCGGCTGCGGCCCGCTGCCGGCCGAGACCTGCAATGGCCTCGACGAGAACTGCGACGGCCAGGTCGACGAGGGCGTCACCAACCGCTGCGGCACCTGCGGGGTCGAGCCCGAGGAGCTCTGCGACGGCGAGGACAACGACTGCGACGACGACATCGACGAGGCGGTCCGAAACGCCTGCGGCAGCTGCGGAAACCTCGGCGACGACGTCTGCGACGGCTTCGACAACGACTGCGACGGCACCACCGACGAGGACCCCGACTGCGTCGAGGGGCGCACCTGCATCGAGGGCGAGTGCGCCCAGCGCTGCGCCGCCGGCGAGTGTCCGATCGGCTTCTTGTGCCAGGAGGGCTTCTGCCTGGTGGACCGCTGCGTGGGCTTGAACTGCTCCGAGGGTCAGGTCTGCCAGGGGGGCGAGTGCCGCGACGCCAACGAGGTGGCCTGCGAGGGGGTCGAGTGCCTCTCGCCGCAGGTCTGCGTCGCTGGGCGCTGCGCCGACAACCCTTGCCGCTCGGTCATCTGTCCGCAGGGCGAGGCGTGCTGGCTGGGCGACTGCCTGCCTGAGGGCGAGGTGGCCTGCCGGACGACGAGCTGTGGCCCCTCCGAGGTCTGCGAGGCCGGCCAGTGCGTCGACGACCCCTGCCTCCAGGTGCGCTGCCAGCTGGGCGAGGCCTGCGTCGACGGCGCCTGCGAGGACGCCTGCGATCACCTCAACTGCCGCACAGGCTTCGCCTGCCGCCTGGGCGTCTGCGTCGAGGATCTGTGCTTCAACATCACCTGCAACACTGGCCTGCTTTGCTACGAAGGAAACTGCGTCTTCGAGGGCTGCCAGACCCGGACCTGCCCGCCCGGCGAGCAGTGCGGCCCCAACGGCTGCGAGGCCATCGCCGCCTGCGGCGATCAGATCTGCACCGAGGGCGAGCTGTGCGTCGACGGCGCCTGCGTCGACGAGGGCGAGGTCAACCGCCCCGACCCCGGCCAGACCCCCGGCAGCTCGCCCACCTGCGGCTGCGAGACGCCCTCGGCCCCGGCGCCCTCCCTCCCCTGGCCGCTGACCCTCGCGCTGGCCCTCGGGCTGGGCGCGATCGTCCTGCGGCGCCGCTGAGACCCCTCCCTTCTTCGACCGATCGTCGCGTCTGGCGCCGTTGACACCCACCATCCAAGCGGGCAGATTCTCCCTCCAATCCAACCGGGAGGACCGCCCGTGTGCACCAACCCGCTCGCCCACCTGGGTTGCCCGTTGACCCCTCGTCGAGGCCTTCGCGTCGATCTCGAACTGCCAGAGCGCGGCCGCCCTCCCGAGCCTGCGGCTCAAAACCGGCTTGCGCTGGATCTTCAGAGCACGACGGCGCCCCGATGAACGCCAACACCCGCCTCTCAGAGCTGCGCGGCATCCTCTACGAGCCTCCAACCCCCCAGAGCTGGGCCGCCCTCTGCGCCCACCTCGACGCCTTCCCGCAGGTCGAGCTCGCCCTCGCCCTTGACTACGCCGAGCAGCGCCTCGACGCCTGGCCCGACGACCTGCGCACCGCGCCGCCCTCCTGGCACCACGACCTCTTCGCCAGCCGCCCGCAACCCCGCCTGCGCCTGTGCCGCTTCCTCGACCTCGGGACCCTCGGCGGCGGCGATCAAGCCGCCCGCGTCCTGGCCTCGCACCCCGAAGCACGACACCTGCGCCGCCTCAACTTCGCCAACAACCGCCTCACCGCCCAGGGCGCCGCCCTCCTGGCCAGCAGCCCCCACCTGACTGGCCTGACCCGCCTCGACCTGAGCCTCAACGACCTCGGCGACGATGGCGCGCAGGCCATCGCCGCCTCCCCAACCCTCCAACACCTCCACACCCTCGAGATGCTCCGCTGCAACCTCCACACAAACGCCGCGCGCGACCTGTCCACCAGCCCACACCTCGCCGGGCTCAGGACGCTGAACTTATGGAACAACCCCCTCGGCCCCGAGGGCGCCGCCGCCCTGGCCTCCTCGACCACCCTGACCGCGCTCACCCACCTCGACCTCGGCACCTGCCTCGTCGGCGACGTCGGCGCCGCGGCCTTCGCCCATGCCAACAGGCTGAACAACCTTGAGCGCCTCAACCTCTCTCGCAATGACATCGGACCCGACACCCGCAGGCTCCTGAACGACGCCCCGACGCTGAGCCGCACCCGGATCAACCTCGCGGGCAACCGCGCTTGAAAACCACCGCGCCCGCGCAACACCACCAGGACACCCCATGACCATCGACGACCACGCCGCCGAGTTCGCAGGACGCCCCATCGAGGACTTCAACCCCGAAACGGGCATCAACAACCCCAATGGGATCGCCTACGCCATCCGCGCCGACTATTACACCGACGAGTCCACCATCACCGATCGACTCCAGCCCTTCTTCGACGACCCGCGCGCCGGCGAGGTCGAGGCCATCGTCATCGGGATCTGGGAGGAGGCCTTTGACACCTCCAGCAGCGTCATCGTCGACGCGCTCGTCGCCGCCCGCGACACCCTCAAGAACCTCAAGGCCATCTTCCTCGGCGACATCCACTACCAGGAGTGCGAGATCTCCTGGATCCAGCAATCCGACGTGGCGCCCCTGCTGACCGCCTTCCCGAAGCTTGAGCACCTGAAGGTCCGCGGCGGCGAGGGCCTCGCCTTCTCCAGCTTGAGCCACACGCACCTCAAGTCGCTCACCCTTGAGGCCGGCGGCCTGAGCGATGAGGTGATCCGCCAGATCGGCCGCTCCCACCTGCCCGCGCTGGAGCACCTCGAGCTGTGGCTCGGGACGGACAACTACGGGGGCACGGCCACGGTCGAGGATCTCGACCCCATCCTCTCCGGCCGCCTCTTCCCCAAGCTCCGCTTCCTGGGCCTCAAGAACGCCGAGATCGCCGGCGACATCGCCCGCGCCCTCATCGGCGCCCCCGTCGTCGAGAACATCGAGACCCTGGATCTGTCCATGGGCACCCTCACCGACGCCGACGTCGAGGCCCTGGGCGACTCCGAGGCCTTCCGCGCGCTGGGCGCGCTGGAGCTGTCCGACAACTACCTCACCGAAGAGATGCTCGAGAACCTGCGCGGCGCGGGCCTCAACGTCCTCTCCACCGAGCAGGGCGACCCCGACACCTCCTGGCGTTACTGCAGCGTCGCCGAGTGACCCCAGGCACACGCCGCCATGCCCGACCACCCTCGCCTTGTCATCCTGGGCAACCCCGGCAGCCGCCGCGTGACGATCTTCCAGCGCGCGTTGGCTGACCTCGGCCTGCCCGCAGCCCGCGTCATCTCCTGGGCCGACGCCCTCGACGACCTCGACGCCCTGCCCCGCGCGCTGTCGCCTGACGACCTGCTCCGCGTCGAGTCGCCAGGGGAGGACTTCGAGGTCGAGCGGCGCCTGATCGCTCTGGGCGCCGGGAGCCCCGACGACCCCGGCCCGCGCGGGGCCCGTGGCCGGTCACGGATCAGCGCCGAGGCCGCCATGGCCTTGCCGCAGGACCCTGGCCTCATCCTCCACCCGCGCCAGTGGTTCCTGGGCCTGCGCGCCGCCCTGCGCCGGTGGCGCCCTGCCCTGCCCTGCCCCGCCATGAACGACCTGGCCGACATCGAGATCATGTTCGACAAGCGCCTGTGCGCGGCTCGACTGGCCGCCCTCGGCGTCCCGACGCCGCCCTCGCTCGGGCCTGTCGAGGGCTGGGATCATTTGCGGGAGGTGATGGGCGAGCGGGGCATCGACAGAGTCTTCGTCAAGCTCGCCTCGGGCTCATCGGCCTCCGGCGTCATCGCCCTGAGCCTGCGCCGCGCCCCCATGGCGCTGACCTCGATGGAGCGCGCACCACACCCGACCGGCCTCCGCTTCTACAACTCGCTGCGCGTCCGGCGCTACAGCCGCCCTGAGCACCTCGCCGAGCTCGTCGACGCCGTATGCGCCGAGGGCGCCCAGGTCGAGGTGTGGATCCCCAAGGCCCGACTCGACGGCCACATGATCGATCTGCGCGTCGTCGTCATCGGCGGCCGAGCCTGCCACGTCGTCGTGCGCCAGGGCCGAAGCCCCATGACGAACCTCCACCTCGGCGGCGGCCGGGGCGATCTCGACGCGGCGAAGGCGAAGATCACCCCGGCGCGCTGGGATGCCATGATGGGCGTCTGCGAGCGGGCCGCCGGCGCCTTCCCCGACAGCCTCTATTGCGGCGTCGATCTGCTCATCGGCCAGGACTGGTCTTCATGTTTCGTGTTGGAGATCAACGCCTTCGGCGATCTTCTGCCGGGGATCTCGTGGCGCGGCGCCGACCCCTGCGCCGTCGAAATCCAGGCCGCGCTCGGCCTCCCGCTTGGCCACCAGGAGGTGTCATGAGCCGCAACCGCGCCCACGGCGCCGACCGCGACCAGGGCGACGACGGCGCCCCTGACCTCACCGACTCCGTCGATCACAATGACGATTTTAGCGATCACGATGACTCTAGCGATCACAGCGACGATTCTAACGATCACGACGACGACCCCGTCGATCACGACGACAGCTACGTCGATCACGACAACTCTGTCGGCCACGACAACTCTGTCGATCTCAACGCCGTCGTGGGCAGTTGCGACATTGCGCTGATTACGCTCGACACCTTGCGATACGACGTTGCCCAGCGCCTCTTTCTTGAGGGTCGAACGCCGACGCTGGCGCGACACCTGCCCGCCTGCGGCTGGGAGGAGCGGCACGCGCCGGGAAACTTCACCTACGCTGCGCACGCGGCGATCTTCGCGGGCTTCTTCCCCACGCCGGCTCGCCCAGGCGTGCACCCGAGGCCCTTCGCGGTCAGCTTCGCGGGCAGCAGCACGATCACGGCGAAGACCTGCGTGTTCGACGCCCCCGACATCGTCACGGGGCTGGCCGGGCGCGGCTACCACACGGCCTGCATCGGCGGCGTGGGCTTCTTCAACAAGCAGAACCCCATCGGCAGCGCCTTCCCCTCGCTCTTCGATGAGAGCCACTGGGAGCCGGCCTTCGGCGTCACCGACCGTGACTCGACCCGCCACCAGATCGACGCCGCGCTGGCGCTCATGGGCCGCCTTGAGGCGCGGCGACGGCTCTTCCTCTTCATCAACGTCTCGGCCTTGCACCAGCCCAACCGCCATTACCTCCCAGGGGCGACCCGGGACTCCATCGCGTCACACGCCGCCGCCCTTGAGTACGTCGACGGCCAGCTCGGGCGCCTCTTCGACGCGATGGGCCGCCGCGCGGCGACCTTCGTCGTGATCTGCGCCGATCATGGCACGGCTTACGGCGAGGATGGGTATACCGGCCATAGGCTCGGGCATGAGGTGGTCTGGACGGTGCCTTACGCCGAGCTCCTCTTGAGCGCGCCCGCCTGAGCTCGCCCTTCGCGGAGCCCAACCCTGCAAACTTGAGCGACGCCGCGACGCTTCGCGCTTGACTCGCCTCGCCAGGGCGAGTTAAGGCGAGAACATCCGTTCAGACCCCTGGTTGCCATGAGGGGAGGGCGGAGGGCGTGTTCTGCCACGGCGCGGGGTTGGGGGAGAGAGATGGCGCGAAGGAGTCGACCTCATCAAGAGCGGGCGCTGGCCTGCATCCAGCTCATCGAGCCGACGGTGATCTTGCAGCCGGAGTTCTCGATCCCGCAGGCGACGCGGCAGATCGACGGGGTGATGTTCATCGGGACGGCGGCCCTGGAGTGGGGGGTGCTGGCCAGAGAGGTGAGCGATCGGGTCGTGATCATCGAACACTGGTCGAGGCCGCCGTCAACCGGACACCTGGCCACGGCGCACTTCAAGCGAGCGGCCCTGGTCGAGAGCTGGGCGCTTGCGCTGATCCAGCACGGCGAGCGAGCGCCGCTGCTGCTGATCCTCTCCAACGGCCACCCGCGCAACGCCCTGAACGCCATCAGCCACCTGGAAGCCTCATCCACGCGCGGCATCTTTGCCAGCCGGCCCTGCGGGCTTGGTCAGACAGTCCTGTTGGACATCAAGGGGTTGGAGCGCATCGACGGAACCTCGGTGCTCAAATTGCTGCGCGCCCCCGAGACAGACCAAGAGATCGTGGACAACATTGAACACGTGCGTCGAGATGCTATGCTTTCAGAAGCATCACGACGGCGATTGCTGGAGGTCATGATGAGCCAGTCACCCTTCACCGACATTGAACAGAAGATCACCTACCAGAGCATCTTCGACAAGGCCACCAACGAGGGCATCCAGAAAGGATTTGAGCGGGGCATCGAGAAAGGCATCGAGAAAGGCATCGAGAAAGGCATCGAGAAAGGCATCGAGAAAGGCATCGCGAAGGGCCGACGCGAATCCCTGTTGAAGGTGGCCCATCAGCTCTTCGCTCCGCAGATCTGCGCCGAGCTGGCTGCCGTCGAAGACCTCGATCAGCTCGAAGCAGCCGTCCTCAAGCGCCTCTCCGATCGAGCGCAATGACGCCGCCCGAGCCGCCTCGACCAGCCGCCCTTCACCGAGGCCGCTCGCACACGAAGGGCAGCGCCGCATCGCAGCCAAGATCGTTCCACAGCGCCGTATCAGGGTAGACCTGACCGCACGCCTCATCGGGGTTGTTGGGCTCGCCCTCGTGCCATCGCGTGTACTCCAGCGCGCCGCCATCAACCCACTCGAAGACGTTGTCCCTGTCCGGGTCCGTCAGCCCGATCCAATAGGAGCCAGGTATCCGCTGGCGCGCGTTGACGTTGACCCAGCCCCCCTCCTGAGCGTCGTTGAGGATGACCAGATCCCCGCCTTGATCCTGACACTCGGCCCTCGCCTCCGCCCAGGCCAGTCGCGTCCGGCAGAAGCTGTACAGGCCCTCCTGCCCCTCCACCTCCTGACAGCTCACGCAGCCGCCATCGTCAACCACCCCATTGCAGTCTTGATCGACGCCATCCCGGCAGATCTCACGCGCACCAGGGTGGACGGCGGGATCGCCGTCGTCGCAGTCGTCACCGCACCTCAGCGCCCCATCGCCGTCCTCATCCAGGCCCTCCTCGCAGACCGCCTCGCACAGCACCGCGCTGCCAGCCGAACACGGGATGTCGTTCCACCGCCCGTTGTCCAGCAGCTGGACGCAGTCCTCGCCGTCCCCATAGTCGTTGGGCTCGCCGCCATTCCAGAAGTCCTCGTAGGTCAGCGCGCTGCCGTCGAGCCACACAAAGCTCCCCTCCTCTTCACTATCGTCCAGGCCCACCCAGTAGCTTTGAGGCCAGATGCTCGCGGCCACCTCCCCCATCCACCGCGCCTCTCCCGGCGAGCCGAGGACGACCAGCTCGGCCCCCTCCAGACGACAGACCTCCCGGGCCGCGTCGCGATCACGATGTTGCGTACACACCAGATAGCGGTGCGGCCCCAGCAGGCGCTCGTGGCACTCCGGGCACCCCGCGCCGTCGTCCACGCGACCATTGCAATCCTGATCCACCTCGTCCTGGCAGATGTCCTGCGCGCCAGGGTAAATCGCGGAATCGCTGTTGTCGCAGTCTGCGGTGCAGGCAAAGCCGTCTCCATCAGGATCGGGGTTCGGACCAAGCAGGCACTCCGCGTAGATCGTCAAATCCTCCTGACGGCGCACCAGGAACTCCAGCGTCCTGTCCACCTCGTGCGCCACCTCCTCCTCCCCTGGCCCCCCGCGCGTGCCCAGCGCCACCCAAGGCCTCAGCACCTCCTGCTGCGCCCTGACCTGCGCCTCGGCGTCCATCCCCTCCACGAACTCAAAGACCCGCATCAGCGTTGCGTTGTAGGCCTGGATGCACCCCCGATCGGCCATGCACGCCCCGAAGAGCCGCCCACGACGATCGCTCGACTCCAGGTTGAGCGACAAGTGATCCCTGAATGTCTGATCCGTCCCCCAGGGCAACAACGAGAGCACCCCGCTCTGGTCGGTGTGCAAGAAGAAGTTGTTGCGGCTCGGCGCGTACCCGTCCCAGTGCCCGATGTAGACCTCCACGGCCATCACCTTGAGCACCTCGGGCCAGTCGATCAACGCCTGCGTCGCCTCGTAGAAGCCCTCCGACGGTGGCCTGTCCAACAGCTCCACCAGCGCCTCCAGATCCCCACGATCCCCCGCGTCTCCCTCGTCCACCTCCAGATGGTCGATATGGTCGGCGAAGAGATCCTGGCCGTAGGCCCCTTCGTACAAGTGCCCCGTCGAGTCGAAGTGACGATCCAGGAACACGTCGTCCATCGCCTCGATGTTCGAATAGAGCCCATACTCCTCGCCGTTGACCCGCACCAGCGCGTAGCCCACCCTCGGCACCGGCACCCCCACCCCCCTGAAGAGCGTGTAGGCCAGCCACTCGTGGATCCTCGAATGATCCTGCACCATGTTGTTGAGCGTCATGAGCTTGAGCCCCCGGAAGCGCTGCCCATCCTCCAGGTTGAACTTCACCTTGAAGGCCGACTTCTCCTCCAGAGGCCTGAAGCTCCCCGCCCGACCCTTCAGCCGCACCTCGATCACCACCTGCTCGCCCTGACCCTCCGCGTCGGTCAACTGAAAGCTCGCCGGCACATACTCCCGAGGCTCCTCACCCAGCCGAGCCAACATCTCCGGGGCGATCGTCAGATCGATCGTGACCACCGACTGCGGGTCAAAGAGCGATCCCCCCGGCGCCTCCGGCGGCCTGTTGAGACCCCCGGGCGTCGGCGTCACCTCGCCCCAGGCCCCCACCCCGTCCGGCAGACGACCCCAGGCGAAGGCCGGCGGCCTCACCGGCACCTCCACACCGTCGACCGCCGCGCCCTGCGCGTCGATCAGCCGCACCGCGTCGTCGCCGCACCCGATCGCGAAGGTGAAGCCGTCCTGGCGCCGCGTCTGCTGCGCGATCAGCGCCACCTCCCCAGGCCCCAGCACCACCCCGTCGAGCGCAAAGGGCCGCGGCTCGGCGCCCTCATCGGTCACCGACCACCCGCTCAACTCCGCGACCCCTTCGCCCAGGTTGATGATCTCGATCCACTCATCCCCCTGACACGACACCTCGTTGAGCGCCACCCGAAGGACGGCGGGCTCCAGCACCTCGTCTTCAGCGGCGTCGACGTCCTCAGCCTCAACAGCGCCATCGTCGCCAACGTCCTCGGGGCCGGGCGGCCCGCTGTCTTGCATGCCCTCAGGCTCGGCGGCGTCGACGATCCCATCATCCGCCCCCGCGTCCTCGGGGGGGGCGCTGTAAGGCGCATCCGTGCGACACGCCACCAGACAGGACGCAATGCCAATCAGCGCCCACAAGGATCGTCGAAAAACCATCACCACCTCCACGCGGTCAGCCCGCGCCTCCGAGCCATCTCAAAGGGGTTGTCCTCGATCAGCATAGAGAGACACCCCAGGCGTAGCAACTCGGGCCCTGTCGGCCAGAACCCCACGACTGGTTGTTCCACGGCGCCCTTGGGGAGGGCTCGTCGAAGGGAGCCTTCGTCGGGCGTCACCCTTGGAATACGCGATCTTGCCAAGGGCGGGGGTGATGGGGCATCGTGGTGGGCACCTTGGCAAGCTCGCAGCCTGGAGATCGCCAGCAGCCCATGACCGACGCTCAGGATCGCAACGCTGCCCTGCACTGGCCACCCCGCTCCGGCGACACGCTGGGGGACGGCCGCTACCTGCTGCTGGACAAGCTCGGCTCCGGCGGCCTCGGGGAGGTCTGGGCGGCGCTGGAGCAGGCCACCGAGCTCAACGTGGCGATCAAGCTCTTGAGCCCCGCCGCCGCGGCCGACGAGGATCACCTCGCGGCCTTCGAGCAGGAGGCCGCGGCGCTGGCCCGCCTCGATCACCCGGGGCTGGTGAGGCTCCTTGAGGGGGTCGACGCCGCGCCCGGCGGGCAGCGCTACTTCGTCATGGAGCTGCTCGACGGCCGCCCGATGCGGCTCGGCGGCAAGCCGCTCGATGAGGTCCTCGGGCTCTTTGACAAGGCCCTGGAGGTCCTCTCCTTCCTGCACGCCCGCGACCTGGTCCACCTGGAGCTCAAGCCCGACAGCGTCCTGATGCTCCACCACGGCGGCTGGGAGAACGGGGGCTACCCGATCAAGCTGCTCGACTGCGGCATCGCGCACACCGGCGAGACGCTGGCCGCGCGCCTCAAGACCCGGCCTGTGTCGGAGGAGGCGGGGCGGCCGCGCGGCGCCGCGATCTACCTCAGCCCCGAGCAGGCCGCCGGCGATCACGCCGGCGTCGGCCCGGCCTCGGACCTCTACGCCCTCGGGGTGATGCTCTACGAGGCCCTCACGGGGCAGGCCCCCTTCGAAGACGGCGACTACTGGACCACCGTCCACAGCCACCTCACGTTCGCCCCCGAGCCGCCCATCATGCCCGGCGTCCCCCCAGATCTGATGGTCCCCCTCGGAGAGCTGACCCTGGACCTGCTCCAGAAGCGCTACACCGACCGCATCCAGACCGCCGCCGACGCCCGCCAGCGCCTCGCCCCCTTGCTCGGGCGCCTCCCCGCGCCGGCGCCGCTGACGCCCGCGCCCGAGCTGCGCTCGCCCTTGAGCGGCGGCGCCAGGATCGAGCTGCCGGCCTGGGGCGCCGAAGATCCCCGCGAGCGCGACTGGAGCGACTTCGGCCCCACGAGGGTCCAGAGCGCGCCGCTCTGGGCCACGGCCGCGCAGCCGCTGGCCGCCGATCCCGACGAGCCCTGGCCCCTGCGCTACGCCCGCGAGCTGCCCGTCATGGGCCGCGAGGTCGCGCAGACCACCCTCCAGGCCATGCTCGGCAGAGCCAGCGCCGGGCAGGCCGCCGGCGTCGTCCTGACCGGCCCGCACGGCTCCGGCAAGGCGGAGCTGGCCCGATGGCTGCTCCAGCTCGCCCACGAGCGCGCCCTGGCC
Source organism: Pseudomonadota bacterium (assembly GCA_005804885.1). Classification (GTDB taxonomy): domain Bacteria; phylum Myxococcota_A; class Bradymonadia; order Bradymonadales; genus SYOX01. The sequence goes on from SYOX01000348.1 coordinate 19,938, forward strand.
CGCACCCTCACCCTCGACCTCGACGCCCGCGGCGACCTCGTGGCCGCCTTCCGGCAGGCCCTCTACCGACACCTGCGCCGGCCACGGCAGCAGCGCGACGCCCTCCGAGCCCGCGTCGACGAGGTGCTCGGCTTTGACCGCGACGAGATCGCCGACCGCGTCGTCCAGTTCATCTACGATCCCGGCGCAAACACCCCCTACAGCGTCCGCCCGAGCGGCTGGCGAGGCCTCTGGACGAGGGTGCTGCGCCAGATCCACGCCAGGCCTGTCCCCAGGCCCCTGCTGATCTGGATCGACGGCGGCGACGCCAGGACCTGGAACAACGCCGCCAGCTGGGCCGCCGAGCTGCTCCAGATGTCCGAAGCCGAGGGCGTCCCCCTGCTCTTCATCTGGTCCCCGCGCAGCGCCACCATCGTCCCCGAGGCCTTCAACGCCCTGCTGGCCGACAGCCACGTCACCCAGATCGACCTCGGGCCGCTGGACAGGGCGCCCCTCAGGGCCCTGGTCAGCCGCCTGGAGCCCAGGCTCGACCCGACGCTCGCCGACACGCTCGTCGATCGATGCCAGGGCAACCCCTCCCTCCTCACCGAGACCCTGCGCGCCTGGAGAGAGTCCGACACCCTCCAGAGCGGCCCCGACGGCGAGGTGACCGTCGACGCGCAGACCCTGTGGACCATCTCCAGCGACGTCAGCGGCGCCGTCCTTCAGCGGCTCGCCGGCTTCCTGGGCCGCAGCCGCGACGCCCACGCGCTCGAGCAGGCCCTCAAACGCCTCGCGCTGCTCGGCCCGGCCTTCACCCGCCGCCAGGCGATCTGGTGCGTCGACGGGACCGACACCCACCCCGACGCCCTGCTGCTGCAGCGGTGGATCAAGCCGCGCCCGCTGGGCCACGCCCCCCACTTCGCCTTCTGCGACGAGTCGCTGCGGCTCGACATCCTCCAGAACGCCCGCGAGCGCGGCGAGCTGCCGGCCCTCATCCCCTCCTGCGTCGAGATCCTGCTGCGCGGCGCCCTCGACGCACAGGTCCTGGGCGACTGGGAGACGGCGCGCCACAACCTCGGCGTCGCCCTCGACCTGCTCGAAGCCCTGCCCGCGCCCGGCCGCGAGGCCCTCCAGCTCCTGGCCCTGGACGCCCTGGCCCGCGTCGGCCACCGCCAGCAGGACCCCGAGATCACCGGCGCCTTCGCCCGCGCCCTGACCCTCCTGGCCGACGACCTCGACGACCCCGCGCCGGCGCTGGCCGCCGCCGGGCTCTGGGAGGCCATGACCGCCACCCTCACGGGCGAGACCGACAAGGCCATCACCCTGCTCGCCAAGGTCATCGACGCCCCCAACGCGCCCTTGAGCGTCGCCATGGCGCTGCACGCCCTGAGCGGGCTGGCCTTGCAGCGCCAGGAGCTTGATCGCGCCGAGGCCACCCTCCAGAAGGCCCGCAACGCCCTCAAGGAGGTCGCCGAAGGCCGCCCCAGCGGCTACGTCCAGCGCCTCATGGACCTCGCGCAGGCCGACTCGGCCCTCAAGCTGGCCGCCTTCTACGACCTGCGCCAGAACGCCGCCCTGGCCACTCGCCTGCTCAACCGCGCCCTGAAGATCTTCCAGATCGAGGGCGATCTCCACGGCGAGGCGGTGGCCTATGGGCAGCTGACGCGGTCGCTGCGGCAACACCTGGAGCGCCAGGGGAAACCCGCCGAGGCCGACGTCGAGCGGCTCAAGCGCTACTGGGACAGGCTCCAGGCGCTCATGAGCGGCCTCGATGACCCCAAGGGCCACGCGACGGTCACCTGGGAGGCGGCCTCGATCGCGGAGCTGTCCCAGGACTGGGCCGCCGCGCAGCAGAGCTGGCGCACCGCCTCGATGCTCTTCGAAACCGCCGGCAACCCCGTCGGCGCGGCCATGGCCACCAGCCACCTCGGCAAGATATCCACCCAGATCGGCGACCTGCGCGGCGCCCTGGGGCACTTCGCCCGCTTTCGCGCCATGGCCCTGGCCCTGGGCAACCCCCACCTCGAGGGCCAGGCGCTGATGAACATGGCCTTCACAGCCCTGAGCCTCGGCGAGCGCTCCAAGGCCGCCGCCTGCTTCGACGACGCCCTCAAGGCCCTCGGCCACGACGTCGCCCCCGCCGACAAGATCGCGGCGACCCTCGGCCGCGCCGAGCTGGCCAGCCTCGACGGCGAGCTGCCCAGGACGATCGAGCTCCTCAAGGAGGCCATCAACGCCCTCGCCGGCCAACCCCTGCGCCCACCCCACGCCCGCGCCAGCCTGGAGCGCGTCAAGGACTACCTGCGCGACTCCCCCTCCTTGCTGGCCCGCGCCGCGCGCAAGCTCTGCGCCGATCTCCTCGAAGCGTGAGCCCGACCTCAAGCCGTCGGCCATCAGGGTGAACCCGACCTCAGGCCGGCGGCGCGCAGTCCATCCCCGGATCGACGATCTGCGCCCTGAGCGAGGCCGTGTGCTCGATCCACCGCGCCTTGACCGCCTCCGGCATCCCGTGGGCCTCCAGCGCCTCCTTGAGGATCTGGAGCCGGCGGTCGAAGTGCCCCGACAGGATGTGGTGCGGGCCGTGCGCGGCCCTCAAGGGCCTGCCGGTGTATTCGATCTCCCGATCCCCCAGCATCACGGCGGCGAACTCGGCCTCCCGCTGGATCAAGCGCTCACGATCCACCCCGACGAAGAGGTAGCCGATCATCACGTCCTCGAAGACCTCCTTGTAGAAATCAGCCACCACGGCCTTGATCCCCTCAAAGCCGCCCGCCTGCGCGCAAAGATCCCCCTCGCTCATGTCGCCTCTCGATCCAGCGTGTTGAACATTCGGGCCAGGGCCCGGCTCTCCAGGATGTTGTCCTCGATCGAGCAGTAGGTCCAGCCCCCATAGCGCCCCACCGAGTAGACCCCCCTGGCCTGCAGGAGCCCCTTGTAATGCGCCACCGCCTCCTGCGAACGCCGCGTGATGTGCACGTAGGCCGGATCCAGGACGACGTGGTGCCAGGACACGAGCCGATGCCCGGCGACGATCCCGGCCAACGCCAGATCCTCCAGCACGCGCGCGCGCAGCGCCTCGACCTCCACCGCCTCGCCCGTGCGCAGGCCGACCTCCACGTAGAGGCTCATCCGATCCCCGCCGAGGATGTTGTCGTAGAAGCCCACGCGGTAGAAGACGAACTCGCACTCCGGGAAGTAGGCCCAGTGGACCCCCTCGACCCCCTTGGCGTCAAAGCCCAGGTTGAAGACCGCCACCTTGTTCGAGGTGAAGATGCCCGGATCGTGCGCCAGCCCGCTCATGGCCAGCAGCCGGTCAAAGGGCGCCGACGAGATCAGCACTTCGAAGCCGATCTCCCGACCAAGGCTCGTCCGCGCCACCTTGCGCCGCAGATCGATGCCCTCGACCCCCTCCCCGAGCGCGATGGCCGACGCGTCAACCCCCGCAGCCAGCGCCTCGATGTAGCGGATCGCGCCCCCCTTTGGGTAGGTGAAGGTGTCGTTGTAGGAGGTGTTGTCGGGGTGCTTGAAGTTGCGGATGATCGCGTCCTCGTCCGCGTGAGGGAAGAAGCGCCCCATCGCGTCCGCGTCCAGATCGTCCAGATCGCAGGCGTAGAGCTTCTCGTTGTAGGGCACCAGGAAGCGCGCCGCGATCCCGCGCCCGAAGCGCTCGACCAGCATCTGGCCAAAGCTCGCCGCCGTCCCCTGGCCGCGCGGCCTGAAGCGCAGCTCATAGAGGCAGTCGATGAAGTCCTCGCGCGGCAGCTGGTGGATGTTCTTCTGAAAGGGGAAGTCCACCCACTGACCCTTGAACCAGATCCGAGCGTCCTTGACCACACGGCTGACCTCGCCCGGCGCCATGCGACCGACCAGCCAGGACTCGATCTCCGGGTCCCGGAAGTGGAAGAAGTGCCCCGAGTAGTCCCAGACGAAGCCGTCCTGCGCCACCGTCTTGCAGTAGCCGCCCAGCTCCCCGTCCCGCTCCAGGATCAGCACCTCATCGCTGTCGATGAAGTTGGCCAGGGACAGGCCGCTGACGCCCCCCCCGACGATCAGGTATCGAGTCTCCACGCGCTCCGCCCGCCTTCAATCTCCATCCGTAAAATCGATGGACTGTGCACAGAACCACTCATTGTATCGATAACACCGCCCGCGCCTCGGAGCGCAGCCCGCGCCGCGTGGAAGCATCGCCCATCAGCGGCCCCGCATCAACCCGTCGAGCCCGGCTCGGCGACGATGGGCATTGACAAGCGGGGTCGTCGAGTGTTCCAAGGGGCACTGAGGCGCTCGGAGGGAGCCGATGGACCCACAGACCCAGCAAAGATTGTCGGCTTGCGTCGAGGCGCTTCGGCCCATCCAGGAGGCCATGGGCGCTGGAGAGGTGGAGTGGGCGCACGCCCTGACGGTCACCACGCTGGTGGACCTGCGCGCCATCCACAAGCGCGTGTGCTGGCCCTCCGAGGCCATCAGGGCCGGCCTGATCGCGGGCCTGACCACCAAGGGCGAGCGCCCCATCCGAGGCCGCCTCGGCAACGCGCTCATCGGCGCAAGCATGGGCTGGCTCATGGGCCAGATCCAGAACCACGCCATCCTCGACGACATCGAGCGCCTCATCAAGGCCCTCACCGAGACCAGGCTGCTCCTTGAGCAGCACATCCGATCCCGACAGGCGCTCCCGGCGCCGACCCCTGGACTTCAGACACAAGGAGAGGCAGATGGCTGAGACGATCGAAGAGTTGACCATTCAGTGGGAAGAGCCCGACGGCACCATCACGGTCAAGGAGCTCCAGAAGGAGATCCTCACCAAGGGCTCCTGGACCACGATCATGTACCTGTACCAGGATCTCGACCGCAAGAAGAACGAGTTCGGCGAGCCCAAGGTCCGCATCCAGCGCTACCGCAAGCGCGACGGCCAGTTCCTGCCCCAGAGCAAGTTCAACATCACCAACGGCAAGCAGGCCCACCAGATGGCCGACATCCTCCAGCGCTGGTACAAGGCGGAGGGCTGACCGCCCCGGACCCGGACAACGCCGACTGAGCGCAGGAGGGGCCATGCCCACCGAGGGGATCTCTTCATCAACGCGCGCCGCCGGGCTCGCGGCGACGGCGATCATCGCGGCCATGGCCGCCTGCACCGGGGCCGACGAGCGCCCCGATCCGACCCCCGCCCAGCGGCGACAGGCCAGCCTCCTGGCCGCCCCTGAGGTCGGCCAGACCCCCGTCAGAGCCTCCGTCCCCGGCGCCCTCGTCCCCGGCCCGCTGGCCATGGCCGAGGGCCAGGACCTCGTCCTCATCGGCGAGCTCGGCAAGTACATCTTCGAGCGCAACGCCGACCGCGACCGCCAGGATCCGCCCCGACCCGGCGCCCCCATCCTCCCCGGCGCGCTCGTCGACGCCCAGGGCACCGGCGGCGGCCTCGACGGCCTCCTCTCCCTGACCCCCGGCCTCCAGGTCGACGATGGCCCCTTCGAACCCGCCGCCGCCGACGAGGTCGGCGCCGACAAGCGCACCGGCGGCGCGCTCGTCGCCGTCGCCGCGCTCGGCGGCCCAGACCGCCGCCTCTCCCTGACCACCCGCGTCGTCCTCGGCAACGGCCAGCCTCACCTCACCCTCACCACCGAGATCCTCAACGAGAGCCAGGTGACCCTCCGCGTCCGCCCAGGCGACCGCCTGCGCTTCGGCACCGGCGGCGTCTTCGTCGGCGACGAGGGCCTGCGCGACCGCGAGGGAGAGCTGCGCGCCGACTGGCTCGGCCACGAGCGCTCACCCCAGGCCTACGGCTACACCCTCGACGGCCAGCGGGCCTTCACCGCCAGGATGCACGCCTCCGAGCGCGGCGACCGACGACCCGTCATCGCCACCGACGCCCTCGACGAACCCACCACCCTCGCCCCAGGCCAGCGCCTGCGCTTCGTCCGCCGCTTCCTGGCCTCCGGCGACGGCATGCCCGGCGTCCTGTCCTGGCTCGCCGCCATGCGCGGCCTCCCCCTGGGCCGCGTCGAGGGCCGCATCGCCTCCGACGTCTCCAGCGCCGAGGAGTTCACCCTCGCCCTCTCCAACCAGGGCAACTTCCTCGGCCACCTGCCCGTACGCACCGGCCTCGGCATCGACGTCACCCTCCCACCCGGCGCCTACCAGATCACCCCCTCCGGACCCTGGGGCCTGCGCGCCACCCCTCAGAACCTCACCGTCGCCGCCGACCAGACCTCGCAGCTCAACATCCCCTTCGAAGACCTCGGCGACGTCAAGATCCAGATCCTCGACAAGCTCACCGGCGGCCCGCTCCCCGCCTCGATCGTCGTCACCCGCAAGGACGGCTCGCCCGTCTCCCTCGGCGCTGGCCGCCGCGCCGACATGGCCGGCCCCATCATGCACCTGCCCGAAGGCGCCGGCCTCCTGCGGCTCCCCGCCGGACAATGGCGACTCCTGGCCACGCGCGGCCCCGAATACACCATCCAGACCGCCGAGATCGTCGTCCGCCCCGGCGAGCGCGAGCCCGCATCCTTCACCGCGACGCTGGAGCGCGTCGTCTCCACACCCGGCTGGATCATCGCACAGCCCCGCGTCTACACCGCCCAGGGCCCACTCGGCGCCGCCCCCCCCGAGGAGGTCGTCAAGGCCCTCGTCTGCGCCGGCGTCGAGCTGGCCTCCCCCGCCGACCCCTGGTCCCCCGACGTCCTCGCCCTCGCCCTCCAGCGCACCGGCCTGACCGGCTTCCTCGCCACCCTCCCCGCCCTGGAGGCCGACCCCCTCGACCCACGCGCCGGCATCTTCTCCACCCTCCCCGCCGACATCACCGGCAGCTTCGCCTTCGACCGCGGCGCCGACCCCGCCTCACTCATCGTCGCCATGCGCGCCTCAGCCTCCGCCAGCCCCTTCGTCACCGCCGTCTGGCCAAGATCCCCCAGCAAATCCGGCTACTTCGACCGCTACGGCCTCGACCGCGCCACCGGCACCTACGCGCTCCCCCAGGCCACCGACAACTTCGACGGCGTCGAGATCTACCCCGGCGAGCTCTTCTCCATGAAGCCCAGCAACGCCCGCGCCTGGTTCGACCAGTTCGCCGCCGACTGGGCCTCCTTCGTCCAACTCGGCCTCCGCTACACCGCCACCGGCGCCTCCGGCAGCGCGCGCCTCGGCCACCAGCCCGTCGGCCTGCCCTTCACCTACATCCAGGTCGGACCCGGCAACGACCGCACCGACGCCGACCCCTCTCCCGCCGTCAACGCCCTGCGCGAGAACAAGGCCGTCGTCTCCACCGGACCCCTCCTCACCCTCGACATCGACGGCCTCGGACCCGGCACCCTCATCACACCACGCCGCAAGCGACCCCTCAAGGTCCGCGTCGACCTCGTCGCCGCCTCCTGGATGGAAGTCTCCACCCTCGTCCTCTACCAGGGCGACAAGCCCCTCCAGCAATGGACCATCCCCCCCTCCAGCGACCCCGTCACCCGCTTCTCCGCCACCCTCGACATCAACCCCGAAAAGGACACCTGGCTCCACGCCCGCGCCTTCGGCGACAAACCCCTCCCCACCGCCCCACACCTCCAGATCCCACCCTTCGCCCTCACCAACCCCATCTGGATCGACGCCGACCGCTCCCGCACCTGGCAACCCTGACCCTCGCGTCCGCGAGGCCCTCAAAGGAAGGAGGCAGGGCCCGCAGGGACGACGCGGTGCGGGTTGATCGAAGGATGGCTGCGGAAGTAGTGCTCCTTGATGTGGTCAAAGTTGCACGTCCCGGCGACACCAGGGATCTGATAGAGGTCGCGCAAGTACCTGCTGAGGCTGGGGAAATCGGCGATCCGCTTGATGTTGCACTTGAAGTGGAGGTGGTACACCAGATCAAAGCGCACCAGGGTGGTGAACAGGCACCAGTCGGCCTCGGTCACGACATCGCCGCAAAGGAAGGGCTGAACAGCCAGGACGGCGTCCCAGCGCTCCAGGGCGTCAAAGAGGGCGTGGACGGCCTCGTCATAGGCCGACTGGGTGGTCGCAAAACCGGCGCGGTAGACGCCGTTGTTGATGGGCTGGTAGATGGCCTCGACGGTCTGATCGATCTGGGCGCGCAGCGCCTCGGGGTAGAAGCAGACGCCGGGGTCGCCGAGGCCAGCCTCGAGGAAGGCGGTGTCGAACATCCGGACGATCTCGAGCGACTCGTTGTTGACGATCGTTCCGCGCCGCTTGTCCCAGAGGACGGGGACGGTGACGCGGCCGGTGAAGTCGGCCACCGCGCGGGTGTAGACGTCGCGCAGGAAGGGGGCGGCGGAGATGGGGTCTGGGACGCAGCCAGGGTTGTCGCTGAAGGCCCAGCCCTCGTCGAACATGAGGGGATCGACGACGGAGATGGGGATGACCGACTCCAGGCCTCGCAGCTTGCGGACGATCAGGGTCCGGTGGGCCCAGGGGCAGGCGTAGGAGACATAGAGGTGGTAGCGGTCGGGCTCGGCGGCGAAGCCAGAGCTTCCGTCGGCCGTGATCCAGTCCCGAAACTGGGTGACGGAGCGCACGAAGTGGCCCTTCGCGTCAGGCTCGTACCACTTCGTGGACCACTGGCCGTTGATCAACATCCCCATGGGCTTCTCCCGCGCCTTGAGGCGCCCGCTGGCTGAAAAATCAAGGCCGGCTCAACACCCGTCGAGGATCTAGAGCTTGTTGTGGGTGCCGTCGCAGAAGGGACTGGCGGCGGATTGCTTGCACTGACAGAGGGCGACGCGCTTCGCGGCCTCGATCTCGACCTTCACCGGCGTGAAGCCCGAGCCCTTGTGGGAGCCGTCGCACCAGGGCTGGCTCTGGGACTTGCCGCAGGCGCACCACCAGTAGGTGCCGGCTTCAAGATCCAGAACGGCAGGGCGAGCTTCGGCGACTTCAGGCTTGTCCATGGATGGGCTCCCAGGTTGCAGGGCCATCGCTGACCCGATGAGGTTGGCGCAGAGGTGCACGGGGCATCTTCTCTTTGAAGGCCCTGCGCTGTCAAAGCCCCGGTCAGGGGGTGTTGGGCAGGTTCCGGGCTCCCGGCGAGGGGCGGAAGAGGGTGACGGGCGCCCCGGAGCCGTCGGGGAGGCGGCCGAAGCTGGCGCCGGGGGGCGACTGACCCTCGGCCCAGTCGAGCACGTCGACGAGCTGGCCCTCTTCGTCAAAGAGGCGGACGCTGTCGTCCTCGCCGAGGCCAAAGTCAAAGTCGACGTCGCGCTCCAGGAGCAGGTAGCCGCCGGGGGCCAGCGCGCCCCGCCCCTCGATGGTGTGGCGGTGGGTCTCCTGATCGTCGTCGGTGAGGGTCCAGCCGCTCACATCCACGGGCTCCTCGGAGGTGTTGAAGAGCTCGATGAAGTCGACGCCGACGTCCAGGGCCGCGGCGATCTCGTTGATGACCAGGGCGTCGGGGGTGAACTCCAGGCGACACTCGGCGTCGCAGCCGTCGCCGGGCTCGTCATCGCCGTCGTCGCACTGCTCACCGGGCTCGATCAGGCGGTTGCCGCAGACCTCCTCCTGGCACAAGGCCGTACACCCATCCCCTGGAAGCTGGTTGCCGTCGTCGCATTGCTCCTCCCCTTGCTCCTCGTCGTCGCCGCAGCTCGAACCGCCAGGGTTGTCGAGGTTCGCGGCGCCGGGCGTCGGGGTCAGCAAGGTCTTGAAGCGCCCCGTGCCGTCGGGGATGCGGCCGAAGCTCGCCGTCTGCGGCGAGGCGCCCGAGGGCCACGAGATCCCATCGAGCAGCGCGCCATCCGGGCCGAAGAGGCCCAGCTCCTCTTCGGCGCCAAAGCTGAAGCCAGGGTACAAGCCGTCAAACTGGACCCGCAAGAACTCGCCCGGCGCGATCGTCAACGAGGCCGGGAAGTTGCCGACGTGATCGGCGGGGTCCTCGATGCTGTCCGAGAAGGTCACCTGGGCCAGGGACACCGGCGCCGTGCCCGCGTTGAGGATCTCGAACCAGTCGTCCGGCTCCCCAGCCGCCGCCACCTCGTTGATGACGAGGACCCCCACCCCCTCGCCGACCTCCTCACCGACCTCCTCGCCGACCTCCTCATCATCGGCGTCGACGGGCGTCCCGGCGTCGCTCTGCGGATCAGGGCGATCATCTGGGCCGTCGCAAGACGACGCGACCAGGGCGAGCAGGGCGAAGAGGCCAGGAGAGAAGCGGGGCATGGAAATTCCTCGTCAGGGGGTGCCTTCCGGCCGCGCTCGACGGCCACGCGCCGGCACCTTGAGCGGCCGCACGACCATCATAGCAGCGCCACGCCATCATAGCAGCCTCGCGGGGAGCATCCAGCCTGCGAGGAGATCCTAGACGTGCAGGCCGCACTCGGTCTTGGCCGAGCCCGCCCAGCGACCGGCCCGCAGATCCTCGCCGGGGTGGACGGCCCGCGTGCAGGTCTGGCAGCCGACCGAGGGGTAGCCCTGATCGTGGAGCGGGTTGTAGGGGACGTCGTGGGCCATGATGTAGCGCCAGATGTCCTTCTCGGTCCAGTTGGCCAGCGGCGAGACCTTGACCAGCCGCTGCTTCTCGCTCCACTCGACGATGGGGGTGGTGCGCCGCGTGAGCGCCTGATCCCGGCGCAGCGCCGTCACCCAGGCCGTCTTGCCCGAGAGCGCCTTGCGCAGCGGCAGGACCTTGCGCATCAGGCAGCACTTGTCGCTGTCGCGCTCCCACAGGCGCTCTCCAAACACCTCGCCCTGCTCCTCGATCGTCATCTCGGGCGTGATCCGCTTGAACTCGACGCCGTAATGCTCCTGCGCCCGCTCGATCAGCGCGTAGGTCTCCGGGAAGAAGACCTCGGTGTCGATGTAGAATATCTCCGCGCCCGGACAGACCTCCTGCACCAGATCGATGAGCACCATGCCGCTGGCCCCGAAGGCCGTCCCGACCACCAACCCCTCGCGGAAGGTCGCCGCCGCCCACGACAGGACATCCGCCGGCTCGGCCACCTCGAAGCTCCCGCTGACCTGCTTGAGCAAGTTGGGGATCCAATCTCCGAGGGCGCTCTGTGTGCTCTGAACCGCTTGCATCTGATGGCCTCGCTCAACCCTGAAGACCCATTCCACACCAAACAAGTAAACAATGCAGGAGTCTTTCTACACTCGTTTACTAAGGAACAAAGTAGAGATCCAGACTCGCCAAGTCAACAAAGGCTTTTCGTGGGGGCATCATTTGTCTGTCGATCGGCTCGCTATCGCGATCGAAGGGCAAGGTCTATACTCGCGATGGTTGGCGAAGAGGCGATCCTGGAGGTGAGCGATGGCGTCGGGGGGTGAGCGAGGAGGGGAGCCGGGTTCGGCCCTTGGGGGGGATGACGGGCGAGGAGCGGAGGGCGGAGTGGGCGCGGCCCTGGGCCAAGGAGGGGGAGTCGCCGAGGGCGCGGGCGAGCAGGTCGCGGATGAGGCGGGCCTGGGCGCGGAGGGGGAGGAGGCGCGCGGAAAGGCGATCTTCGGCGAGGATGGGTGGATTCGGCACCCGCTGCACCCGACGCGGGCGAGGATTCAGGAGGGGGTGGTGCAGATCGAGCAGCGGGTGGGTCGGCGCTTCCGCTTCGGGCCGATCCTCTCGACCTTGGTGATGACGTGGCTGGAGCGCCACACGTCCTGGGACGCGGACGACGACGGCAAGATGTCGTGGTCGGTGGCCTATACGGTGATGGGGGACTGGCCTTCGGTCGATCGGGGGATGTTGCAGCTGATGTGCGGGCGCGATGGGCGGCCAGGGTTGCGGCGCAAGCGCAAGGCGGGCCGGATCATGAACGATCTGGCGGTGGGCTGGAGGGGGTCGCGGGGCGCGCAGCCGTGGTTGGATCTGACGACGACGGGGGTGGTGCCGCTGGTCCTGCACTACCAGCCGCTGGCGGGCGAGCACCCTGCCCTCTGGCAGGAGGTCGTCGCGATGGCGGAGGCCGCGCTGATGCGCCTGCCGGGTCGATCCGCCTACCAGCTCGCGCGGGTGCTCGGGCGGCTGCCGGAGCCGACGGGGCGCTGCGTGTATTGCGGCGCGGGCGACCTGGAGTTGACCCACGACCACGCCATCGCGCTGGATCTGGGCGGCAACCCTTGGGGCGACAACCTCGTGGTGGCCTGCCTGCGGTGCAACCTCAAGAAGGGCGCCGCGCCCCTTCGGGAGTGGCTCGACGGCCTCGACGCCCTGGCCGAGCCCGAGGCCATCGAGGCGGCCCTGAGGACCGAGGGGCAGCCGCGCCACACCCCTTGACGCGGCGCGCGCCTCCAGATCCGGGCGCAGCTCGATGGGTGGAAGGGCGCCGCGCCGGGATCCGGCGGAGGGCGGGCCTCGGGGGCTCGGAGCGGCGCCGGGCCGTGGACGATCCCCCGACTGTGGCGCGCGAGACTCAACCGAGCCATCTTGTCTCACTCAGGTGCGCCAGGAAGTCACGCCGCCGTCGGCGGCGGGCCGGCGGCGAACCGGCGGCGTGCCCCAAGCCATTGATCTTCCCTCGTGTTTTCAACATCGGTGGAAAATTCGGGTGAGCCTGGCACGGGGCGTGCGCTGGGCCTGTCATGGCGAAGAGCCACAACCTGAAAGGGGAGCCCTCCCCACGGAGCCCGTCGTCGCGATCTCGAAGAGATCTCGACCTCGAAAGCGGCGCTCTGCCCGGGGCGCCACCCGACACCTGCTCAGGAGGATGGGATGGGACAGCGCGAAGGTCGATCAAGCTGGCTCGGGTGGAGCGGCGTGGGGCTGGTGGCGCTGCTCGGCGCCGGGTGCGTGGGGGGCGACCTGTCCCAGGAGCTGAGCCAGTCCGAGGAGGACGGGCTGCTCAACGGCTCGGTGACCTCCGAGCGGCCGGAGATCGGGCGCATCTCCGGGTGCACAGCGACGCTGATCGCGCCCAACGTCGCGATCACCGCCGCGCACTGCGTCAGCTACCAGACCCGCGAGCAGGCCGGCGCCTACGACAACTTCACCGTCGACCGGGCCAACGGGCGGGCGCGCTCCTTCGTCGTCGAGCGCTTCCGCAGCTTCGCCTCCGAGGTCGGCGCCCAGGACATCGCCCTGTTGAGGCTGGCCCAGCCCGTCCCCCCCGACGTCGCCTCGCCGACCACCCTGGCCACCCGGCCCGCCTCGCGCGGCGAGCAGGTGACGATCTTCGGCTACGGCTGCACGGAGCGTCGCACCGAGAGCGGCTCCTTCACCAAGCGCAAGTTCACCTTCGACTTCGGCCCAAGCGCCAACCTCTGCCCAGGGGACTCGGGCGGCCCCGTCGTAATGGGCACGACCGGCCCCCTCGTCCTGATCAACAGCGGCTACTGGACCAACAACGGCCGGGACATCTTCGGCGAGCCCACCACCTTCCGCCAGACCCTCCTGGACCAGATCGCGCGCTGGGACAGCCTCTACGGCGCCCCCGCGCTGCCCGAGTCGATCACCTTGACCAACGCCACGGGCGCCGGGCTCTGGGTGCGCTGCGACGGCGCCGACGGCCCCACCTGCACCGGCTGGACGCTGGCTCAACCCGGAGGGCAGATCGTCGTCGTCAGCCCTGGCCGACGCCTCGTGCTGGACAACCAGGACCTCCTGCCCGCCGCGCCGATGAACCTGCTGCGCGTCACCGCCCCCTCCAGCACGGTCACCGCCTTCGCCAACCCCGCCAACCCCTTCTCACCACCCCAGAACCCCGACCCGCAACCCGATCCCGTCGATCCCGGCCTGCCCGAGGAGGAGCCCGGGGGCGATCCCGAGCCCTCTTGCGCGGGCGGCGCGGATCGAGGGGCGGCGGTCGCGCTGGTCGGGCAGATCAACGGACGAATCTGCGCCGGCCGCGACAGCTGGTTCTCGGTGGAGCTGGCCCTCGGACAGCGCGCCGACATCCTGGTCTCCTTCACTCACGCGCAGGGCGACCTGGACATCGCGCTGCACGGCCCGGACGGCGCGCGGGTGGCGCGCTCGACCGGCACCGCCGACGCCGAACAGATCACCTGGGCGGCCGCGCAGGCCGGCCCGCACACCCTGCGCGTCTACGGCTACAACGGGGTCGGCAATGCGGCCTCGATCACCATCGCGCGCGAGGGCGACGAGCCGCTCGGCGATCCCGGACAAGGGCCTGACGACGGGCGCTGCGCCGAGGAGCCGGACGAGCCCAACGACAGGCAGGCCGACGCCGGGGCGCTGACCCCGGGCGCCTACCCCGGCGCCGTGTGCGGCGCCGACAGCGACTGGTACCGCATCGAAACCAGCAACCCCTGGTCCGTCTCCATCACCTTCAATCACGGCGCGGGCGATCTCGACCTTCAGGCGGTGGACGCCGACGGCCGCCAGACCGCCATCTCCCAGAGCGTCGCGAGCACCGAGCGGGTCCAGGGATCGGGGCCGGGCTTCATCCGGGTCTACGGCTACGGCGGCGCCACCGGCTCCTACACCCTGACCCTGGAGTGAGCGCAGGGCTGGATTTGACGCCCTGGAGCCTCCACATCTAATATCCCCCCGCGCCGGCCTCAACGCCGACGAACGCCATGAGGGCGGGCCTTGAGCGGCCCTGCGCCCTGGCCAGATCCTCACGCACGGAGGGGCGAGATGCTCGGTGCCTGTGAAGTTTGCGCGGCGCGCGACGACGCCGAGATCCTGACCCTGACCGGCCCAACAGGTTCCCCCCTCTCCTACCTCCAGTGCGCCGGGTGCGGCCTGGTCCGCCTCGACACCGAGGAGATCTACGACTACAACGACCCCGATTACGTCGAGGTCCTCACCCGCCAGGCCCTCAGCGGGGAGCGCCTCTGGCAATGGACCCTCGACCTGATCGAGGCGCACCAGCGACCCGGCGTGCTCGTCGAGGTCGGCTGCGGGGTCGGCACTCAGCTCAGCGCCGCCAGGAAGCGCGGCTGGACCGTCCGCGGCTTCGACATCAACGCCGACTGCCCCACGATCGCGCGCCTGATGCACGGCGTCGACGTCCGCAGCCAGGACTTTTTGACCCAGCCCGAGGACGCCTTCGCCGACGTCGTCCTGATGCACCAGCTCATCGAGCACGTCCCCGACCCCGTGCCCTTCCTCGAAGCCAGCCGCCGCGCCCTCAAGCCCGGCGGCGTCCTGGTCATGAGCACCCCGAACTGGAACGCCGCCTCTCCCCTGGCCTGGGTCGCCCGGCGCACCGGCGCGGCCATGCCCCGCATCGACCACATCAAGCCCGACCAGCACATCCGCCTCTACAGCCCGAAGACCTTCGCCGTCCTGGCCCAACGCCAGGGTTGGACCCTCCGAGGACTCTACGACAACCCCACCGACTACCTCGGAAACCGCGGCCCGCTCTCGCCGCGCACCCTGCTCGGGCGCCTCAGCCGCGGCATCGCCGCAATGACCCGGCAAAAGACGCTCGTCGGCATGAGCATGGTCGCCGTCCTCTCGCCCGCGCCCTGATCCAGCCCGCGCGCGCCAGATCGCACGGTGTGGCGAGCGCGTAAGCGGCCGCCCCAGCCCGCGCGCGGCGCGCCAGATCGCACGGCAAGCGAAAGGAGCACCGAGCGCGCGGCGAGAAAACGGCGCGCCGGATCGCTCGGCGAGCGCAAAAGAGGCCGCCGAGCGCCCTTGGAGCCCCGCTGCCGCCGCACCCCACGACCGTATTTTCACAATAAGCGCGCGGAGATAGGCGCGACGGGCCGAAGGAACGCGCCCGAAAGCGCACGCGGGGCCGCGATCTCCCTGCTCGGGTCGGCCGTCCAGGGTGCCCGCGGCGAAGGGATGCCCTTCACACGCGGGGCCGCGATCTCCCTGCTCGGATCGGCCGGTCAGGCGCGATCCGCCGGGCTTCGCCCTGGCCTCACTCCGCCTTGTCGACGGCGCCGCCCTCGTCGGCGGTCTTCTTGTCGACGGCGCCGCCCTCATCGGCGGGCTTCTTGTCGGCGGCCTCAAGCCTCGCCTCGATCTTCTCAAGGCGAGCGCCGAGCTTGCGGATCAACCCGTTGGCCTCTTCGAGCTGCTTCTCCAGCGCGGGCACGCGGGGGTCTTCGCCCTTTCGAATGGCCGCGATCCACCGATCGACCGGGACCTTCTCCTGCGCGGGCAGCGCGCCGTCGCGCCACGCCGCCAGCGCCGGGATCGCCGCCGCGGCCTTGAGCCCCGACAGCGCCAACCCCGCGCTCCAGCGGATCCTGTCGTTGGGGTCCCTGAGCAGATCCACGAGGCGCTCGACCACCGGCGCCTGCCGCACCTCGTCCAGCGCGCCGCCGAGGATCCCCAGCGCCGTCACCGCCGCGCCCCGCGCGCGCATCGGCGAGGCCCCCGGCGCGGTCATGGCCATCAGCGTCTCCAGCACCTCGGGTCGGCGGCTGTACGCCAGCCCCCGCAGCGCGCCCGACTGCGCCAGGCCCCCAAAGCCAGCGGTCTGCGCCGCCTTCGCCAGCCGCTCGACCGGCGCGTCGCCCCGCTGAAGCCCCAGCCCCTCAAGCGCCGCCTGGTGCGCCCGGTAGGGCAGCCCCGCGTCGATCCGCGACTCCAGCGCCGCCCGCACCCGCCCGTCCCTCAAGCCCCCCAGCGCCCGGATGAAGTGCTCAAGCACCATCGGGTCCTGCTCCTGGCCCAGCAGCTCCACGAGGTGGTCGATGGCCGCGTCCGTGCGCGCCTTGGTCAGCGCCCGCGCCATCCGCACCCGCACCCCCCAGAAGGGCTCGGCCGTGTAGGCGTCCCGGATGGCCAGCAGGTTGGCCCGCTTGCCCGTGGCCGCCAGCTCCATCGCCGCCAGGATACGACCCTCGACGTCCGACGCCCCGACGAGCTGCGCCCGCAGCTTGTCGTCCCCAGGGTTGAAGTCCAGCTTGCGCAGCACCTTGCCCTTGGGATCAACCCGCACCTGCGCCGGATCGGCCCCCATCGCGATCACGAAGGTGTGCCTGGCCTTGTCCACGCTCACCGGCTGGCAGCGCAGCTCGCCGTCGATCACCCAGCCCAGCTCCAGCTCCAGCGCGAAGACCGGCACCCCCTCCTTCTCGTCCACCTGCGTCTGCTCGATCTCGAAGGTCCCCTCGCCGCGACCCGCGTCGTAGGCAAAGGACACCTTCAGCGCCGGGTAGCCGGGGCTGTAGAACCACTGGTCGAAGAAGCGCACCAGCGAGCGGCCGGAGTGCAACTCCATGATCCGCCGAAAGTCCTCCGTCTCGACCACGCGCCCGGCCCACGTCTTGAGGTAGTCCCGCACCGCCTCCCAGAAGACCTCGTCGCCCAGCAAGCTCCGCAGCGTGTGCAGGCGGCAGGCCCCCCCGGGGTAGAGGTGGCGGTCGTACATGTTCCACGAGGTGTTGAAGGTCCGCGTGACCACGGGCCGCTTGTAGCTCCCATCGGCCTCCTCGAAGTAGGCGTAGGCATTGGAGAAGATGTCATAGCGCTGCTCGTCCGCGCCGCGCATGTCCTCCAGCCAGCACGTCTCCATGTAGGTCGCCCAAGACTCCTTGAGCCACGCGTGGGCGAAGTCCCGGCACACCACCGCGTCGCCGAAGTAGCTGTGCGCCATCTCGTGGACGTTGACCTGATCGACCAGCCAGGTCCACTCGCGCGCCAGCACCTCGTCGAGCACGAAGATGTCGCTCCAGCTCACCAGCGAGATGTTCTCCATCGCCCCGCCGAAGTCCGGCAGCGCAAACTGGAAGTACTTCGGGTAGGGGAAGGGGAAGTCCAGCTTCTGCGTCATCCACCCCAGCATCTCGCCCGTGCGCCCGAAGGCCCGCTCCAGATCCTCGGGCGAGTGCTCTCGCGAGCAGAAGTACGCCAGCGGGATGCCCTCGAACTCGCCGTCGTCAAAGCGCGTAAAGTCCCCTATCGCGAAGCACACGAGGTAGCTCGGGCACGGCCAGCTCAAGCGCCAGTGCGCCGTCTTCGTGCCGTCCTCGTGCGCCTCCTCGGCGATCAGCTCGCCGTTGGCCAGGATCTCGAAGCGCGCCTCGGCCCGGAGGTGGAAGTCCAGCTCCGTGCGCACGCTGGGCAGATCCACGCACGGCAGCCAATGCCTGGCCCGCTCCGTCTCATGGTCCGTGGCCGCGTACCACGCCGCGTCGGGGTAGGCCGCGCTCGGCTTGGAGAAGAAGAGCCCCGAGACAGGCTCGACCACCCGGTAGCGCACCACCAGCGCGCGCTCCTCGTCCCGCTCGAAGCCCTCCGACCACGACACCCGCAGCTTCTTGCCGTCGTACTGGTGGCGAAGGCCCCGATCCCCCTCCACCGAGAGATCTTCGAAGTCCACCGCGTCCAGCTCCAGCGCGTCCGCCCCCGGACGCCGACCCCTCACCCGGATCGTCACGACGCCCGACGCGGCGCGCGCCTCCAGATCCAGGCGCAGCTCGATGTCCAGGTGGAAGGGCTCCACGCCGAGATCCGGCGGATAGTGGGCCTCGGCGCCCGGGCTCGTGAAGTCGGCCTGGGAGAGTCGGTGGTGAGCGCAGACGTGGCGCTCTTCGAGCATGGGCATGGCGGCGGCTCGCTGTCTCGCTTGGCGTGCCCGCGCGATCACCCCGCGCCACGGCGCCTGTGATTCAGCCGCCCCTGGCTCGGAGCAACGTCCCGCGACGGGCACGCAAAGGGTTGAGAGGCCGCGCAGACTCCTGGCGGCGCAGGGCAAATCTTCTAACTGATCCAGACCGCGCCGTCCATCTCCGCGCGATCGCTTGCAATCCCACCAGCCAGCGCGCAACCTCATTCAGAGGCCGTTGGCCCATGAAAGGCCCAGTCGTGAGAGGTCAAAAGCAGGCAGACGTGGATGGGACGATGGAGGGCCGAGGCAGCGCCCGACCGAGCCCGAGCCGCAGATGGCTGCTTTGAACCCCCACGACGACGGCCTGGAGTCTCCCGACGGCTTCTCAACGCGCTGGAGATGCACCACGCCGCTCCCAGGGACCATGAAGATCACCCCCGCCCTCATCCTGCTCTCGCTGCTCGCCTGCCAGCCCGACTCGTCGGGCTCGACCAGCGACGACCGCGACCAGCCCGCCGCCCCCGCCGATCTCGACCGCACCCAGCCCGCCACCGCCGATCTCGACCGCGCCCAGCTCGACCTGCATGGCGGCCTCGATAGGGTCGAGCTCCTCTGCCCCGAGGGCTCCTCCCCCGTCGGCCACGCGCCGCCGCTCGGGCAGGAGATCGCCTGCGCCACCTCCGACGGCGCCCTGCACGGCCGCGCCATGCGCTGGTCGCCCGACGGCCTGCTCACCCACGACGGGCACTACCGACGCGGCCTCAAGCACGGCCCCTGGCTCCTCTACCACCCGCGCTCCACCCGCGAGATGGCCCAGGGCGACTACGACAACGACAAGAAGCACGGCCCCTGGCGCTACTTCCACAAGAACGGCGCCATCAAGGAGGAGGCCCTCTACGATCGCGGCGCGCTCGTCGAGATGCGACACTTCGAACGCGCCCCTCCCAACCCCGAAGCCCCCTCAGAAACCAGGCCAGAAGACAAGCAAGATCAACAACCTGCAACCCAACCCCCTGCCGCCGACTGAACCCCGCGGCTGACTGAACTCGCCGCTGCCGCGATCTCATACCAGACCACAGACGAAGGGCTTGCTTTGTGGGCCAGGACAGGGGGATGGCCTGGGCCTGAGCCAGGCTGGTGCACCGCCGACTGAAGGCCCAGGCTCAGGGCGCCGCCTGGACCGCCCACAAAGTGAGTCTCTCGGCTGTGGTCTGGTATCAGCCTTGATCGCCGGGGATCGCGATCGGATCGACGACACGCGGCGCGCAGATGGCGCCGCCCGCGCTGTCGGATGCGCTCGCCGGGGATCGCTCGCGATCGGGCGCGCCTCGCCATCGCTGCCAAGGAGTTTCAGGAGCGCTATTGGATGAGCTCGCCGGGGATCGCGATGGGGGCGCCCTGGGGCCAGAACTCCAGCAGGTGCATGGTGATGTAGGCGCTCAGGCCCCAGAGCGTCTCGCCGTCGTGATCGCAGTAGATCATGGGCCAGTCGCGATCTCGACGTCGGACGACGTCCACCCTCCACCCGGTCGGGCGCTCCAGGATCTCAAAGGGGATCGTGAAGATCCGCGCCACCTCGTCCGGCGAGGGCCGCAGGGGGGGGAGGACGCGGAGGCGGCCGATGACCGGGGTGACGATGGTGTTGCCGTAGATCGTCGGGAAGTCGTCGAGCCAGCCGAGCACCTCGACCGCCTCGGCCTTCAGCCCGATCTCCTCCTCGGCCTCTCGCAGCGCCGCCGCCGTCGGCCCCGCGTCGCCCGGATCGATCCCCCCTCCCGGGAAGGCCACCTGCCCCTTGTGGGTGGACAGCCCCTCCGTCCGCCGGGTCAGGATCAACCTCAACGGCCCTCCGTCGTCCACGATCGGCACCAGCACCGCCGCCGCCCGCTGGCGCCTCAAGCTCCGCCGCGGCCTCTCCCGCAGCACCCTCCCAAGCTCATCGAAGTCCAACACCGCCCTCCCCGCTCAAGACCACGCTCATCAACTCAACGCGCCCCGAACCATCGTCTCAAAGCCAGGCCCTCACGTCGAGCCCCGCACACTCCACCCCCAGTCCCCCGCACTCCACCCCCTGTCCCCCTCCTCGCTGCGCAAGGAGGGGGGACGCTCGTATTACGGGCAAGGTGGGTCGGGTCCCGCCCCGACGACCTCGCCACCCGCCCCAGACGGCCAGTGATCCCGGCGAAGGCTCCTGCGGCCCACCCCCCGAATCATCGTGCCCATCCAACGATCCCACCCCCGATCCACCCGTGTCCGTAATTCAAGCGTCCCCCCTCCTTGCGCAGCGAGGAG
>SYOX01000349.1 GCA_005804885.1 Pseudomonadota bacterium
GTCGATCAAGACGGTCAACGCGCTGAGCCATTACACGGACTGGACGGTCGCGCACGTCCACTCGGGGGCGCTGGGCTGGAACGGCTTCATGGTCTTCGGGATGGTCTACTGGCTGATCCCCCGGCTGTGGAAGACGAAGCTCTACAGCCTGAAGCTGGCCAACGCGCACTTCTGGTTCGGGACGATCGGGATCCTGCTCTACATCATCGCGATGTACACGGCGGGCGTGACCCAGGGGTTGATGTGGCGGGCCTTCGACGAGACCGGGCGGCTGATGTACCCCGACTTCATCGAGACGGCCGTGCGCCTGGTGCCGATGTACTGGGTGCGGCTCATCGGCGGCTCGCTCTACCTGCTGGGGATCTTGATCGGCGGCTTCAACCTCATCATGTCCATCCGAAGCGCGCCCCGCGAGCTGCCCGACACCGAGGTGATGGTGCCTGAGCTGGCTCGCCCGACCGACAAGCTCGAGCTTGTGACCTACGACGAGACGCTGGGCTGGTTCGAGCGCGCGGGCCGCCGCGGCTGGCACCGGGCGCTGGAGGGCTGGCCGATGGTCTTCACGCTCCTGACCCTCGGCGGGATCCTGATCGGGTCGGTCATCGAGATCATCCCCGTGATGCTGGTGCGCAGCAATGTCCCCACCATCGCCACCGTGACGCCCTACACGCCCCTGGAGTTCGAAGGCCGCGACATCTACATCCGCGAGGGCTGCGTGCAGTGCCACTCCCAGATGGTGCGGCCCTTCCGCGACGAGATCGAGCGCTACGGCGAGTACTCCAAGGCCGGCGAGCACGTCTACGAGCACCCCTTCTTGTGGGGTTCGAAGCGCACGGGGCCGGATCTGGCCCGCGTCGGCGGCAAGTACCCCCACCTGTGGCATGTGCGGCACATGGAGGACCCGCGCGAGATCAGCGGCAAGTCCCCCATGCCGCCCTACCCCTGGCTGCTGGAGAAACCCCTGGATCTGAGCCAGACCCAGCAGAAGATCGAGGCGATGATGATGCTCGGGGTGCCCTACACCCCGGCCGAGGCCGAGGCCAGCGTCGCGCACGCCAAGGCCCAGGCGCAGGCCATCTCCGACGAGATCGTCGCCCAGGGCGGCCCGGCGGGCCTGGCCGACAAGGAGATCGTGGCGCTGGTGGCCTACCTCCAGCGGCTCGGTCAGGACATCAAGAAGACACCCGCGCCCGAGCGCAAGTGAGGCCCCGAGATGATGAGAGAGGTTGTGCAGAACGCCGGACTGGCGTGGTTCGCCGAGGTCGGGCTGGCGATCTTCGTGGTGGCCTTCGTCGCCATCGTCGCGCGGGCGCTGCTGATGAAGCGCTCCGAGATCGAACACATCGAGCGGCTCCCGCTCGACGAGGGGCAAGGCGCTGACGCGCGCCTGGCCGTCAGGGAGGGGTGAACATGGCCTCCGCGCACAAGGACCAGGGCCCGCAGGAGGAGATCCTGCTGGGCCACAACTACGACGGCATTCAGGAGTTCGACAACCCGATGCCCACCTGGTGGAGCCTGGGCTTCTGGGTCACGATCGTCTGGGCGGCGCTCTACGTCCTGGGCGTCGTGCTCGGGATCGTGCCGAGCTACGAGGCGGACCTGGAGGCCAGCCAGCGGGAGCTGGTCAAGGCCCGCGAGAAACACCAGGCCGCCACCCCCAAGGTCGTCGTCACCGACGCCCAGCTCGCCCTGGCGATCGCCGACCCGGCCCGCGTGGAGGCCGGTCGGGCGGTCTTCGCCGAGAAGTGCTCGCCCTGCCACGGCCCGCAAGGCCAGGGCACCATCGGGCCGAACCTGACCGACCAGAACTGGATCCACGGCGGCGCGCTGGTCGACATCACCAAGAGCATCAACGAGGGCTTCCCCGACAAGGGCATGCCGCCCTGGGGGCCGATGA
Source organism: Pseudomonadota bacterium (assembly GCA_005804885.1). Lineage (GTDB taxonomy): Bacteria > Myxococcota_A > Bradymonadia > Bradymonadales > SYOX01. The sequence goes on from SYOX01000349.1 coordinate 1,898, forward strand.
TCTCCGAGGATGATCTCATGGGGCTGGTCGCCTTCGTGCGCTCGATCCAGGGCACCAGCCCGCCCAACCCCAAGGCCCCTCAGGGGGACCTTCATGTCGAGGCCCCGGCCCCGGATCAGGACCCCGCAGCCCCGGTTCAGGAGAAGGTGGCGCCTTGAGCCAGCCCTCGACAGGCCACGGCGCGCCCGCAGAGCCCGAGATCCTTGAGTCTCCCGAGGCCGTCCTGTCGACGCTCCACAAGGACGGCCGCCGCCGCTGGATGTACCCGACCTTGAGCGAGGGCGCGCTGTGGCGTCGGCGTCGGCTCGTGGGCTGGGCCTTGATCGTCCTCTTCGTCGCGCTGCCCATCATCCAGATCAAGGGCAAGCCCGCGGTATTGCTCGACATCCTCCACAGCGAGTTCACCTTCTTCGGCCTGACCCTCTACGCCACCGACACGATCCTCCTGATGCTCTTGATGATCACCATCCTGCTCTCGGTCGTCTTCGCCACCGCGTTGATGGGGCGGGTGTGGTGCGGCTGGGGGTGCCCGCAGACGATCTACCTGGAGTTCGTCTACAGGCCCATCGAGCGGCTCCTGGAAGGCCGGGAGTCCAGGCGCCAGCGCCAGGACGAGGGCGACCTGAGCGCCCCCGTCTTCTGGAGGAAGCTGGCCAAGTATCTGATCTTCTTCGTGATCTCCATCGGGCTGGCGCACACCTTCGTGGCCTACTTCGTCGGCTGGAGCGACCTCATCGCGTGGATGACGGGGCCGCCGACGCAGCACTGGGGCTTCTTCCTGATGATGGCGTTGACGACGAGCCTCGTGATGCTCGACTTCGCCTGGTTCCGCGAGCAGATGTGCACGATCGTCTGCCCCTACGCCCGGCTCCAGTCCGTGCTCATGGATCGGGACTCGCTCATCGTCAGCTACGATCCGGGGCGCGGCGAGCCGCGAGGGCGCCGGCGCAAGGGCGCGGAGGAGGCGGGCCTTGGGGATTGCGTGGACTGCCTGGCCTGCGTGCGGACCTGCCCGACGGGGATCGACATCCGCGATGGCCTCCAGATGGAGTGCGTCGGCTGCACCCAGTGCATCGACGCCTGCGACGCGATCATGGCCAAGGTGGAGAAGCCCGCGGGGCTGATCCGCTACACCTCCGAGAACGCTCTGGAGCGCAAGACCCCCCGGATCCTGCGGCCCCGCGTGATGATCTACGGGGCGCTGCTGGCGGTGATGGTGGCGATCTTCGCCGGGTCGCTCTCGGGGCGTCAGAGCGTCGAGGTCAACGTGACGCGGGTGCCGGGGGCGCCCTTCGTGCTCCTGCCGGACGGCAATGTGGCCAACCGGCTGCGCTTCCGGGTGCACAACCGCACCGGCCAGCGCGACATCTACCGGATCGAGGCGCTGGCGCCCGAGGGGGCCAGGGTCAAGGTGATCGGGTCGCCGGAGATCGCGCTCGGGGCTGGCGAGATGAAGCACGTCGACACCTGGATCGAGGCGCCCGCCGGGGCCTTCTCGGGGGGCTCGACGCTGGGTCACTTCAAGATCGTGGGCGCCGCCGAGGTCGGCGAGTCGCCCGAGCTGGACTTCAAGCTCCTGGGGCCCTTCGGGTCGCAGGGGGGGCGGTAGGATCATGGCGCGCGTCCCTCCACATCTGCTCTGGCCGGGGATGGTGCTGGCCTTCCTGGGCTTCACGGTGGCGACCCAGGCGGGGCTCTTGATGGCCTCGCGCTCGGGCGGCGGGCCTCAGATCGAGGCCGACTATTACAGGCGCTCGCTGCAGTGGGACGCGCAGCGGGCGCTCCAGGCCAGCAGCGCCGACCTGGGCTGGCATCTTCAAATATCCTCGCCGGTCGAGGTCGGCGGGGGCCAGCGGCGCCTTGAGGTGTCGATCGAGGACGCCCTGGGCGCTCCCGTGGTGGGCCTGGAGGGGAAGCTGGAGGTCCGGCGCCCCTCGAAGGTCGGCGCCTTCGAGGTCGCGCTGCGGCCTGTCGAGGGCAGGCCCGGCGTCTACAGCGCGCAGGCCCCGATGGGAGAGCCGGGGCTGTGGGATCTGACGCTGTGCGTCGAGCGAGGCGCGCAGGTCTTCCTGGCGGTCCGGCGCGTCGACATAGGGCCCTCGTCATGAGCGCGGCGCTCGCATGCGCCCATTGCGGCGAGCCGGTGCCCGAGTCGGTCACCCAACCCCTTGATGTTCCTCAAGAATCTGTGACTCACGCGGGGGCCCCCTCGCAGCCCTCGGCCCGGCTGCGCTTCTGCTGCGTCGGGTGCGAGGCGGTCCATCAGGCGCTCCACGGCGAGGGCCTGGAGGCCTTCTATGCTTTGCGGGAGGGGTCCGGGGGGAGGGGGAGGCGCGTCGGCGCGGGGGCGATCGGCGGGGTTGATCGCTTCGACGACGCGGCCTTCCTGGAGCGCCATGCCGAGGTGATCCAGGGCGACGAGCGCGAGATCGAGCTGCTGCTGGACGGGGTGCATTGCGCCGGCTGCGTGTGGATCGTCGAGGGCCTGCCGCACGCGCTCGGGGGGGTCTCCGAGGCGCGCCTGGATCTGTCGCGCGGGAGGCTGCGGCTGCGCTGGTCGCAGTCCGAGAGGCCGCTCTCCCAGATCGTCGCGAGGCTGGCTCGCTTTGGCTACGTCGCCGCGCCCTTGAGGGGCGAGGGGGTCCGGGGGCGCTCGGAGGCCGAGCGTCGGTTGCTGGTCAAGGTGGGCGTGTGCTGGGCGCTGGCGGGGAACGCGATGTTGCTCGCGGTGGCGCTCTACGCGGGGTTGAGCGTCGAGGAGGCGCCGACGATGGCGTCGGCGGCGCGGTGGGCGGGGCTGGGGCTCTCGGGGCTCTCGGTGATGGTGGGGGGGAGGGTCTTTTTGTCGAGGGCGTGGGCGTCGGCGCTGGCGCTGTGGAGGTCGCCGGCGCGGGGCTGGCGGACGATGTCGATGGACGCGCCGATCGCGGTGGGGATCGCGGTGGGGTGGGTGCACAGCGCCTGGGCGACGGCGACGGGTCAGGGGGAGGTGTGGTTCGACTCGGTGGCGGTCTTGATCGCGGCGCTGTTGACGGCGCGGTGGCTCCAGCTTCGGGGTCGCAGGGCGGCTGGCGACGCGGCCGACCGGCTGCTGGCGCTGATCCCGGCCAGGGCGCGGCGGATCGAGCCCGACGGTCGCCGGGTGGAGGTGGAGGTTGAGGTCCTTGAGGCGGGGCAGCGGGTCGAGGTCCGGGCAGGCGAGGTCTTCCCGGTCGACGGCCGGGTGCTGTCGGGGGCCTCGCTGGTCCATCGAGGGGTGTTGACGGGCGAGAGCGTGCCTGAGCCGATCGGGGCGGGGGGGGCGGTGGAGGCCGGGGCGACGAACCTGGGTTCGGCGCTGGAGGTGGAGGTGGAGGCTTGCGGGGCGCAGACGCGGGTCGGGCGGCTGCTGTCCTGGGTCGAGGCGCAGGCGCAGGGGAGGGCGCCGACGGCGCAGGCGGCCGATCGGCTCGGCGGCGTCTTCGTGGTGGTGGTGTTGATCGCGGCGGCGGCGACGGTGGTGGCGTGGTCCTTCATCGATCCGGGGCAGGCGGTGGCCCACGCGGTGGCGCTGCTGGTGATCTCCTGCCCGTGCGCGCTGGGGATGGCGTCGCCGCTGGCGCTGACGGTGGCGGTCGGGCACGCGGCGCGGGCGGGGATCTTCGTCAAGCACGACGACGTGATCGAGCAGCTCTCCAAGGCCACGGTCGTGGTGCTGGACAAGACCGGGACGGTGACGCGCGGCCACATGGTGCTGCTGGAGCTCGTCGGCGACGAGGAGGCGGCGGGGCTGGCGGCGCGGCTGGAGGCTCGCTGCAACCACCCGATCGCGCACGCGATGCGCCGCTGGGCCGACGAGGGCGAGGCGGCGGTGGAGGGCGTGGAGGGGGTGGAGGAGGTCGCGGGGTCGGGGGTGCGCGGGTGGGTGGACGGGAGGCGGGTGGCGGTGGGGCGCCCCGCGTGGGTGCGGGCTCAGGCCGAGGGTGGGGCCGAGCGGGTCGAGGGCGCTCTGGCGGCGATGGTGGAGGGGGGGCGGACGCCGGCGCTGGTGGCGGTGGACGGTCGCGTGGAGGCCCTGCTGGGCTTCGGCGATCCGATCCGCCCCGAGGCGCGCGGGTTGATCGGGGAGCTCAGGGCCAGAGGGGTCGAGCCGGTGCTCTTGTCGGGCGATGATCCGGCGGTGGTGGCGGTGGTGGCGCGCCAGATCGGGATCGGGGCGGGCAGCGCCCACGGCGGGGTGTCGCCGGAGGGCAAGCGGGCCTTCGTCGAGATGTCGAGGTCGGGGGCGGGCCCGGGGGGGGCCAGGCCGGTCGTGGTGATGGTGGGCGACGGGATCAACGACGCGGCGGCGCTGGCGGCGGCGGACGTGGGGGTCGCGGTCGAGGGCGGCGCGGAGGCGAGCCTGGTGGCCTCGGACGTCTTCATCACGCGGCAGGGGCTGGGGCCGATCCTGGCGCTGCTGGACGGCTCGGCGGGGGCGATGTCGATCATCCGACGTAATTTTTTCATCTCGCTGCTCTACAACGTCGTGGGGGTGTCGCTGGCGGCGCTGGGTCTGGTCAGCCCATTGCTGGCCGCCGTGGCGATGCCGATCAGCTCGCTGCTGGTGGTCGCCTCGTCGCTGGGCCAGAGCGGCTTTGGCGACGCCAGGGTCGGTCGACACTCTCGGCCACCTCTGTTGCGAAATATTTGCGCCAACAACCTTGGTGGCCGGCAATTGTTGCGCGGGTGATCGAACCGTCTTGGCTTCGGGTGGAGCGTCGATCCCTGCGTGGAGGGCGTTGGCTTCGGGGTCGAGGGTCTTCGGGCGGGATGGGGTCAGATCTGGCGCGGGATCTGCACAAAAGGGCCGCGGAAGACTCCAGGGGGGCTGAGAGCAGGAGAAGCCTGTCGTGTCGGTACTTTATGTGCTTGTGCCGCTGGCGCTGTCGTTGAGCGCCGGGGCGGTGTGTCTGTTCTGGTGGGCTGCGCGCCGGGGTCAGTTTGATGACCTTGAGACGCCGGCGCTTCGGATCCTGCTTGAAGACAAGGCGACGCCCGGGCGCGAAGAGGGCTGAGGGATGACTCAGGATTACATCCTTGAGGAGCTCAAGGATTACATCGGCTTCGGGGCCGAGGACGCTGAGCGGCTTCGGGAGCTTGCGCCCCTGGTGCTGCCGCACCAGCGCCGGATCACGGACACCTTCTACGAGGCCTTGAGCGAGAACCCGAGGACCTACGGGATCTTCACGGGGCCTGACCAGATCGAGCGGCTGCGGGTCTCCTTCCAGCGGTGGATCGAGGAGGTCTTCGGCGGGGTCTACGACGGGGCCTACTTCGACCGGCGCAAGAAGATCGGCCAGATCCACGTCAAGGTGGGCCTGATGCCGCACTTCATGTTCGCGGCGATGCACCTGGTGCGGCGGGATCTGGACCTGATCCTCGACGAGGTCAAGCCGATCTCGGCCTATCGGCAGTCCGTGCACAAGATCATCGACCTTGAGCTGACGATCATGGTCCAGTCCTACTGCGATCGGATGATGGAGCTCAAGATGCAGATCCCGGCGGCGATCGCGGCGGGGCTGGCCCACGAGATCCGCAACCCGCTCAACGCCATCGGCCTGCAGCTGACCCTGCTGGAGCGGCGGCTGCGCAAGCTGGAGCACCAGCCCGAGGACTTCGACATCAGCCTGAACAGCATCCACTCCGAGATCCGCCGGATGCAGGGCCTGACCAGCGAGATCCTGGACTTCAGCAAGCCCATCGACATCAACCCGGGCTGGCACAACGGCCCGACGCTGCTGCAGGACATCCTGCGCGTCCACGGGCCGACCCTGGAGGCCTCCAACATCGGGCTGCGGCTGGATTTTTCAGGTCCAGAGGCCATCTTCTGCGACGCCGACCGCCTCGTCCAGGTGATGGTGAACCTGCTGAAGAACTCGGTCGAGGCCATAGGCGCCGAGGGGAGCATCTCGATCGCGGTGGAGAACCGCGAGAGCTTGACGATCATGACCTTCCGCGACGACGGGCCGGGCTTCTCGGAGTCGATGCGGCACAAGGCCTTTGACCTCTTCTTCACGACGAAGGCGCTGGGGACGGGCATGGGGCTGCCGATCGTCCAGAAGATCATCGAGGCCCACGGCGGGACGATCAAGCTCGAGGCGCAGAACAGCCAGCAGGGGTCCACGTTTCGAATCGTCCTGCCGCGGCCTCCGCGGGCCGGCGAGCACCAGGAGGGATGAGCGATGCTGGAGAGCGACGCCAGGGGCGCCGATGGCGCTGCGCGGCATGAGGGCGTGGACCGCGCCGGGCGCAAGATCCTCGTGGTCGATGACGAGGCCAACGCGCGCTCGGCGCTCGTGGCGCTGCTGGAGGAGGACGGCTATCAGGTGCGCAGCGCCCCGGACGGCTTCAAGGCCCTCGGGGTGCTCGGGTCCTGGCACTGCGACGTGCTGCTGACGGACCTCAGGATGCCCGTGATGGACGGCCTGGAGTTGATCCGCAAGGCCAAGGAGCAGCGCCCGGAGCTGCCCTGCATCGTCATGACGGCCTTTGGGACGGTGGAGAACGCCGTCGAGGCGATGAAGCTCGGCGCGGACGACTACCTGACCAAGCCGCTCAACTTCGACGCCGTGGAGATGGTCATCGGCCGCTGCATCGAGCGCATGGAGATGAAGCGGGAGCTGACGGTGCTGCGCGCCGAGCGCGACCGCAAGAAGCAGCGCACCCGCCTGCTGGGCACCAGCGCCCCTATCCTGGAGATCCACAAGCTCATCGATCAGGTCGCCACCAGCCGCGCCACCGTCCTGATCGGCGGCGAGTCGGGGACCGGCAAGGAGCTCGTCGCCCGGCTCATCCACGAGAAGAGCAGCAGGGCCGACAAGCCCTTCATCCGCCTGCACTGCGCGGCCCTGAGCGAGTCGCTGCTGGAGTCGGAGCTCTTCGGCCACGAGCGGGGCTCCTTCACGGGCGCCACCGCCCGCAGGACGGGCCGCTTCGAGGACGCCGACGGCGGCACCCTCTTCCTGGACGAGATCGGGGAGGTGCCGCTGTCGATCCAGGTCAAGCTGCTGCGTTTTTTGCAGCAGCGCGAGTTCGAGCGGGTCGGCAGCAACAAGACCATCTCGGTCGACGTCCGGATCGTCGCGGCGACCAACCGCGATCTGGAGGCGGAGGTGAGGGCGGGCCGCTTCAGGGAGGACTTCTACTACCGGCTCAACGTCATCAACATCAAGACCCCGCCGCTGCGCGCTCGCCGCAGCGACGTCGCCATGCTGGTGCGCCACTTCGTGGCCCGCTTCGCGGACGAGAACAGCAAGGCGATCACGGAGATCACGCCGGAGACCATCGAGGCCCTGGAGGCCTACGACTGGCCCGGCAATGTGCGAGAGCTGGAGAACATCATCGAGCGCGCCGTAGTGCTGGCCGAGCACGACCGCATCGAGCCTCGCCATCTGCCCCCCAGCCTTGGCCGCGCCTCGATCGCCACCCGCGAGGACATCCACATCCCCGGCTCGACCCTGGCCCAGCTGGAGCGCTTCGCCATCCTCAAGACCCACGAGGCCACCGGCGGCAACACCGCCGAGACGGCCCACATGCTGGACGTCAGCGTGCGCAAGATCCAGTACAAGCTCAAAGAATACAGCAGCATCTGACCCCTTCGCGAGGAGCGCCATGAACCTCACCACCCCCTCCGACCGGGCGGCCCGCGATCTGATCGCCCAGCGCGCCCTGCTGGAGCGCTACGACAAGAGCGGCCCGCGCTACACCTCCTACCCCACCGCCCTGCACTTCCACGAGGGCTTCGGCCCTCAGGATTACGCGCGCCACCTGGCCGCCGCCGCCCAGCGCCCCGATCCCTGGGCCGTCTACGTCCACCTCCCCTTCTGTCGCCAGCGCTGCCTCTTCTGCGCCTGCAATGTCATCATCAGCCCGCGCAAGGCGCAGGTCGCCGATTACCTCGATGACCTGCGCCGCGAGGTCGCGATGGTGGCCGCCCTGATCCCTGGCCGCCGAGGGGTCAGCCAGCTCCACCTCGGCGGCGGCACCCCCACCTTCTTCTCCCCCGAGGAGCTGGCCGGCGTCATCGACGACCTCCTGGGCCACTTCGAGCTGGAGCCCGGCGCCGAGTTCAGCGTGGAGGTCGACCCCCGGGTCACCCGCGAGGCCCACCTGGAGGCGCTGGTGGCCCGCGGCCTCAACCGGATCTCCCTCGGCGTCCAGGACCTCGACGCCGAGGTCCAGCAGGCCGTCAACCGCACCCAGTCCGCCGAGCAGCTCGCCGCCCTCATGCGCGCCTCCCGCGACCTCGGGATCGGCTCCGTCAACCTGGATCTGATCTACGGCCTGCCGCGCCAGACCCCCGAGTCCTTCGCCCGGACCCTCGATCAGATCGTCGAGCTGGCCCCGGACAGGCTGGCCGTCTACGGCTTCGCCTTCGTGCCGTGGATGAAGGGCCACCAGAAGAAGCTCGACGAGGCCGAGCTGCCCGACCGCGGCCTGCGCTTCGAACTGCTGGCGCTGGCCCGGGCGCGGCTGGCCGAGGCCGGCTACGTCGACGTCGGGATGGACCACTTCGCGCGGCCCGAGGACGAGCTGGCGCTGGCCCAGAGGCAGGGGCGCCTGTGGCGCAACTTCATGGGCTACACCGTCTGCCGCGCCCCCGACATGCTCGGCTTCGGGATCTCGGCCATCGGCGACGTCCAGGACGCCTTCGTCCAGAACACCACGAAGCTCAGCCGCTACCGCGAGGCCGTCCGCGCCGGCCTCCTGCCGGTCGAGCGGGGCTACGCCCTCCAGGGCGACGACAAGCTCAGGCAGGTGATCATCCGGGAGCTGATGTGCCACGGCCTCGTGGACAAGGCCCGCGTCGAGGCCGACTTCGCCATCGACTTTGACGCCACCTTCTCCCAGGAGATCGCCGATCTGCGCCCCGAGGTCGAAGAGGGCCTCGTCGAGCTGACCGACGCCCACATCCGCGCCACCGATCTCGGTCGCCTCTTCCTCCGCAACCTCGCCATGCCCTTCGACCGCACCCTCTCGCGCGACCCGAGCGCAGGCCCGCGCTACTCCCGGACCGTCTGATACGGAGCCACGTTTGAACCCCTGTCATCTTGGGCTTCCAGGTGGCCCAAATTGTAAGTGGCTTGAGCGTGATTCCGTCTGAGGCGCGGGCCTCGATCGTCAATAAAAGTCTTCCAGATCAAGTGCTTGTGTGGAGTGCGTCCTGGGCCTCGCGCGCCTCGTTCAGGGGACGACGACGACGGCGCCGCAGGTGCCCTGCCGCAAGAGGCGCTCGGCGGTCGAGCCGATGAAGAAGGCGTGGAGCGGGCCGTGGCTGTGTCGGCCGACGACGATCAGGTCGGCGTGGGTGAGCTCGGCGTGCGCGCGCAGGGCCTGGTCTGGCTTGCCCTGGAGCAGGTGCGTCTCCAGGGTGTCGGGGTCGAGCCCCTCGAGGGCGAGGTGCTGGCGCAGCAGGTCGAACTTCTCGCGGGCGTCGGCTGCGAGGAGGTCGCGGTAGTGGCGCTGGTCCTCGTCCGAGGCGAGGGTGAAGAGGCGCTCGTCGCCGGGATCGCGGGTGACGTGTACGACGTCGAGGGAGGCGCCGTCGCGCCTGGCCTGTTCGGCGGCGAAGGCCAGGCTGGCTTCTGCTGAAGGGGAGGCGAGGTCGACGCCGACGATGACGCGGCTGGCGTGTCGGTCGAAGCCGGGGCGGGTGATCCAGACGGGGACCTCGGCGCGTCGGACGATCGCCTCGGCGGTCGAGCCGATCAGGGCGCGCTCGACGGGGCCCTTGCCGTGCGAGGCTACGACGATCAGGTCGCAGCCGCGCTCGACGGCCACCTGCGCGACGCGCTCGGCGGGCTCGCCGATGGTCACGAGGTGTTCGAGGTCGAGGTCCTGGGTGGAGAACTCGCGCACGAGGTTCTGGAGCTCTGCCTCCAGCAGCGCGATGAGGCGGTGGGGGTCGCTCAGGCCCGAGCTGGTCTCCCAGGGGAGCGAGTAGCCGTGAAGGGGATCGAGGCTGCGGGAGGCGTGCAGGGCGGTGAGGCGGGCGCCGTCGCGCCGGGCCAGCCGCAGCGCGGTGGCCAAGGCCTCCTCCGAGGCGCGCGTGAAGTCGATCCCGACGAGAATGTGTTTGAAGCCTGTCATGGGTGTCCCTTCGGCGTCGTTCGTGGTGTTCCACGGGCGCCTCGGAGAGGGGGCAACAAGCGTGCCAGGGTCGAGCGGCGCGGGGTGAGGGTCGGCAGGGCAGGGGGGCTGGCAAAAGATGCGTCGGCGTCGTCAGCGTGCAAATCTTGCGCGTTGAGGGTCAGAGGTCGGCGCCCAGGTCGTCGCCCTCATCCTCGTCCTCTTCGTCGTCGTCGTCGTCGCCGATGTCGACGTCATCGATGTCGTCGGCGCCGTCCAGCTCGACCTCTTCGATCTCCTCGCCGTCCTCGGGGGTGAAGGTGTCGTCGTCGCCGTCGAGGGCCTTCTTCTTCTTCTTCTTGGTCTTCTCGGGAGGCGCCTCGGCCAGGACGGGCCCGGCGTAGGAGCGCTCCTTGCGCTCGGCCTCCTCCTTGCACTCGATGCACATGGTGGTGACGGGGCGGACCATGAGGCGCGCGAACTCGATCTCATCGTCGCAGATCTCGCAATAGCCGTAATCTTCTCCTTCGAGACGATCGAGGGCCTTTTGGATCTTGCTCATCAGCATGCGCTCGCGGTCGCGCAGGCGCAGGGTGAAGCCCTGGTCATAGAGGGCGCTGGCGAGGTCGTTCTCGTCGGCCATCTCGTCGGTGGAGAGCTCCAGCTCACCGCGGATGGTCTGGCTGGCGTTGGAGAGCACCTTGCGCTGCTCATCGAGCAGGAGTTCGCGGAGGATGTCGATCTGCTCTTGCGTCACAGGTCAGCTCCAGAGCTTGCCTCGTGCTGGCGCCTCGCCTCCTCCAGTCGTTCTCGGTGGAGGGGAGATTGAGAGCGTCAGGGGGCGTTCGTCAACACAGGCTCAAGGTCTGGGCCGCCGGATGGAGGCCGTGGAAAAATGACGTACTCTATACAGAAGAACCCCTGATCTCGTCAACAGTATTGCCCTGGTTGGACCATCGACATCGACGGGGACGGGATCGATTCAAGCGTCTTTATTGTCGATGTCGGAGGGCAACTCGGCGAGTCGCTTGCGGATGTTGACGACGCCCAGCAGCTCAGCCTCCAGGGCCTCGATCCGCGAGCGCGAGCTCTGCAGGGCCATCTCGAGGGTGTGGAGGTCGGCGGAGCTGCTCAGGGTCGAGAGGCTGCGGGCGTTGTGCAGGGGCCCGTCTTCGGAGCGGCCCTCGTCGCCGAGCCGTTCGAGCTCTTCGTAGCGTCTGCGCAGCGCGTCCAGCTCCCGCTTGAGGGTCTGGCTCTCGGCGCGGGCCTGTTCGGCGTCCTTGTTGGCCCGCTCGGCCTCCTTCTGGGCTTCGTGGAGGGACTGGTAGAGCTCGCGGCGCATGGTCTCGGTGCTCTGGGACTTCTCCTTGAGGAAGTTCAGCGATCGGGAGCTGGACTGGACGACCTTCTGAAGCTCGCCCAGCTCGTTGCGGGCGCGATCGCGATCGCGCTCGGCCTCATCGAGGGCGTCCTGGATGGTCTGGGCCCAGGCCTTGGTGTCGCTGCGCTCCTTCTCCCAGCGCAGCTTGCTCTCGCGCAGCTCGTCGAGGCTCTGGCGCATGGGCTCGATGTCCTCGTCGAGGTGCGCCTGTCGCTTTCGGTGCTTGTCGATGTCGGCGCTCAGGGCTTCGGCGCGGGTGCGGTCGGCTTCGCTGCTGGCGACGGCCGTGTCGCGCTCGGAGCGCAGGCGCTCGAACTGGATCTCCCAGTCGGCCCGCTCGCGCTGAATCCCGAGGCGCGCCCTGGAGTGGCGGATCAGCCACCCGACGCCGAAGCCGAGGATGGCGGCGGCGATCAGGAAGAGGGCGGTCTGTGCAACCAGATAGGTCATGTATTACTCCCCGAGCACCGTAAACTCGATCCTTCGGTTGATGGCGCGGCCGGCGGTCGTCGCGTTGCCGGCCAGCGGGCGCTCCTCGCCGTAGCCGGTGGCCTGGAGTCGCGTGCCGGGCACCCCGAGGTGGACGAGGTGGTCGCGGACGACCACGGCCCGCAGCTGGCTCAACTTCAGGTTGGCCTGGTCGTTGCCCGAGGAGTCGGTGTGGCCGCCGATCTCGACCCGCTCGCCGGGGCACTGCATCATCACCTTGCCGATCTCGACCAGCAGGGCGGCGCTGACCTTCTCGAGCTGGCACCGGTCGCTCTCGAAGGAGAGCGTCTCGCCCGCCATCAGCGCCTTGAGCCGGGCCTGACAGGTGGGGCCGTCGATCATCAAGGGCGAGGGCGCCAGAGGCTGCTGGGAGACGGCGACGTCGAAGCTGGCCAGGCCCACGAAGGGGCGCTGCAGCAGGATCCCGAGGCCGTCGCGGGCCGACGCGCTGGCCTGCGGCGTCGAGGCCGTGCCCTTGACCGAGAGCGTCCTGTCGGACAGGACGGCCTCCCCCTCGGTGAAGCTCGACAGGATCGTCAGCCCCCGGTTGAAGACGATGAGCCACGCGGGGTCTTCGGGGCGGGCCTTGACGGTGAGCCGGTCGTCGATGTTGCCCTGGCCGAAGAGCTGCGCGGCGCTCAAGGCGATCTTGTCGCGCCACAGGGGATCGGGGGCGTCGCCGGTCAGGATCAGGCGCCGACCGTCGAAGACGGCGCGCGCCTCGTTGGGGTCGGGCGCGTCGAAGGAGGCTCGCCCTTCGAAGGGGCGAGGCAGGCCGTAGAGGATGAAGGCGCGGGCCAGGGAGGCGGAGTCCTTGTCGAGGGGCTGGCCGCTGAGGGTGAGCCGGTAGTCCTCGACCAGGAGCTCGCCCTGCTTGAAGCGCTTGAGCTGCTCGATGGCCTCGGCGACGACCAGGGGCCAGCGCGGATCGGCGGCGCGCGCCTCGACCTTGAGCGCGTCGTTGACCTCGAAGGGGCTGTCGACCCCGACGGGGGCGACGACCTGGCGTGCGCGCGCGACCAGCAGCGCCCTGCTGCCCGCCGAGGGGGCGTCGCCGGTCAGCGCGATGCGCCCTGGCTCCAGGGTGATCCGGGTGGACAGCGGCCGCAGGGTCGAGAAGCGCGCCCGCGCGCTCCACGGCGGCTTGAGGGCGTCGATGAAGGCCTGGGCCGCGGCGGCCGCGGCGGCGTCCATCGGCTCGCCGGAGAGGGTCCACTGGCGCTCGACCAGCGTGGCGTGGCCGTTCTTGAAGCGCTTCATGACCTCCACCGCGCCGATCGCGTGGGCCAGCCACCGCTCGTCGAGATCGTGGGGGCGAGCCTCCAGCTGGTCCTCGACCTCCCCCTGGCCGTAGATCTCCTGGGCGCGCGACAACACCGCCTTGTGGGCCGCCTCGTCGGGCACGTGGCCCGTCAGCAGCAGCCCGTGCCCCTGTCGGCTCACCACCAGCACATAGGGCAGCGGGTCCTGAAAGTCCGCCTCGCCCTTGAAGGGCGCCGCGAGCGCCTCGTCGAGGAAGGCGCGCGCCTTGCTGGCGGCGGCCAGATCGATCGGCTCGCCGGAGATCCGCAACCCCCCGTCCTGAAACAGGATCTGGCCCGGCTTGAAGCCCTGGAGCACGTCTCCGGCGGCCTTGAGCACGCCCAGCCAGTCCTGGCCGAGGTAGGCTGGCCGCCACGCGGCGCGATCGGCCACGGCGCACCCGCCGCAGCTCGCCTTGAGGTGCGCCACGAGCGCGTCCTTCAGCTTCTTGTCCGGGTAGAACCCCTCGATCTGGAGCGCGCCGTCCTCCTGGCGCGTGATCCGCGTGCTGTAAGGCGCGCCGCTCTCCGGGTCGACGACCATCTGGTTCTCGACCACCCGCACGCCCCAGACCGAGGCGCTCAGGCTCGCCGCCGCCGCGTTCTCCTCCTGCCCAGGGGCGATGCCCGTCAAGACGAGGTCGCGGCCTTCGGCGTTGACCCTGGCGTAGCCCATCCCCTGGGCGTCGAGGGCCTGGCGCGTCCTCGCCCTCAGGTCGGCCTCGATGGCCGGAGCCGTGACCATGACACAGAGGAAGCCTAGACCGACCAGCAAGGCGGCCCCAATGCCCCCGATGAGCACCCTCTCCATGCGCGCGCCTCTCGCTCGAAGGGTCGCTTGAAACCGATGGCATCATACCACGGGCTGCGGCGATGTCGCCAAATCCTCAGCGCGGGTCGCTCGGGAGCTTCCGGGCCCACCGCGCCACCCAGCCCTCCCAGGGCAGGGAGCGCTCGGCGAAGACGAGGTCGCGGGCCTTGATGGGCGACAGACCGTGGGCCTGCGCCACCTCGCCCGGGGTCGGCGTAAGCACCGGGCGGGAGCCCAGATCGTAGAGCACCTCGACGCCGTAATCCGACCCGGGCCACACCAGCAGCCCCTGATCGGAGATGTCGTAGGGCGCGCCGGGGGGCAGCAGCGCCTCGATCTGCTCGCGCACCAGCGCCACGCCGCCGAGCTTGAAGAGGCCTTCAAGCGCCGACTCGACGCACCGCTCTGCGGGCGGATCGAGCGCGTCGAGCCAGCCGCGCTCAGGCGTGTGGCCCACCAGCCAGCCGGACTGCTCCTCGAAGGCGATCTGGAGGGGGCGCGCATGACCGCCAGGGCCGAGGATCTGGATCGTGACGCGGTTCGAGCCCAGGTGGATCTCCCCGAGCGCGATGGGGCCTGGGAGCTGACCGGAGGTGTTGAGCAGCGCGATGAGCTCGCGCTCGATGAAGAGCCCCACCGCGCTCTGGACCAGATCGATCCCTCGCTGGTGCTTGCGCGCCTCTCGCCACGATCCCCGCTCCTCGACCTGCCGCAGCTTGCCAAAGAGCTTCGGCAGCGTCCCGGAGTGGAAGCCGGGCTTCATCAGCCGCAACATCGTCTCGCCGTGGTGGCCGACCATGACAGGCTCCAGCGAGGCCGGGCGGTTGGCGCTGTAGAGCCTCCAGTTCTCCTTGAGCTCCCAGACCAGAAATCCGAAGACGCCCGGAAGGAGGAACACTGTCGTCCCGGCGATGGTGTTGGAGAAGACCGGCCCGAGGAAGGACAGCGGCGCGGCCATCAGCGCCGTCAACTTCAAGGTCATCGGCAGGATGATCTTGTGCGAGACGGTCACCACCGGGAAGTGCTTGATCGGGTTGATCTGGGGCTCGATCAGGAGCGTGATGTAGATCCGGACGACGTAGACCACGACCGACCAGATCGCCCCGAGGACCCCCTTGATGACTCGCCCGGCTTGCCCGTCGCTGCTCTTGAAGCGCAGCCACTCGTCGACGCTGTAGAGCAGCTGCTCGATCCAGTCCGTGGCGCGCTTGAAGGCCTTGACGACGATCTCGAAGAGGCCAGGCAGGAGCCGGCTGGTCAGCTCGTGCCAGTGCGTCAGCACCCACGCCACCACCCTGTCCTCGACCCGCCGCCCGAGCCGGGAGTTGAGCATCGCGTTGGCGATCAAGAAGAGCACCCCGCCCGTCGGCCCCCAGGTCACCGCCGAGACCCCGAAGACCGGCAGCACCGCCCAGATGAGGGCCGACAGCGCCAGCGGCTTGAGCCCGAAGCGCCACCCGGCCATCACCCACGGGTGAGCCAGCGCGCGCCGCACCAGCGGCTGGGAGAGCAGCCACGCCGGCAGCGCCAGGATCGCCGCCGCGCACGCTGTGCCGGTCGCCTTGACGCCCTTCCACAAGGCCTGACGCAGCGCAGGCCGGTGGATCAGCACGAAGAACGCCGCCCCCAGCCCCAGCAGCGACCCCCACGACACCAGCCGGACCGAGGGGCCGCCGAGGAAGGCCGACACCGGGCTGAACAGGTGCTGCAGCCCCTCCAGCGCCACGTAGGCGGTGCCAAAGGGCAGCGCCAGGTACAAGGTCAGCCAGCGCCCCACCGAGGTGCCAAAGGCCAGCGCGCTGAGCCGCTGGAGCCACCTCAAGTAGACCTCGCCGCGCCGATAGGCCGTGTCGAGGTTGCGGTGCAGCAGCTTGTCGGCCTCCAGAAGCTCGTCGCCTCGGAAGAAGGCCCGGAGCCGCGTCATGTCCGGCAGCTTCAGGTGGCTGCGAGAGAGCGCGTCCCGCAGATCCCCCAGGGTCAAGAAGCCCCGCTCGATGAGCCGATCGATCAGCTCCTCGACGAGCTTGTCGCACGCGACCTCCTCGGGCAGGTTGCGCGGCGACAGCGACACCCGATCGAGGGTCTGGCGCACCAGCGGCCGCAGCCACCCCCTCAACCTCGCCTCGGCCAGCGCCACCGCCTCGCCGAGCTGCGCCGTCAGCCGCTCCTGATCCTCCGCCCCCAGCCGCGTGGCCGACAGGCGGTCGAGCGCTCGCCGGAAGAGCCTCACGCCGAGCACGAGGCGGTGGCCCCTGAGCGGCCGCATCAGCGGTCGACGCCCCTTCGATCTCGCCCAGCCGATCAGATCCAGCTTGTAGCTCTCGCGCTCCACCTCCACGCAGACCTTCTGCAGGTCGAAGAGCAGCCGCGCCTCGACCGTCGAGAAGCCCACGATCGCGGGCCTCAGCAGCGGCCCGAGCGCCTCGGCCCACGCCTCGGCCGTCGCACCCTGCTCACCCTGGGCGGACGACAGCCTCCTGGACAGATCCTCGATCGCCGCTCTGGACAGCGCCGCCGCCTGCGACGCGATCTCCTCGCTGGGGGCCCTGGCCGCCCTGGTGGCCGCGAGCGCGGCCCTGACCGCATTGCCCCGCCGCGACGCCTCCTCGGAGCGCCTCAGGAGCGCCTGCGCGCGCGCGGCGTCGGGGGCGGACCTGGGGGTCAGCGAGGGCTCGGCGCGCTGCGAGAGCGGCTCGCGGTCGGGCTCCGGCGAGGGCAGCGCGGAGCCCCGAAGCCGGGTGGCGCCAAAGAGGGCGTCTGCGTCGACCTCCTCGGCCAGCATCGCGTCGATGAGGTCCTGATCGCGCAAGGTCGGGAAGCTGCGGGAGATCTTCGAGGGGCTAAAGCGCCGCAACTCAAGGTAGAGCGCCGCGAACTCGACGTAGGCGCCGAAATCATTGCCCGGCGGCAGCAGCACCTCGTCCTGGCGCAGCACCGCCTGGATCTCATCAAAGGCGATCTGCCCGATCCGGTCGATCCTGGCCCGGATCTCCGCCGTCGGGGCGTCGAGCCGCGCCAGCCGAGCCTCGATCTCCAGGTGGAGGCGGATGTGGAAGAGCGCCCGCCACACCCGGAGCAGCGCCTGGGGCAGCGCCGCGGTCGGCTCGGGCTCCGCGATCAGGATCACCAGCGCGTCGAGCGCCTCGTCAGGGTCGCCGATCTCGCTGGGATCGACGATCTCGAGCAGCGCCTCCCGGTCGATGGCGAAGCAGCGCTGGTGGGGGATGCTGAGCCGGGTGTCGAGGTGCCGCTTGATGACCCGCCGCACCAGCGCCGCGGGCACCAGCCGCGCGCGCGGCTCGACCTCACGCAGTCGCCCGGTGATCTCCGCTGTGAGGTGTCTTTCAGGCATGGGTCTCGGGGCGAGGGTCGGTGGCGCGAGGGGTCTCTGAGGCTGTCAATCCTGGGGCCAGCAGTCCAGGTGTGCTTCCCACCCCTCCGGGGCGTGCTGGAGGGCTTGCAGGGCGGAGCGCGTCTCGTGGCGCTCGATCTCCATCCAGCGCCCCGCGAGCTGGCCCGAGGCGCCATGATACAGCCGCTTGACCTCCGCTGCGAGCCGATGTGTCCTCGGGGACGTGGGCATGAAGTCATCCCGCTTGAGCAGCACCTGCCGCATCAGCGGCTGCCTGAAGGCCACTCGCCGGAAGGGATCGCCGTCGCGACCCGGCGCCACCACGATCTCCAGCGCCTGCTGCTGCTCCAGCGCCCCGATGAGGTTCTCGTACCGATCGAGCGCCTGGCGGGCGCAGGCGTGCCCGTCTCGCGCCTCGCGCTCCAGGTATTGCACCAGCAGCGCCTCGTCGAAGCGCTCGCCGAGCTGGGCCGCCCGCAAGAGCAACAGGCGCGCGTGTCGAGGAGAGGGGTGCGCGTCAAAGAGCCGGGTCAGCCGCCGGGTCATCATCTCGGAGAAGATCGGCGGGATCAGGTGGTCTGGCTCGACGCCCTCGGTCAGCTTCACCCGCCCCCCCTCGCTGGAGAGCATCGAGGCGTTGTCCAGCAGGCTGGCCAGCCGCTTGATGTAGAGCGGGTTGCCGCCGCTGCGCGACACCATCAGCTCGATCAGCGCCCCGTCGATCTCCTGCCCCCCCTCACCGAGGACCTCGGCCAGCGCGTCGGCGGCGCAGGTCGCGCTGGCCGCAGGATCGAGCGGCGACAGCGACACGACCGCCACGGCCTCCGTCGCATGGAGGACCCTCAACAGGCCAGGCTCGCGCGCCGGCTCGTCGGAGGCCATCGTGCACAGCAGCACCAGCGGCGCGGGCTGCGCGCCGAGCGCCTCGACCACGGCCTCGATCAGCCCGTCGATGGGCGCCGTCGCCGCCTCGACCGAGTCCAGGTGCAGCAGCAGCGGGCCGGCCTCGGTCAGCGCGATCAGCAGCCGCGCCGCGTCCTTGAGCGCGCGGCCCTGCGCCGCCCCGAGCCAGCCGTAGAGCGCCAGCGCCCCCCGGCGCTCGGCCTCGACCATCGCCCGACCCATCCGCCGCTCCAGCGCCGCGAGCATCTTCGAGGGCTCCTCGCCGACCCCGCCGGCCCCCAGCGCCGCCGAGAGCGCCGCCGCCAGCGCCTTGAGCGTCCCCGCGCTCGCGTGGCCCGAGCCGACGCTGGCCCCGTAGCGGACGCCGGCCTCCTGGCAGAGCCAGCGGGACGCCCGCCCCTTGCCGATCCCGTAGGCGCCCTTCAAGAAGATGACCCCGCCCTTTTGCGCCCCAAGCGCCTCGTCCAGCAGCTCCAGCAGCCTCACCTGCTCCGGCACTCTGCCCGTCAGCGCGCCAGGGCGAGAGGCCGGCGCCGCGGGCGCCGGCTCCGGGGCGGCCACGCGGGGGTTGGTGCGCTGGCGATGCGCGTAGGCCCCGAAGCGGCTCGGCCGAGTCTGACGAGGGGCCGCCATGGGAGGGCTCGAGCCGATGACGACGCCGTCGAGGGCGCTGTCGTTCGAGCGCTGCAGCGCGCCATCCTTCAGCGCCGTCAGCGCCCGCAAGAGCGCCGAGCCATCCTTGAAGCGGTGCTCCGGCGCGTACTCCGTGGCCCGCCGGATCACCCCCCCCAGCCCGGAGGTCCCCAGCGAGGCCGGCAAGGGCAGCGCGACCTCCGCGCTCGACAGCCCCGACAGCCTCAGCGTGGCCTGCTGCAGCGTCTGGGGCCCGACCACGCACTCTCGCAGCAGCAACCCCGCCGCGTAGACGTCCGAGGTCACCTGCCCGGGCAAACCCTCGAACTGCTCCGGGGCCATGTACCTCAAGGTCCCTCGACGCGAAGGCTCCAGATCCCCCACCAGCCGCGCGATCCCGAAGTCGAGCACCTTGACCAGCTCTCCCTCGCCAGGCATCGGGATCAAGAAGATATTCTCGGGCTTGAGATCCCCGTGGACGATCCCGGCGGCGTGAGCCTCGGCCAGCGCCTTGGCGATCTGCAGGCCCACGCTCATCGCCCAGGCCTGCTCGCGCGCCTCGCTCTGGTCCAGCCTGTCCGCGAGCGTCTGGCCCTCCAGCAGCTCGGTGACCAGGTAGGCCGCGCCCTCGGCCGTCTCGCCGAAGTCAAAGAGCGTGATGATGTTCGGGTGGCTCAGCCGGCTGGTGTGCTGCGCCTCATGGCGGAAGGTCTCGACCCACGGCCCTCGCTCGTCCTCCGACGGCGGCGCCAGCAGCTTGACCGCCACCTGCCGTCGGATCAGCCGCTGCGTCGCCCTGTAGACGATCCCGAAACCCCCCCGGCCGATCTCCTCATGGATGTCGTAGCGATCGTCGAGGCTGTCTCCGGGCCGCAGTTCAGCGCGCATGGCGATCTGTATGGTCGAAGTCGGGCCACGGCGTCAAGGTGATCTCGGGTGGACTTGGGTCGATAAAAAATGTATCAAGGCCCCGATCTGAAGTGCCTGCTGACCCGTAACCCTGACCGATGAAGACAGGCGCCGGGTGATATCGGCGCGGTGCCATACACCGCAGCGTGCGTCTGTATCGAGTCCGTTTCCAAGCGGAGCTTGTCCAGGTCGTGCCAGTCCAGCGCATGGTGCGCCCTGGTGGACCCGGCGGCTCCATCAACCACGATGGCAGAGGAGGAAGTCGACATGTTGATCTATTGGCGTAGATCCGCGCTCCTGGCAGTAATGCTCGGGGCGTTGATCCTTGGGGGCTGTGAAGGCTCTGAGGGACCGGAAGGCCCTGAAGGCCCGGAAGGCCCGCAAGGACCCCCAGGGGACGACGGAGAGAACGGAGAGGACGGAGAGGACGGCGCGGACGGCGCGGACGGCGATGAGGGCGAGCGCGGCGCTCGCGGCGCCGCGGGCTCCAATGGCGCGGACGGCGATGACGGCGAGGACGGCGAGGACGGCCTCGCGGCGATCGTCCGCGCCGACGACGAGGGCGCTGGCGACAACTGCCCTGACGGCGGCGTGGCCATCAACGCCGGCACCGACGACAACCGCGACGGCGAGCTTCAGGACGAGGAGATCGACTCGACCTCCTTCGTCTGCAACGCCGCGCCCTCGGTGATCTTCAACGACGACGCGATCATCACCAACCAGGAAGACCTCGACGCGCTCGCCGGCGTCGTCACCCTCGCCGGCAACCTGCGCATTGAGGGCTCGGACCTCGGCCAGGTCGACCTCAGCGGCCTGGAGACCGTCACCGGCAGCGTCAGCATCGCCAACAACGAGGGCCTCGTCAGCGTCGACCTCAGCGGCCTGACCCGCGTCGGCGGCTTCGTCGACGTCGACGAGAACGACGCCCTGACCGGCCTCAACCTCGCCTCGCTCGTCTCGGTCGGCGAGCACCTCCACATCGGGCAGCTGCCCGCCCTTGATTCGATCAACCTCCGAGTCCTGCGCGACGTCGGCGCCTCCATGATCATCTCGACCGACAGCGACGCCGACTTCAACAACAACGACGACCTCGACTTCGTCGGCGGCGACGCCTACTTCGGCGACAACGACGGCGTCGAGTCCCTCTCGCTCGGCGACGACACCTTCATCGGCGGCGACCTGACCATCAACGAGAACCAGGGCCTGACCGCGCTGCGCGCCTCCGGCACCCTCTTCGTCGGCAACGACCTGCTGATCACCAACAACAACAACCTGCCCGACAACCAGGCCGAGGCCTTCGCCGACGCCGCCTTTGTCGCCGAGCAGACCCGGATCGAGGGCCGCTGATGAGCGCCGCTCGAACCCTTGAAATCATGAACTCTAACAGGAGAATCGATACCATGAAGCATATGACCCGTCGCGCCCTGATGGCCGCTGGCCTCGCGGGCGCCACCCTCTGCTCCTCCCTCGCCTTCGCCTCCAGCCACCGCGAGGCGCCCCTGATCACCGAGGACCCCACCGTCGACTCCACCGACGTCTACATGTTCCGCAGCCCCCAGAGCCCCGACAAGGTCGTCATCCTGGCCAACTACATGCCGCTCCAGGATCCCGCCGGCGCTCCGAACTACTTCAACTTCTCCAACTCCGCCCTCTACCGGATCAACATCGACAACACCGGCGACGCCGTCGCCGACATCATCTACGAGTTCAACTTCCGCTTCGAACTGGCCAACGGCAACACCTTCCTCTACCAGACTGGCCCCATCGACAGCGTCGCCAACCACAACGCCAACCGCAACCTCAAGCAGCTCTACAGCGTCACCCGCGTTGACATCGACGAGTCCGGCAACGCCACTCGCACCGTCATCGGCGACAACATCCTGACCGCCCCGGCCCGCATCGGCCCCCGCTCCAACGGCAACCGCGCCGCCTACGAGGCCCTGACCCAGTCCCTCATCCACCAGCGCAACGGCACCCGCGTCTTCGTCGGGCCTCGCGATGAGGGCTTCTACGTCGACATCAACGCCATCTTCGACCTGCTCAACATCGACCGCACCGACGGCCTCGGCGACGGCTCCGCCGTCGACGGCACCGCCGGCTTCAACGTCTCCACCCTCGCCCTGGAGATCCCCATCACCGAGCTGACCGCCGACGGCAGCGCCCCCGTCCTGGGCGAGAACCTCGGCGGCCCCAACGCCGTCCTGGGCACCTGGACCAGCGCGCACCGCCGCAAGCACCGCGTCCTGCGCAGCAACAAGAACCCCCGCGAGTTCGGCCCCTTCGTCCAGGTCTCCCGCCTCGGCCTCCCCCTCGTCAACGAGGTCGTCGTCCCCATCGGCTTCAAGGACCAGTTCAACCGCACCGAGCCCCGCGATGACCTCGGCAACATCGCCGGCTTCGTCGTCGACCCCGAGCTCAGCCGCCTGCTGGCCGCCGTCCACGGCCTCACCGTCCCCGCGGCCCCCCGCCTCGACATGGTCGCCGTCATCAGCTTCCTGCCCGGCGCCCTGACCACCCGCGATGACCTCCAGCCTGCCGACCTCCTGCGGCTCAACGTCGCCATCCCCCCCGCCCAGACCCCCAACCGCCTCGGCGTCATCGGCGGCGACGTCGCTGGCTTCCCCAACGGTCGGCGCCCCGGCGACGACGTCGTTGACATCCTTGAGCGCGTCGTCGGCGGCGGCATCCTCGTCGAGGGCTTCGGCGACCAGTTCCCCAACAACGCCCTCAACGACGGCGTCGATGAGAACGACGTCCCCTACCTCAACGTCTTCCCCTTCCTCGGCACCCCCCACGAGGGCTTCGTGCACCAGCACGACGCCGAGTAGAGCGCCGCTTGGTTTGAGGGACCGAGGCCGCCGAGGTCGACGCTGTCGACCCGTCGGCCGACGGGAGCCTGACCAGGCCCCGCTCCAGCCCCCCGGCGAGCGGATCACCCGATCCGCTCGCCCCACTCGACACCGGCGGGCCGCGCGCCAACCTGACGGCCGCGCGGCCCGTCCCAGAACCCACAAAACACCATGCGCACCCTGACCCTCGCGCTCGTCCTGGCGCTGCTGGCGGCCTGCGGGCCCGACAAGACCCCCGACGCGACCCCTGTCGGCCAGAGAGACGCCATCGGAGACGCTGGCGGCGCGAACACCGCCGTCGGAGACGCTGGCGGCGCGAACACCGCCGTCGGCGCGAACACCGCCCAGCCGACCCCCGTCGCCGCCGAGCCCAAGCCCGGCGCCCTGGCCTCGACGCCGCCCGCCGATGAGAGCCCCGCCGCCGGGCAGGTCCTCAAGGCCCAGCAAGCCCTCAACATCCAGCCCGACAAGCCCGACCTCTGGGCCGCCCTCGGCCTCGCCTGGATCAAGAAGGCGCGCGCGGACCAGGACGAGCGCCTCTACGCGCAGGCCGACGACGCCTCCGCCCGCGCCCTGAGCCTGAGCCCCAACCACCGCCAGGCCCTCGTCGTCAAGGCCATGGTCCTTCAGCAACAACACCGCTTCAAAGGCGTCCGCGAGATCGCGCGCCTCGTCACCGCCGCCGAACCCCGCGACACCACCGCCTGGGGCCTGCTCGGCGACGCCGCCCTCGAGCTGGGCGACTACGAGGCCGCCGAAGACGCCTACCAGCACATGATCGACCTCCTGCCCGACATCGCCTCCTACAGCCGCGTCGCCTGGCTCCGGTGGATCCACGGCGACGTCGACGGCGCCGCCGAGATGTGGGACCTCGCCCTGAAGATCACCACGACCGCCGACCCCGAACCCCGCGCCTTCTGCCTCTCCGAAATGGGACACCTCGAGTGGCACCGCGGACGCCTCGACGACGCCCTGCGCTTCTACGACGCCGCCCTGACCGCCATGCCCCAGCACGCCCCCGCCCTCTTCGGCCGTGGCCGCGTCCACCTCGCCAAGGGCCTCCACGCCGAGGCCGTCGCCGACCTGGAGGCCTCCTTCAAGGCCCGGCGCCTCGAAGAGACCTGGACCTGGCTCGCCCACGCCCTGCGCGCCAACGGCCAGGCCGCCCGCGCCGACCAGATCGAGGCGCGACTGGCCGACGCCAGCGACGCCGACGACCCCCGCTCCGTCTCCCTCTTCCTCTCCACCCACAAGCTCAACCCCGCCCGCGCGCTCGCCCTGGCGCGCAAGGACGCCGAAGATCGCGGCGACCTCTACACCCACGACGCCCTGGCCTTCGCCGCCCTGCGCGCCGGGCTCCTCGACGACGCCGCCCGCTCCTCCGCCCTCGCCATGGCCACCAACCCCCCCGACCCCCGCCTCATCGCCCGCGCCGGACTCATCGACGCCGCACGCGGCCAGCGCGACCAGGCCCGCGCCCGACTCCAGGCCGCCCTCGACCTCAACCCCGCCTTCGACCCCACACTCGCCGCCGAGGCCCGCGCCGCCCTTGAGGCCCTCGGCCCGGACAAGGCCCCGCCGATCGCCGATGGAGGCCAACCATGATTCGCATCGTCTTGATGTTACTGATGATTTTGGTGTCAACGGGCTGCGAGAGCGGCGCCCCCCCCGCCCAGGCGCCGCACACGGCAGACGCGGGCGCCTCGACGCCGCCCCAGGCCGCCGCGCCAGCCAGCGCCGAGGGCCGCGCTCAGAGCGACCCCTCGGCCAGCGCCAAGGGCGACGCGCCAGCGGCGGACAAGGCGCCCCCCGGCCCGAAGACCCTCAGCGAGGGGCCGCTCTGGACGCCGGAGTCCTTCGCGGTGCAGTGGTCCAGGATCTACGTGCTGCCCGATGAGCTACCCCAGAAGGAGCAGATGGCCGAGCAACTCCAGAAGCACTGGCTCGGCCGGAAGGTGCGCTGGACCGGCGCGGCGCTGGCCGGCCTGTGCCTCTTCGAGAAGAGGCGCTGCTCCGTCAACCCCTTCGAGCGCACCCGGACGACGCAGCTTGAGCCGCTCGGCGGCTTCCACCCCCTCGTCGACATGACCGAGGCGGGCTGGGAGGCGATGCGCCTCGGCTGCGCCGGACAGCCCCAGTGCGTGATCACCTTCACCGGCGAGCTGGCCGAGGTGATCGCCGAGCCGGGGCGCCCGCTGGGGATGACCTTCTCCGGCGTCGAGATCGAGCAGGCCCGACAGCCCCTCCCCGAGGAGCGTTGGTTCGGCCGTGACCGGCCGAAGCCCGCCACGGGCAAGGGCGGCGGAAAGCTGCGGACCGGCGACCCGGTCCCGCCCAAGGTGGCGCTAAAGCCCCGCGTGTTCTAGGTTTTTATCATGCCACGCGATCTGACCGGAGAGGCCCCATGAGAACCACCTTCATCACCCCGATCCTGGCGCTGCTGATGGCGCTGCTGGTGCCCTCGACGGCCTCGGCGCACACGCGCGGGGAGGCGAAGGTCAAAGTGACGATCGACGAGGAGGGCAAGGGCGAGGCGCTGATGCAGATCAGCGACGAGGACGCGCTGGATCTCCTGGGCCGGACCGTGGACGAGGGCGCGGCGCTCATCAAGGAGGGGCCGATCCTTGAGGCGGTGTCGGCGGCGGCGCCGGCCTGGATCGGGATCGAGGGCGACGGCAGGGCGTGTCGGATGCTGGGGGCGGCGGGCGAGCGCAAGGGGATGAAGGGGCTGGACGTGGTGGCGCGCTTCGACTGCGAGGGGCTGCCGACGCGGCTGGCGGTGGACTGGCGCGCGGGGCGCGCGGCGGCCTTGGACCTGAGCGCGATCGCGGTGATCGGGGCGCCGGGCGGGGTGTCGCACTCGGCGGTGTTGACGCGGGCCGCGGGGCGAGTGGAGGTCAAGGTGTCCGAGCCTGCGGCGCTGGAGACCTTCGGCGGCTTCGTGTGGCTGGGGGGCGAGCACATCCTGGTGGGCTGGGATCACCTGGCCTTCCTGCTGGCCTTGATGCTCTCGTGCGGGTCATGGCGGCGCCTGGTGGCGATCGTCTCGGGGTTCACGGTGGCGCACAGCGTCACGCTGGCCCTGGGGGTGACGGGGTTGCTGGTGGCGCCGGGGGAGGTCGTGGAGGCCGTGATCGCGCTCTCGATCGCGGTGGCGGCGGCGGCGGCCCTGGTCGAGGCGCGGCGCGGGCGCCTGAGCTACCCGGGCGGCGAGGTGAAGGACGGGGGTGTGTGGCTGCCTCTGGGCTTGTGCTTCGGCTTCGGGCTGGTGCACGGGCTGGGCTTCGCGAGCATGCTGGCCGAGGCGCTCGACGGCGTCGAGGGGGTGGTTGCGCCGCTGCTGGGCTTCAACCTGGGGGTGGAGCTGGGGCAGCTGGCCTGCGTGGCGCTGGCCTTCCCGGTGTTGACGGCGCTGGGCCGTCAGAGATACGGGGAGAGGGCCATCGGAGTGATGCTCGCGGGGCTGGTTGTTCTGGGGGTCGCCGTGGCGATCGCCCGCGTCGTTTGAAGGGCCCCGCAGCGCCCCGTCAACACCTTGGGGATCTATGTCCAGACAGTTCAGGCGCGTCTGCGTCTTTTGCGGATCGAGCAATGATGTGGACGTGCGCTACCTCGACATGGCCCGCGAGGTTGGCCGATCCTTGGCGGGCCGGGGGATCGCGGTGGTCTACGGCGGCGGCCACGTGGGCCTGATGGGCCAGGTGGCCGAGGGCGCGCTGGAGTCCGGGGGAGAGGTCTACGGGGTGATTCCCGAGAAACTTCAAGCACTTGAACTAGGGCATGAGGGGCTGACGGACTTGTTCATCGTCGACAGCATGCGCAACCGCAAGGCGATGATGACCTTCATGTCGGACGCCTTCATCGCGCTGGCCGGCGGCCTGGGGACGCTGGAGGAGCTCTTCGAGGTGACGACGCTGACCCAGCTCGGCTACCAGGACAAGCCCGTCGGCGTGCTCAACACGCTGGGCTATTACGACGCGCTGCGCGCCTTTCTGGGGCGAGCCAGCGACGAGGGCTTCATCCGGCCTCAGCATCGCGGCCTGATCCACTTCGACGACAACCTTGACGGCCTGCTCGACGCCATGGCGCGCTCCGAGACGCCGGTCTTTTGACCCAGGAGGAACCGATGGAAGCGATCTTCCCCTTTGTGATCTTCGCCATCATGGGCGGGGTGGTGATCTTCTTCAGCCTCCAGGGGATCAAGAGGAACGGCCAGATCTGGGAGGGGGTCGCCCGGGACCTCGGCTTGAGCTACGACAGCGCCTCTTCGTGGGCGATGGGCGCCATCAGCGGGGACTTCAAGGGCTACCCGGTGCGGATCTCGACCTTCACGCGCGGCTCGGGCAAGGACAGCAAGACGTACACGCGCATCGAGACGGAGGCGCGCCCGACCCTCCCCGAGGGGCTCCGGGTCTACCGCGAGACGGTGATCTTGAGCGACATCGGCAAGTTCTTCGGCGGCCAGGACGTCCAGACCGGCGATCGGAGCTTCGACGACCTCTTCATCATCAAGGGGGCGGACGAGCACAGGACCTTGAGGCTGCTGACCGTGGAGGTGCGTCGGGCGCTGATCGGCTGCGATGACGCCAGCGGGGGCATGGCGCTGGACTCGGGGCGCGTCTGCGCCGAGCTGCGCGGCGTGGTGACCGACCCGCTCCAGCTCAAGCGGATCGTCGAGGCCCAGCACGGCGCCATCGACGCGGTGTGCCGCCAGCACCGGGAGATGCTCTCTGGCCTGTGACCGCGCCGCGCGAAGCCCCGGGTCTTCAAAGGGGTGGACGCCCCTGTGCGTCCGGATTATGATGTACGCCTGTTCACCAGCGCCGCGCGGAACACCCCCTTTCAACCGCGTGTGGGTTGATCCACCATGAAATCAGAGGGATGGAGCGATGGGTTTGAAAGAGCTGATGCCCGCGGACTGGCGCGAGATCATGGCCGGCGAGTTCGACAGCAAGACCTTCAAGGATCTGGAGGCCTACGTCGCGGCGGAGCGCGCCGCGCACCCGGTCTACCCGCCTGAGGAGCAGGTCTTCTCGGCCTTCGCGCACACGCCCTACGACAAGCTCCGGGTGCTGCTCTTTGGCCAGGACCCCTACCACGGGCCGGGGCAGGCCCACGGCTTGAGCTTCTCGGTCCAGCCCGGCGTCGAAATCCCGCCCTCGCTGCGCAACATGTACAAGGAGCTGGCCTCGGACCAGAGCTGCTCGATGCCGAACAACGGCTACCTCGTGCCCTGGGCCCAGCAGGGCGTGATGATGCTCAACGCCGTCCTGACGGTGCGCCACAAGACGGCCAACTCCCACCAGAAGCGCGGCTGGGAGAAGTTCACCGACGCCGTCATCCGCAAGGTCAACGAGAAGCCCGAGCGGGTCGTCTTCGTCCTCTGGGGCGGCAAGGCGCAGGCCAAGGCCCAGTTCGTCGACACCAGCCGCCACGCCGTCATCCTCTCGGCCCACCCCTCGCCTCTGTCCGCCCACAACGGCTTCTTCGGCTCCAAGCCCTTCTCCCAGATCAACGCCGCGCTGACCGAGGTCGGCGGCGCTGCGATCGACTGGCAGATCCCCAACATCTGAGGCGCCTGCGCCAGGAGGAGCGCTTGAAACCGGAAGGCACATGGTGGGGCGAGTACGCGCTGGAGTCGGGTCAGACCGCCCACTGGCAGATCGGCCCCCTCGATCTCTGGATCACCAGCGACCGAGGCGAGTGGCAGGTGAGCAGCAAGGTCTCCGACGAGGTCGACAAGGAGGGCTGGAGCTTCTGCTGTCCTGCCGAGACGCCCTCGCCGCCCGACTCGGCGCTGCGCCTGATCCCTGGACGCCAGGTCGACCGCATCGTGCTGGATCTCGGGCTGGCCGATAGGCCCGTCGTGGCGCGCCCCAACCAGCCGCTGCGCGTCCTGCCCGGCCAGGAGGTCGAGCTCTTCTTGAGCACACCCCTCTGGGTGCGCCTCAAGCACCCGGGGCTGGCCTCTGCGATGGTCGAGCTCCCGACCTGGAGGCCCTCGGACACATGGTTCGGCCCGAACACCCGACAGGGCGAGCTCTGCTACGCCATGCGCACCAAGGCCCGCTCTCGCCTGGAGGACATGCCCATCCGGGCCTACCGCGCCTTGAGCCTGATCAAGCTGCGCAACCACGGCCAGGACCCCCTGCCGCTTGAGCGCCTCCAGCTGCCCATGGCCGACTTCTCGCTCTTCGTCGACGCCGAAGGGCGGCTGTGGACCGAGACGGTGATCGTCGAGCGCCGCATCAACGGCTTTGAAAGCGAAGGGCGCCTGGACGGGCCGCCCCGCGAGCTGGTCGACATCGTGGGGCGGGTGGCGCGCTCTCGCAACGAAGAGCAAGGATCTCCGCTGATCCGGGTGCTCAAGATCCTGATGGGCTAGGGCTGCCGACGCTCAGGGGTCAAGTCTTTGTTGTTGTTGATGTATTGCCTCCTGTGGCGGCGGCCGCGGGGAGGGCGGAGGGTGCGATGGAGCGGGTCTGGGCGGCGATAGCGGGGCTGGTGACCGGCGAGCGGCTGCTGGTCGGGGTCAAGGTGGTCCTCATCCTGGTGGTCGGCTTCGCGCTGGCCTGGATGATCAGCAAGGGGATCGACCGGGTGCTGGCGCAGCGGGGCACCGCCCAGCAGCGCCTCCTGGCCCGGCGCGGCACCTTCTACGTGACGACCGTCGTGACGGTGGTCGGGGCGCTCAACGAGATGGGGGTGCACCTCGGCGCCTTGATGGGCGCGGCCGGGATCTTGACCGTCGCGATCGGCTTCGCCTCGCAGACCGCGGCCTCGAACATCATCAGCGGCGTCTTCCTGCTGGCCGAGCGCTCTTTTCAGGTGGGTGACGTGCTCAGGATCGGCGAGGTCACCGGCATCGTGACCTCCATCGACCTGCTCTCGATTCGCCTTCAGACCTTCGACAACCTCATGGTCCGCGTCTCGAACGAGATGTTGATCAAGACCCTGTTCACCAACCTGTCCCACCACCCGATCCGCCGCCTCGACCTCCAGCTGAGCGTCGATTACGACACCGATCTGAGCCACGTGCGCAAGATCCTGTGCAACGTCTCGGATATTGAGCCCATGTGCCTCGACGAGCCCGAGGCGCAGGTCATCTTCAAGGGCTTTGGCGAGTCGGCGATGAACCTCCAGTTCTCGACCTGGACGACGCGGGAGAATTACATCCAGGTCCGCAGCATCGTGCCTGAGCGGGTCAAGCAGGCCTTTGACGCCGAGGGCATCAAGATCCCCTTCCCGCAGCGGGTGATCCACGCCGCAGGCGCCGCCGCGGCGAGCCCTCGCGCGGCCGCCCCCAGGAGGCGAGATCCGCGCGCGGCGGGCTTCGCCAGCGGCCGCAAGGGGCGCTGAGGCCCCGCCGAAAGCGAAGCGGGGGCTCGCCGCTCGCCATCCTCAAGGGGCGCTGAGGCCCGCCGATGGCGAGGCCGGGGCGGCGCTCGGCGCCCTCAAGGCTCGCTGATGATCCAGAGCTTCCCGGCCTTGCTCCGGCCCGGGAAGTCGAGGCAACGGTAGCAGAGCGCCTGCGCGGGGTTCTCGTCGTCCTCGGCCTCCGGGAGCTCAAGCACCCAGCTGCCGCTGCGGCCGCGCACGCCAAACTCCTCCCACTTGAGCCGAGCGCCGCAATGGTGGCACTTGCCATCGCGCTTGCGGAAGATCGCGTAGCGGGCCTCTTCGTCAACGGCTCTCTCTGTCATGATCGGCGCTCCTTGGGGTTCTGGCCGCTCAACTCCGGCCTTCGGGTTTGAAGACCAGGACCGGGGCCTCCAGGTTGTCGAGGATCTTCTCGGCCGTGTTGCCCAGCAGCAGGCCCATGAGCCCCGAGCGGGCGTTCGTGCCCATGATCACGAGGTCAATCCCGTGCGTCTTGACCACCGGCGTCAAGCTCTCGGCGATCGGCAGCGGCCCGATCAGCCGACGCCAGCCCTCATGGCCCTCGCCGAGGGCGGCGTTGAGCTTGTCGAGCGCCTCGGCGTTGATCGCCGCGTGGTAGTCCTCGATCTTCTGGATGCCCTCGGGCATCCGGTGCAGCGCGATGTCGTTCGGGTAGTCGGGGCAATGCAGCGCGAAGCGCTCGGCGCCTGTCAGCGCGTGGAAGGCCTCGGCGATCTCGATCGCCCGCGCGCTCAAGGGCGAGAAGTCCACCGGCACCAGCACCCGGCTGACCCTCACCGGCGTCTGCGGCGGCTCAACCCAGACCGGCACGGGGCACTTGCGCAGCAGCTTCCGGGTCGTATCGCCGTGGGTCAGCTTCTCGAACCAGCCCTGCTCCCTCGGCCCGACGAGCACCATGTCGTGCTCTCCCAGCTTGACGGCCGCGAGGATCCTCGACCACGCCTCCCCGATGTCGGCTTGCCGCCTCGCCTCGACCCCGCGCGCGGCCGCCTGCGCCACCACCTCGTCGAGCGCCAGCTTGATCTTCGGCAGCAGCCGCCCGTGCAAGGTTCCCCCCGCCTCAGGCAGCGCCTTGTCGTCCTCCTCGATCACATGGAGGAGGGTCAACTTCGCCTTTGTCCACTGCGCGTAGGAGATCGCCTGCTCGATCAAGTGGCGATCCTCCGGGCTGAGCCCGAAGCCCTCTGCCTCCAGATCGTCCGTGAAGGTCAGCGCCACCAGCACGTCGAGCGGCCATTGAAAGGATGATGGAGCGGTCATGAGCTTGCCTCCCAGGTGTTCGCGCGCCTTGAAAGGCGAGCTCGGCACTTGTTTGTAAGCATATCGCGTGCCTGAGCCACCCGACCCATCTGGACAAGCTCCCCGTCGACCTGGCAAGGACCGCTCACACTAGCGGGATTCGCAATCGCTGCGCAAGCGCAGATATTTCGCGCAAAAATTGCGCCGCAGACCGCGCTTCGCTTCGTCGCTGAGGTGGAGGCGTCGGGGGGGGGCCGGGCTGGGGGGCGGTGGCACGGCTCTTGCCGAAACGTGGGGTCAGGTGTGGCGTTGTCGGCAGAGGCGCAGGAATGAAGATGCCAGAGAGCACAGCGGGAGAGGGTAGCGCGGGCGCATGGCTCTCGATGGAGATCGACGAGGTGGTGTCGGGGCTTGGATCGAGCGCGTCGGCGGGCTTGGGGGCGCAGGAGGCGGCCGATCGGCTGCGTCGGGGTGGCCCCAACGCGCTGCTGGAGCCCGAGGGGCCGGGCTGGGTGCGGCGGCTGCTGGCGCAGTTCGCCGACGTGACGGTGCTGGCGCTGGTGGCGGCGGCGGTCGTAGCCGCCGTGCTCGGGGGGATGGAGCCGCAGGGGGTCCCGCTGCTGGAGCGCTACGGTGACTCGGCCGCGATCATGGCCATCGTGGTGCTCAACGCGCTGCTTGGGTTCACCCAGGAGCGCAAGGCCTCTTTGGCCCTTCGGGCGCTCAAGGACATGTCCGCGCCCCTGGTCGAGGTGATCCGAGGCGGCGTCCAGGCCCCCTTGCCGGCGGCCGAGCTCGTCGTCGGCGACCTGATCGTGCTGGAGGAGGGGGCCAGGGCGCCGGCCGACGCGCGGCTGGTCGAGGTCGCGGGGCTGTCGATGGAGGAGGCGGCGCTGACGGGGGAGTCGGTGCCGGTGCGCAAGCGCCACCTGGGGGCGCTGCCGCTCGACACCCCGCTGGCCGAGCGCCAGAACATGATCTTCATGGGGACCCACGTCACCAGCGGGCGGGGCCGGGCGATCGTGGTGGCGACGGGCATGGACACGGAGCTGGGGCGCGTCGCCGGGCTGCTGGGGGAGATCAAGAACCCGAGCACGCCCCTTGAGCGCGATCTTCAGCGCTTCGGGCTCATGATGGTGATCGGCTGCGTGGTCATCGCGGCCGTGGTCTTCGGGGTTGGCTGGCTGCGGCTCGACGTCTCCTTCCGCTTCCTCTTCCTGACGGCGGTGGGCCTGGCGGTGGCGGCCATTCCGGAGGGGCTCCCGGCGATCACGACGATCGTGCTGGCCCTCGGGGTCCAGCGCATGGCCCGGCGCAAGGCCCTCGTCAAGCACCTCCCGGCGGTCGAGACGCTCGGCGAGACCCAGATCATCTGCACCGACAAGACCGGGACGCTGACGCGGGCCTCGATGGCGGTGCGCCGGCTCCACGTCGCCGGGCAGACGCTGGAGGTGACCGAGGGCGCCCGGCCCCGTCTGCTTGGCCCCCAGGGGGAGGTGTCGGGGGTCGGGGGGGCGCTGGGGATCTTCCTGGGGGCGACGCGCTTTGCCTTGAGCGCCCGGCTTGAGCGCGAGGGCGGCGCGCTCAAGGTGGTCGGCGATCCGACCGACGGGGCGCTGCTGGTCCTGCACGTGGGGCTGGCAGATCAAGTCGATGAGGATCCGGGGGTGATCGCAGAGCTGCCCTTTGACGGCGAGCGGCGGCTGGCCTCGGTCGTCGCGCGCCAGGGGGAGCGGGTCTGGTGCGTGGTCCACGGGGCGCCGGAGGCCGTGCTGGGGCGCTCGACGACGCTGATGGAGCCTGAGGGCGGCGCGTCCTTGCTGACGGAGGCGCAGCGGGCGGTGTTGGAGGCGCTGATGGCGGACTGGGCCGCGCAGGGGTTGCGAGTGCTTGCGCTGGCCCGGCGTCAGGCCCCCGACGCGTGGCGCGAGGAGGTGCCCGGGAGCGAAGCGATCGCGGCCATCGAGGAGGAGCTGACGCTGATGGGCCTCGTCGGGATGAACGATCCGCCGCGCCCGGAGGTCGCCGAGGCCATCGGCGTGGCTCGCGCGGCGGGCATCCGGACGGTGATGATCACGGGCGACCATCCGCTGACGGGCCGGGCGATCGCGCGCGAGATCGGCCTGAGCGGCGGCGGCGAGCCGGAGCTGATCACGGGGCCTGAGCTGGCCCAGCTCGACGACGAGGCGCTGCGGCGGCGGGCGCCCTCGATCGACGTGGTGGCCCGCGCGACCGCCACCGACAAGCTGCGCTTCGTCCAGGCGCTCATCGGCGAGGGCTATACGGTGGCGATGACCGGCGACGGGGTCAACGACGCCCCGGCGCTCAAGGCCTCGAGCATCGGCGTGGCGATGGGGCAGGGGGGGACCGACGTGGCGAGGCAGGCCGCCGATCTGGTGCTGGCCGACGACAACTACGCCACCATCGTCGCGGCGGTCGAGGAGGGGCGGATCATCTACGCCAACATCCGGCGCTTCATCCTGTTCTTGCTCTCGGCCAACGCTGGCCTGGTGCTGGCGGTCTTCTGGGCCGCGTTGATGGGCTGGCCGCCGATCCTGACCCCCACCCAGCTGCTCTGGATCAACCTCATCACCAACGGCCTGCCCGCGCTGGCCCTCGGGATGGAGACGCAGCACCCCGATCCGATGTCCAGCCGCCCGCGTCGGCGCGATGAGCCGCTGCTCGATGGGGGGGACGTGGTGTGGATGTTGGGTTATGGCGGGGTGATGGCGCTCATCGGGCTGTTGGTGGCTGGCTGGTGTCTGTCTGTCGAGGGCGAGGTCTTGAGCGCGGCGCAGCTGGCGCGGGCTCAGACGATGACCTTTACGGTGATGGCCTTCTCGCCCTTGTTCCACGCGCTGAACTGCCGCTCGCGTCGGGCGTCGGTCTTCCGCCTGGGGTTGTGGACCAACGGCCGCTTGTGGGTGTCCTTCCTGGTGGCCCTGGCGCTGCAGGGGGCGGCGATCTACGTCCCTGGTCTGACGGCGCTCTTCAGGACCGCCCCGCTCTCGCTGGGTGATCTGGCGCTCGCGCTGGGGGTCTCGGCGCTGCTGCTGCCCATCGGCGAGGCGCAGAAGGCGCTGTGGGGCGCGCTGAGGAGGCGAGGCAACAATGGTTGAGGCGGCTCGATCGGGGCGACTTCGGGTGGCGGCGGGCGTGGCGGCGTTGGCCTTCGGCGCGGCGGGGCACTTCCACGGCCACATGGGCTACCTGGACCGTCTCAACACCTCATCCATCGATGTCCCGGATCGCGCTGATCTCCCATTGCCGCCCCTCAAGCCCGCCGAGCGGCTCGTGGTGGTCGTGGTCGACGGCTTGCGCCACGACGCGGCGGGTCGCCTGCCGGGTCTGAGGGCGCTGTCCGCCGAGGGGGTCTGGCGTCCGCTCATCGCGGACTTCCCCTCCTTCACCCACGCCAATATTACGACCATGGCCACCGGTGTGCCTCCGGTGCTCAGCGGCGTGCGCCTCAACGCCGACGACGCCTTCAGCACGCTGGACAGCGTCTCCAAGGCGGCGGCGCGGGCTGGCATCCCGGTGGGCGTCGCCAGCGGGGGCTTCGAAGCCTTTGAGGATCTCCTGTCGCTCCCGGACGCCGAGACGCCGTCGGCCAGGATAGACGCCGTCGGCCAGATAGACGCCGTCGGCCAGATAGACGCCGTCGGCCAGATAGACGCCGTCGGCCAGAGCGCGATCCTGGCCTGGTTCAAGGCCATGCCCGAGGGCAGGGGGCTGGTGTGGGTCTACTTCGGCGCTGTTGATGAGGCGGGGCACCGCCACGGCGCGGCGTCTGAAGAGTACGCGGAGGCGGCCAGGGACGCCGATGCGCTCGTCGCGGCGATGGGCGCGCAGCTTGATCCGGCGCGCGACGCGCTGGTGGTCCTCTCCGATCATGGCCACCTCGACGCGGGGGGGCACGGCGGTGTGGAGCCCGAGGTGCTCCAGGCGACCTTCCTGGCCTGGGGGGGGCCTTTCTTGCGGGGCGCTGCGCCTGGCCCGGCGCCGATGCGCGCCGTCGCGCCGACGCTGGCCGCGGTCCTCGGCTGCGAGATCCCGAGGAAGGCCGTGGGGGAGGTGATGACAGACGCCGTCGAGACGCCGTCGGCCAGGATAGACGCCGTCGGCCGGATAGACGCCGTCGGCCGGATAGACGCCGTCGGCCGGATAGACGCCGTCGGCCAGATAGACGCCGTCGGCCAGATAGACGCCGTCGGCAAGATAGACGCCGTCGGCCAGATAGACGCCGTCGGCCAGATAGACGCCGTCGAGAAGCCGTCGCTCGGATCGAGGGGCGGCGCAGGCGAGGGCGTCGTGGTTGAAAATGCAAATGTTATCCATGGCATGGGCGGTGTTGGCGGCGAGGGTGTCGCCGAGGCATCGTCTGGAGGGGCTGCCGTCGCGGTCTTGCCGGGGTTGGAGGTGAGCCTCGATCGTGAGCGAGCGGCGGCGCGGGTGGGGTGGGCGAGCGCGGCGGTGTTGCTGGTCCTGGTGTCGCTGGGGTGGGCGTCGTGGCGGCGCCGGCTCGACGTGCGGTGGCGCGATCTGGGGCCGGCGGCGCTCTACGGCGCGCTTTTTTCGATCGGCTACGTCGCTTTGGGGTATCGTTGGACGTGGAGCATCCCGCAGGGGGAGCTGGTCTTTACGATCGAAACTGGCCTCATCGGGGTCGTGGCGGCGGCCCTGGCCTTGTTGTCAGGGCGGCGCGAGCGGCGCGGCCAGGAGGCGCTGGGCGTGGCCGCGCTCTACGGCGCGCCCTACGTGCTCTTGTCGGCCTTCGTGGGGCTTGATCCTGGCGAGCTGGCCGCGCCGGACGCCAGCTACGCGATGGTGCTCCTGGCCACCGCGATCTTCTATGTGGGGGTGGCCTTTGGCCTGAGCGCCTTGCGCCCGGCCAGGAAGACAGCCACCCTGCGAGGTGTTGGGGTCACTGGCGCTCAAGGGCAGGCCCTCGATGACCCATCGGGAAAGACGATCGAAGAGACGACGGGCGACGATGCGCAGCAACCACCTCCGATACTGGCCTTTGATGTTGACGACGGCGCTCCTGTGCCTGGCCGTGGGCTGGGTGTCGATAGGGGCCCTGCTGCCTGAGGCCGTCGAGGCGCCGCCTGCCCAGGAAGCAGCGGTCTCCCAGAATCAAGAGATCCCGACGACCTCGCCGGATCCCGGGCCCTTCGGCCCGACGGCCGTCGACGAGATCCTCGGCGGGGGAGAGGCGCCTGATGAGCTCGGGCACGGCGCCGTGGAGCACCCCGACGAGGCGGGCGGCGATGAGCCCCCCCCGGAGGAGCTGGCCGAGGGCGGCTGCCCTTCCTTTGCTGGCGCGCTGAGCCAGCCCACTCGATCCAAGGATCTCCCCGACATTGCGCGGATGACCCGGAGCCACCTCAAGAGCCTGTCCGGGACTCGCCGCAAGAGCGTCGTCTACGCCACCGCGCTCTTCTGCAAGCCTTGCAAGCTGCTCTCGCCGGCCGTGGCGCGGCTGAGCGAGGAGGTCAATGAGGGCGTCGACGTCCGCATGGTCGTGCAGGAGGAGGACGTCGACGGCGTGATGGAGGCCCTCGGCGTGCGCTCCTACCCCTCGATCTTGATCCTTGAGGGCGGCAAGGTCGTGGACTCCACCTCCGGCTCGGTGCCCTGGAGCAGCGAGCCGCCCTGCGCCCACGACCGCAACCACGACCGGCTCCTGACGTTGCTCTCCTCGCACGGCATGGTGGCGTCCAGGCGTTGATGGTGGTGTTTCAAGCTCTTTCTTGTGAAAAGTAGGTTGAATCAAACTTTTAGGTTGCCTTGCTCTTCGATCAAGAGTTAGAAGATGATCTGGTCCCTTGTGTAAACGATCGAACTGCGGAGAGTGTAAAACATGGCAAGCAGAGTCAACCTCGAGAAAGAGATCTTCACCACCTTCGATGTGGCCAAGATCTGTCACGTCAACATCACGTCGATCAAGAACTGGATTGAGCAGGGCAAGATCCGCGCGTTCAGGACGCCTGGAGGCCACTGGCGCATCGAGAAGAAGACCCTCATGGACTTCCTCGATCGGCATGGGATGCCCAACCCCTTCATCAAGCGCCACACCAAGCAGCTCGTCGTGGTCACCTCGGACCCCGCGTTGACCGAGCGGCTCCGCCGCGCCATGGGTCGCGAGGTCGAGGTCACCGGCGCCTACAACGCGCTGGAGGCCGCCTTCTTCTCGGGCTGCCTGATGCCCGAGTGCGTCGTGGTCGACCTCAAGCTGGAGGGTCTCGACGGCCTGGAGTTCGTCAAGATCGTTCGAAGCGTCCCGCGCTTCAACCAGACGCGCATCACGGCCTTCACCAACACCGACAGCGTCGACTTCGAGCATGAAGCCCGCGCCGCCGGGGTGGATGACTTCGTGCGTCACACGGACGGCTTCGACGCGCTCGTCGTCGAGGTTGGATCGGCGCTGCGCTGAACAGTTCTATCCGCGTCGGCGCGCCGCGCCGGCGACCCTCTCAGAGAGCCTCGGGATCTGAAATTCAGATCCCGAGGCTCTTTGCGTTCGAAGCGACCCGCTGGCCAGAGCGGCGCGCCGACCTCGACCTTGGGTCGGCGGTTTGTCTACTTGATCCCGAACTTCTCCAATCTGTAGATCAACACATGCCGTGGGATGTTGAGGTAGCGCGCGGTGGCCGAGCGGTTGCCCTCGCAGCGAGCCAGCGCCGCCTCGATGATCGCCTTCTCCAGCGCGATCAGATCCAGGCCCGCCTCGGGGAGCGCGAAGGGCAACCCGCCTGGCCCGTGCGCGCGCGGCTGGAGCACGAAGGGCGGCAGGTCGGCCGCGGTCAACCTCTCGCCCTCGCGCAGAAAAACCATGCGCTCGATGACGTTCTGAAGCTCCCTCACATTGCCCGGCCACGCGTAGGAGAGCAGGGCCTCGTCGACTTCGCGGTCGATCTCCAGCGGGGCCTGCGGGGCGACCTTCCTCATGAAGAAGCGCGTCAGCGTCGGGATGTCCTCCGGGCGCTCGCGCAGGGGGGGGATCTCGATGGGGACGACGTTGAGCCTGTAATAGAGGTCCTGGCGGAGCGCCCCCCTCTCCAGCAGCGCCTCCAGATCCTGGTGGGTGGCCGCGATCACCCGCACGTCGACCTTGGCGGGCCTGGCCGCCCCGACGACCTCCACCTCCCCCTCCTGGAGCACCCGCAGCAGCTTGGGCTGGAGGTGGGTCGGCAGCTCGGCGATCTCATCGAGGAAGATCGTCCCCCCATTGGCCTGCCGGAAGCGCCCCTCGGTGGTCCGGCTGGCGCCGGTGACGGCGCCCTTCTCGTGGCCAAAGAGCGCGCTCTCGAGCAGATCCGGCGGGATCGCGGCGCAGTTGACCGGCACGAAGGGGCGCCCAGCCCTCGGCGAGCGGGCGTGGATGGCCCGGGCGATGAGCTCCTTGCCCGTGCCCGACTCCCCGCGCAGCAGCACCGTGGCGTCCGTCGGGGCGATCTTGTCCACCAGCCGCAAGACCTGGTTGATGCGCGGGCTCGACGCCACGATCGGGCTCTGCGCGTCGGCCGCGCGGGTGTGCTGGGAGGCGAGCTCCACGCCGCCCCCCTTGCGGCGCAGGTGCTCGAGCGCCTTGCCCACGCTGGACAGCAGCGTGGTCGTGTTGACGGGCTTCTCCACGTAATGAAAGGCCCCTCGTCGCATCGCCTCCACCGCCCGATCCGTCCCGCCGTAGGCCGTGATGACGAGCACCACGGCCTGCTCGTCGCGCTGCTTGAGGCGCCCGAGCAGCGCCATGCCGTCCATGCCCGGCATCCGCAGGTCCGTAATCACCACGTCCGTCTCGGGATCGTAGGCCGACAGCGCCGACTCGGCCTCGGCCACCGCGAGCACCGCGTGGCCGGCCTCCTCCAGGTGAAAGCACATCACCTCTCGCAGGCTTTCGTCGTCCTCCACCAGGATCACGCGCTCTCGCCTCGTCACGCCGCCACCTCCCGCGGGAAGGACAACCAGACGGTCATTCGCCCCGGCTGGCTGTCGATGTCCATGAACCCCCCGTGCGCCTCCATGATGCGGTTGGAGATGCTCAGGCCCAGCCCCGAACCCTCGCTGCGGGTCGTGAAGTAGGGGTTGAAGACCTCCTCGATCAGCGCCGCGTCGATCCCCGCGCCGTTGTCCACGATCCCCACCTGCACGAAGCGCCTCTCCCCGATCTCCTTCGCGCGGGCGATCACGCGCATCGCGCGCGGCCTGGGCCCGGCCCGCTCAAGGGCCTGGTAGGCGTTGAGCGTCACGTTGAGCAGCACCTGGGAGAGCTGCCCCCGGTCACCGCGGACCACCGCTCGCCCCGGCTCGACCTCCACCTCCAGCGCGATCTCCAGCCGGCGCCGCTCGTTGGCCGTCAGCGCGCAGACCTCGTCGATCACCTCGCGCAGATCGACCTCGGCGTCGGAGACCGGCGAGGGCCGCGAGAAGCGCAGGAAGTCCTCGACGACCTGGCCGAGCCGGTTGATCTCCTTGAGCAGGAGCTGCCCCAGGCGGTGCTTGCGGTGCTCCGGGCCGAAGTCCGCCGCCAGCGCCTCGGCGCACCCCAGGATCGAGCCCAGCGGGTTGCGGATCTCGTGCGCCAGCCCCGCCGTCAGCTGCCCCAGCGCCGAGAGCCGCCCCGCGCGCACAAGCTGGCGCTCCATCAGGTTGCGCTCCTCCAGGGCCAGCTCCAGAGACCGCTGCACCCGCTTCTGACGACCCACGAGCCAACCCGTCAACCCCCCGATGATGAAGTAGAGCGCGATCTCCAACACCTTGTCGATGTCCGGAGAGGGATCCCGGTGCGCGCTGAAGAAGGCGTGCGGGATGTAAGCCGCGCTGGTCAGCGCCGCCGCCACGAGGCCGCCGCGCAGCCCGTGCGAGAAGGACAGGATCAGGATCGGCAGGTAGTAGAGCCGCCGGTAGACGTTGTGGAAGGCAATATCGTGCGTGTCGGTCAGGTAGTGCATCATCGTAAAAAGCCCAATGAGCGCCAGCGCCACCGGGATCTGCCACGACCGCTGACCCCGCTCCCCTCGCCTGATCTCCTCAAGCCCCCCCACCACCACCGCGAACCTCCATCGATCTGCCCTGCGCGCCGGCCTCGCCTCATGCTCGCCCTTGGAAAGCACGAAACATTCCATCGCCGCGCTGCCCCGCGCCGCCCCTCGACCTCCTTGCCCACCTCAGAGTGTGGAGGATATTCTCCGGTCGCCGAAGAAAATTCTTCAAGGCTCGCCCCGATGGGCGCCGGAGAGGTCTTTGGCTGCGGCAGGGGCGGGTGGCACATGCCTTGCTGTTGTCGGGCGGTCGCGGCGTCGATCGTGTCGCTGCGGAAACTTATCAGGAGCGGTGATGGGAAGATCGAAGAGCATCGGGTCGGTGGTGTTGTCGCTGGGGCTGGCGCTGGTGGTTGGCGCGGCGGCGTGTGACGGGGGCGCGAAGGTCGAGGCGCCGGTCGAGGCCGGCGCGAAGGCCGAGGCGCCGATCGAAGCCGGCGCGAAGGCCGAGGCGCCGACGACGGTGAGCTTGACGGCCGAAGGTCAGGAGCTCAACCCGCCCGTCCAGCCAGAGGCGATCCCTGAAGAGGGTTGGTACTGCGACATGGGGACGGTCCACTACGCCCGCTCCGCGGAGGGCGATGGGACGTGCCCGCTGTGCAAGATGAAGCTCAAGCAGAAGGTCGCCGCGGCCCCATGACGCGCTCCGCCTTCATCTTCCGTGGTGGGCGAGCCCGCTGGCGAGGCGCGGCCGCCTGGGGGCTCGTCGTCGTCGCGCTCTGTGCGCTGGTCGGCTGTGTCTCCGCGCGCCCGTCCGTCGAGCGCCTTGAGGGCGAGCTGCGGGCGGTCGACGCCCGGTTTGAGCCGCGAGAGCCCGGTGTTGCGCGCCAAGTGGTTGATTTTGATGGAGATCTTGGGCGCTACGTCGACGCCGCGCTCTCGCAGAGCCCGGCGATCCAGGCGCGCTACGCGGCCTGGGAGTCGGCGACCCGGCGGGTCGGGGCGGCGGACAAGCTGCCGGAGCCGGTGTTGAACTATGAGTTCTTTGTCCGGCGGGGGGGCTCCCAGGAGCACCGCTTCGGGTTGATGCAGATGTTGCCGTGGTACGACAAGCTCGATCAGAGCGTGCGGGCCTCGGCGGCCGAGGCTCGGGCGGTCGGCCTGGAGTTCGAGGCCGAGGTGATCCATCTGCATCGCGAGGTCAGCGACGTGTACTGGGAGCTGTGGCAGGTGAGGCAGAGCAGCGCGATCAAGGGGGAGCAGATCGAGCTGCTGCTGTTGCTGGCCGAGACGCTCAGGGGTCGGCTGGAGGTGGGTCAGGCGTCGGTGGCGGACGTCGCCCAGGTGGAGATGTCGGTGGCGCACTTGAGCTATCGGGTGCGGGAGCTTGAGGAGGCCGATGGCGAGCTGTCGGCGCATCTGGCGGCGCTGGTCGGGGCGCCGATCGGGACGCCGACGCCGACGACCGAGGGGGTGGTGGACCCGGTCAGGCCGACGGAGGCCGTCGAGGCCTTGAGGCAGAGCGCGCGCCAGCACCCGGAGGCCGAGTCGCTGGCGAGGCGGGCGGAGGGGAGCCGGGCGCTCGTGGCGCGGGCGCGTGCGAGCCGGTACCCGGATTTGACGGTGGGGGTCGAAGTCGAGGCGGAGGTGATGGAGGGCTCTGACGACGGCAAGGAAGCGATCATGGCGGTGCTGGGCTTGACGCTGCCGGTGTGGTCAGGCGCCTACGAGGCCGAGGAGGCGGCCGAGCGGGCCGGGGAGCGGGCCTGGGCGCATCAGCGGGAGGCGGTGCAGGACGACAAGGAGTCGCAGGTGGTGCAGGCGCTGGCGAGGTTGAGGGATACGGGCAGGCACGTGCGCTTGTACCGGGAGACGCTGATCCCGCAGGCCGAGGCGGCCTATGGTTCGGCGATGGGGGCCTATGAGACGGGGCAGGGCAGCGTCGCGGCGATCCTGATGGTCTTCGAGCGGCTGCAGGAGCTGCGCGAGGAGTCCATCGAGGCGCAGGCGAGCCACATGATGGCCTGGGCGTGGCTTGAGAGCGCGGCCGGGCGGCCGTTGTCGTTGGAGGTCGTGCCGTGAGCGAGCATGTCGAGGAGGTCCATGCGCCTGAGGAGCCCTCGGTGGGTGGGCAGGGTGGCGGGTCGCCGCCGTCGAGGGGATGGGCAGGGCGAGCGGCGGCGACCGTGGTCGTGGTGGGGCTGGTGGGGCTGTCCTTCTGGCTCGGGAGCCTGACGGGCGGCGCGGGCGGCGGCGCGGGCGGCGATGTCGGAGGGCGCGCGCCTGGAGGGGGAGAGGCGGAGGTCTGGACGTGCTCGATGGACCCGCAGATCCGGAGCCCGGAGCCGGGGATGTGCCCGATCTGCGGGATGGATCTGATCCCGGTGGAGGGGGTCGGCGGCGACGAGTCCAGGGACAGGGTCCAGCTCAGCCCTGCGGCGGTGGCGCAGTCGCGGATCGAGACGGCCCAGGTCATGCCGAGGGCGGGCGGCGATGCCGATCTGAGGCTGCTCGGGCGCGTCGATCACGACGAGACGCAGATGAGGACGGTGACGGCGTGGACGGCGGGGCGGATCGACCGCCTGCGGGTGGCCACGACAGGCGCGCAGGTCAAGCGCGGGGAGGCGATCGCGACGATCTACAGCCCCGAGATCTACGCCGCGCATCAGGATTTGATCCAGGCGCGGCGGCAGCTCTCCCGTCTGGAGGAGGCGATGCCGGTGGCGCGGACGGCGGCCGAGTCGACGCTTCGGGCGTCGCGCCAGCGCTTGAGCCTGCTGGGGGTCACCGAGGGGGAGCTCAAGGGCATGGAGGCGGCCGAGTCGCCCTGGCGGCAGGTCCAGATCCGCAGCCCCTTTGCAGGGACGGTGATCGAGCGTCTGGCCAGCGAGGGGCAGTATGTGGAGGCCGGCGCGGGGATCTACCGGCTGACGGATCTGGGCCGGCTCTGGGTGCAGCTCGACGCCTATGAGAAGGACCTGCCGATGTTGGAGATCGGCCAGAAGGTCGCGCTGACTCTGGAGGCGCTGCCTGGAGAGGTCTTCGAGGGTCGGGTGGCCTTCGTCGATCCGGTGATCAGCGCGCGGACGCGGACGGCGCGGGTGCGCGTCGAGGTTGACAACGAGGGCGGGAGGTTGCGGCCAGGGATGTTCGCCGAGGCCGTGGTGCGCGGCGGCGAGGGTGGCGGCGAGCCGCAGCTGGTGATCCCGGAGACGGCGGCGCTCTTCTCGGGGAGGCGCTCGCTGGTCTATGTGGAGGTCCCGGGTCAGGAGCGGCCGACCTACGAGGCGCGGGAGGTGCGTCTCGGGGTCAGATCGGGCGGGGTCTATCCCGTGATCGCGGGCCTGGAGTACGGAGAGCGGGTGGTGACGCGGGGGGCCTTCCGGCTGGACGCCGATCTCCAGATCAAGGGCGGTCGCAGCCTGATGACGCGGCCCGATGATCGGACGCCGGCCAGCTTCGACGCGGCGATCGTGCTGTCGGCCGATGAGCGGGCGCGGCTGGCGCCGATCCTCAGGGCCTACCTCGACGCGCAGGAGGCGCTGGCGGCCGACGACTTCGACCGCGCGCGCGCCGCCGCGCAGGCCATCCAGGCCGCGGCCCAGGCCGCCGCGCCGGCTGGCGGCCCGCAGGTCGTGGGGGCCTGGGCGCCGATGCAGCGGGGTTTGATCACGCACGCGCGCTACTTCGAGCGCGCCGCGTCCATCGAGGTCGCCCGCGCCGCCTTCGAGACGCTGACGGCGCAGGTCGCGGGCTTGATGCGCGTCTTTGGCAACCCGCTCGACGAGGCGCTCCACCTGAACTTCTGCCCGATGGCCTTCGACAACCGGGGCGCGCAGTGGTTTCAGCGCGGCGACACGCTCCAGAACGCCTACTTCGGCGCCGCGATGCTGCAATGCGGCGAGCGCCGCGAGGCGCTCGGCGGCGGGGAGTTCCTCAGCGGCGAGCTGGC
This sequence comes from Pseudomonadota bacterium, assembly GCA_005804885.1. Lineage (GTDB taxonomy): Bacteria > Myxococcota_A > Bradymonadia > Bradymonadales > SYOX01. Next base: position 46,191 of record SYOX01000349.1, read on the forward strand.
CCAGCTGGCCGATCCAGACCTCACCGAGGGGGGCGCGCCGGCTTCGAGGCCGGGGAGCGCGCCGGGGAGCGCGCCGGCCTCGAAGCCGGGGGGCGGGCCAGGGAGCGCGCCGGAGAGCGCGCCGGCTGGAGGTCAGCGATGAGCGGGGCTTCTGCGCCGCGGGGCTTCTGGGAGCACCTGATCGGCTTCTTCATTACGAGCAAGTTCGCGGTGGTGTTGCTCGTCGGGATCTTGCTCGTCGCCGGGCTGATCGTGGCGCCGATGGATCTGGGGGGCGGGGCGCTGCCTCGGGAGCCCGTGCCGGTCGACGCGATCCCGGACATCGGCGAGAACCAGCAGATCGTCTTTACGGAGTGGCCGGGGCGCTCGCCGCGCGACCTCGAAGATCAGATCTCCTACCCCTTGACGACGGCCCTGCTGGGGATCTCCGGGGTCAAGACGGTCCGCAGCTTTTCGATGCTGGGGTTTTCGACGATCTTCGTGATCTTCGAGGACAGCGTGGAGTTCTACTGGTCGCGCTCGCGGGTGCTGGAGAAGCTCTCGGCGCTGCCGTCCGGGACCCTGCCCGATGGTGTCGTGCCGATGCTTGGGCCGGACGCCACGGCGCTCGGTCAGGTCTTCTGGTACACGCTTGAAGGGCACGACGAGGCCGGGGAGGTGGTCGGCGGCTGGGGGATGCAGGAGCTGCGGAGCTTGCAGGACTGGACGGTGCGCTACGCGCTGCAGTCGGTGCCCGGGGTCAGCGAGGTGGCCTCGGTCGGCGGCTACGTGCAGGAGTACCAGATCGACGTGGACCCGGAGGCGATGCGGGCGCACGAGGTCAGCCTGGGGCAGATCGCGGCGGCGGTGCAGGGATCGAACCTCGACGTGGGGGCCAGGACGATCGAGATCAACAAGGTCGAGTACCTGATCCGAAGCCTGGGTTTCATCAAGGATATCGAGGACATAGAGCAGGCGGTCGTGGTCCAGCGCGATCACGTCCCGATCCGGGTCAAGGACGTGGCCAGGGTGGGTCTCGGGCCAGATGACCGCCGGGGGGCGTTGGACAAGGCCGGGGCGGAGGCCGTGGGAGGGGTGGTCGTGGCGCGCTTCGGGGAGAACCCGCTGGCCGTCATCGAGCGCGTCAAGGCGCGGATCGCGGAGATCGAGCCGGGCCTGCCGCAGCGGACGTTGGAGGATGGGCGGGTCAGCAAGGTGCGGATCGTGCCCTTCTACGATCGCTCGACCTTGATCAAGGAGACGCTCGGGACGCTGACGACGGCGCTCTGGCAGCAGATCTTGATCACGATCATCGTGGTGTTGATCCTGATGCGGCACCTGCGCTCCTCGATCTTGATCTCGGCCATGTTGCCGATGGCGGTCCTGACGGCCTTCCTGGCGATGAAGATCGCCGGCGTGGACGCCAACATCATGTCGCTGGCGGGCGTCGCGATCGCGATCGGCACGATGGTCGACATGGGGATCGTCTTTACCGAGAACATCGTCGCGAGGCTCAACGAAGCCGAGGGGCGCGGCGAGGCCACCTCGAGCGCGGCGCGGGGGGCGGTGGTGCGCGACGCGGCGGCGGAGGTGGCGCCCGCGGTGCTGACCTCGCTGTCCACGACGCTGGTGAGCTTCCTGCCGGTCTTTGCGTTGACGGCCTCGGAGGGCAAGCTCTTTGCGCCGCTGGCCTGGACGAAGACCTTTGCGATGGCGGGGGCGATGCTCTTCGCGCTGACGGTCCTGCCGCCGCTGGCCCACCTGATCCTCTGGCCGCGGGTGCGGGCGCTGGCGCCCTCTGAGGGGCCGCTCTGGCGTCGGGTGGTGCGCTCGGCGGCGCGCCGCGAGCACTGGCGAGACTGGATCATGATGGGGCTGGGGGTCGCGCTCGCCGTCAAGGTGCAGGTCCTCCTGGGCCTCTTCGTCGTCCTGGTCGGGGCGCTGCGGGTGGTCGAGGGGTTGCTGCCCGCGCGGCTGCGGGACTTGCCCTCCTGGCTGGAGAACGTGCTGGCGATCGTGGCCATGACGGTGCTGCTGACGCGGGACTGGCTGCCGCTGGGGCCGGGGGAGGGGCTGGGTCGCAACCTGCTCCTGGTGGGGGGCTTCGTCGGGTTTTTGATGTTCAACTTCTTGATCTTCCTGAAGTTTTATAGCCGGATTTTGAGGTGGGCGCTCTCGCACAAGGTGGCCTTCCTGCTGGCGCCGGGGCTGTTGACGCTCTTCGGCATGACGACGTGGCTGGGCTTCGATGGCGTCTTCGGGTGGCTGCCGGATGGGGTGAGGCTGTCGCGGCCGGTGGTGGCCGTGGCGCACGCGCTGCCGGGCTTCGGTCGCGAGTTCATGCCGCCCTTCGACGAGGGCTCCTACCTCTTCATGCCGACGACCATGTCCCACGCCTCGCTGGGGGAGTCGCTGGAGATGCTTCAGGAGATGGACGCGGCCATTGCGTCGATCCCCGAGGTCGACGAGGTCGTGGGGAAGATCGGGCGCGCAGAGAGCCCCTTGGACCCGGCGCCGGTGTCCATGGTCGAGACGGTGGTCAACTACAAGGCCGAGTGGATCGAGCTGCCCGATGGGAGCCGGCGTCGGCAGTGGCGGGATCACATCCGGTCGCCCTCGGACATCTGGGCCGAGATCGTCAAGGTGGCCCAGCTGCCCGGCATGACCAGCGCGCCGGAGCTGATGCCGATCAACACGCGGATCATCATGCTCCAGACCGGGATGCGGGCGTCGATGGGGCTCAAGATCCGAGGTCCGGATCTGGAGACGATCGAGGCGGTGGGGATCCAGATGGAGGGGCTGTTGAGGCAGGTTCCAGGGGTGAGGGCCGAGACGGTCTTCGCCGAGCGGATCGTGGGCAAGCCCTACCTGGAGTTCGAGATCGATCGAGAGGCCATTGCGCGCTACGGCTTGACCGTCGACGCGGTCCAGGAGGTCATCCAGATCGGCCTGGGGGGCATGATGTTGACGCGGACGGTCGAGGGCCGCGAGCGCTACCCGGTGCGGGTGCGCTACATGCGCGAGGAGCGCGACAGCGTCGAGGCGCTGCTCAAGGTCTTCGTCCCGGCGCCCGACGGCGAGCAGATCCCGCTGGAGTCGCTGGTGGAGCTGCGCTATGTGCGCGGCCCGCAGATGATCAAGGCCGAGGACACCTTCCTGACGGGCACCGTGATCTTCGACCGGGTCAAGGGGGCGGCCGAGGCGGATCTCGTCGAGCTGGCGCAGGGCTTCCTCAAGCAGAAGCTCGACAGCGGGGAGCTGGTGCTGCCGGCAGGGGTCAGCTACTTCTTCACGGGGACCTACGAGAACCAGGTGCGCAGCGAGAAGCGGCTCAAGCTGCTCGTGCCGCTGGCGATGGCGCTGATCTTCGTGCTGCTCTACTTCCAGTTCAGGACGGTGCTGACGACCTTCCTCATCTACACGGGCGTGGGCGTGGCCGTCTCGGGGGGCTTCATCCTCATCTGGCTCTACGGCCAGCCCTGGTTCATGGACTTTGACGTGATGGGGCGCTCGGCGCGCGATCTCTTCCAGATCGGCCCGATGAACATGTCGGTGGCGGTCTGGATAGGCTTCATCGCGCTGATCGGGGTCGCGACGGACGACGGGGTGGTGATAGCGACCTACCTCAAGCAGCGCTTCGAGGTTGTCCAGCCCGACTCCATCGCGGCCATCCGCCAGTGCGTGCAGGAGGCCGGCGACCGCCGGGTGCTGCCCTGCCTGATGACCACCGCGACGACGATCCTGGCGCTCCTGCCCGTGATCACCTCCGAGGGGCGGGGCTCCGACGTCATGGTCCCGATGGCCATACCCTCGCTCGGCGGCATGACCATCGAGCTGATCACGCTCTTCGTCGTGCCCGTCCTCTACAGCGCCGTCGAGGAGCTGCGCTGGCGCCTGGGGCGCCTCGGCGAGCCCCCCGCCCCCGCCCCGGCGCCGTCCGGCGGCCCCGAGGTCGGCGAGCAGGGCGCGCGGCTGCCCTGACCCCGCCTTGACCCGCTCAGCGGGCCTCGTGCCCTGGCGGGGTCAGCAGCGCGCTCAGATCCTTGAGCTCAGCCTCGTCGGGCGGCCCCTCCGTGGCCAGGTAGCGCGCGACGCGCCCCGGGGCCAGCGCCGCGATGGCGCACGAGCGCGTGCCGTAGAGCGGGGTCTTGATGCACAGCGCCTCCAGGCGGTGGATCAGGCGCTGGGGCATCATTGATCCGCGGGGCGCGGGCGGGATGGACTGGATCGGGGGCAGGAAGCGGTCGGCGAGCATGGCCTGCAGGTGCCCCTGGAGTTCAAACCAGGGGGCGCGGGCGTGGGGCTGGATCAGGTCGCGGGCCCGCTGGACCTTGGAGAAGCGCTCGGAGTCGAGGCGATCGTTGGGCAGGACGTGGACGCCCTGCGGGACGTCGGCGATCTCCGGGCGGGTCATGCCCTCGTGGAAGTAGGCCACGCGCAGGCGCTCTGCGTCGCCGTAGAGCAGGTTGAAGGGGTTGTACTGGCGCGGGTCGAGGGCCGCCAGCGCCTCATCGATCCGCCCCACCTCGGTGTGGTTGAGCGCCTCGCGGGTCACCTCGCCGCGCGATCGGAGGGCCTTGTCGGCGGTCTTGAAGGTGCGCTGGTTGGTCAGGCCGACGAAGATCCCGGCGGAGTTGGCGCCCATCCAGGTGCCGCCCTTTTGCCCGTCGAGGCCAGCGACGATGTGCGGGGTCTGGCTGATGAGGTGCGGCGAGGCGGTCGGCCTGGCGTAGTACTCGTCCCGGTTGGCCGCGATGATGACGGGGTAGTCGGGGTTGACGCGGTGGAGGACGACGATTGTACACATGGCCGAGGCCCCCGGTAACCTTGTCGCTCGACAATCCGAGCGCAAATCAGACCTGACAACGTCTCAACCATTCGCGCAGATCCTCGGGGTCCTCGTCGGCCAACAGGTCGAAGAGCGCCTCCTTGTCGTGCCACGCCTCGGCCATGTCCACATGCTCGCCGTCGAGTTCGAACTGACCAAAGCCCGCGCACCACGCCCCGAAGATCGCCCGACGCTGTGCCTCAGACAGCGCGTCGTAGGCGTCGTCGAGGCGTTCCATGAGCGCCTCGACGCTCAAGCCCTTGAACCCGTCTTCGGGTCGATGGGCGCGCAGGACGCGCCAGTCCGTATCGCCGCTGGCCAGCCCGGCGGCCCTTGAGGTCATGGCGCTGTAAGCCGGCGCCATCCGCTCGGAGATGTCCTGGGCGCCGAGCTTGAGGCCAGCCATGCCGAGTTGGCGCAGCGCATGGTCAGGGATCTCGGGGGGGACCAGGCTCAACGCCATGCCGCGCCACAGGTCCCCTGTCTTCCAGAAAGACGCCAGCGGCGCGCTGTCGAGCGGTGCTGTGTCGTGACCCTCGTCGGCGTGTGCCTCCAGGCGCTCAAGGAGCGCGTCGACGGCGCGACCTCGCCAGAGAAAGAGCGCGAAGGGGTCTTCGTCAAAGCGCTCGGCCAGGATGTAGCACGCCGCCGCGGCGTGCTTGCACGGGTAACCCCAGTCGGGACAGGAACATGAGAGGGCCAGGTGCTCGCGGCGGCTCGGCAGCAGCGCCTGCCCCGCAGCCTGGAAGGGCGCCTCGATCCCCTTGGGCATCGTCCCTGAGCACAGCGCCGCGCAGAGCAGGGCGTCTTCGAGCAGGTGAGCCTCGATCTGGTCCCAGGCGGCCTCCGTCAGCGGCTTGAACCCGATCTCGACTCGGTAGGGCGTCCGCCGCGAACCCTGGACTCGGGCTTCGACCACCCCGGAAGACACCCCCAGGCCGAGGACCTGCCCCTTTCTGGCGTAGGTCCGCCCCCGAGACAGCCGCCCTCCGTCCGCAAAGCTCTCAAGCGCCTCGATGAAGCGCCTCGACCACCACTTCTCACCGATCTGGCCGCGCTGGCTCCTGGCCTTGATGCCATCGGCCGCGCGCGCCGTCGTCGTCTTCTTGAACCAACCCCAGGACACTCCACCCCCCCCTCAGTCGACCACCAACCCCCCCGAGAGCGCAAAAATCTCCCGCAGATCCTCCGTCGACAGCTCCGTCAGGCCAGCCTCACCCGCGCCGACGACTTGCGCGGCCAGAGCGCGCTTGTCATCGATCATCGCGTCAATCCGGGCCTCCAGCGTGCCGGGGCAGATGAACTTTCGCACCTGAACATCTCGCCTTTGACCAATGCGGAAGGCCCGGTCCGTCGCCTGATCCTCCACCGCAGGGTTCCACCACCGATCATAATGGATGACGTGGTTGGCCGCCGTCAGCGTCAGGCCCGTCCCCCCGGCCTTGAGGGAGATCAAGAAGACGGGCGGCCCGTCGGGCTCCTGAAACTGCGCCATCATCTGCTCCCGAGCCTTTCGAGAGGCCTGGCCATGGAGAAAGAGCACGCCCACATCCAGACGCTCCGTGATGTGCCTGACGAGCATCTTCCCCATCTGGGCGTACTGCGTAAAGACCAACACCTTCTCGCCGGCCCCCACGATGTCTTCGATCAGCTCTTCGAGCCTCGACAGCTTGCCGGAGCGCCCTGGCAACGCGGAGCCGTCGGCCAGCAAGAGCGCCGGATGATCACAAACTTGCTTGAGGCGAGTCATCGCCGACAGGACACGCCCCTTGCGCTCGATCCCCTCGCTGGCGTCGATGGCCTCAAGGGACGCTTCGGCGACCGCCTGATAGAGCGAGACCTGCTCGCGGGTCATCGGGCAGTACTCCTTGATCTCGATCTTGTCGGGCAGGTCCTTGATGATCTTCTTGTCCGTCTTGAGCCGTCGCAGCACAAAGGGTCCGCAGAGGTGACGGAGCTGTGCAGCCTTGCCCGCATCCTTGTAAAGCTCGATGGGCCGCGCCAGCGCGTCTCGAAACCCCTTGGCCGAGCCCAGCAGGCCCGGGTTGAGGAAGTCCATGATGGACCACAGCTCCGAGAGGCGGTTCTCGACCGGGGTGCCCGTCAGCGCGACCCGATGGCGCACGCCGAGGGTCTTGAGCGCCCGCGCCTGCTTCGTGTCGGCGTTCTTGATGTTCTGCGCCTCGTCGAGCACCGCCCGGTGCCACCGCACCAGCCCAAGGCGCTCGATGTCCCGCGCCGCCGTCGTGTAGGTCGTGATCACCATGTCTGCGCCCTCGGCCCTGGCTCGGAAGGCCTCGCCGTCGAGCCTGTCCGGCCCATGGTGGATCGCGACGTCGAGCTTCGGGGCGAAGCGCGCCGCCTCGCGCGCCCAGTTGCCCACCACCGACATGGGACAGACCAGCAAGGTCGGCCCCGGCGACAGGCGCTCACCTCGCTTCTCGCCCGCGCGCTCGTGCTCAAGCCGAGCCAGGACCTGCACCGTCTTGCCCAGCCCCATGTCGTCGGCCAGGCACGCGCCCAACCCCAGCCCTTCAAGGAAGGCCAGCCACGACAGCCCTCGTGTCTGATAAGGCCTTAATTTACCTATGAAATCTCTTGGCGCCTTGCGAATCCTGAGCTGATGGGCCTCACCCTTGAGCAGCTCACCGAGCGCGCCGCGAGCCTCGATGTGGTGGACGGGCAACCCCTCGATAGCGTCCAGGCCTGCCCCCAGGCGCATCACCTCCGGGGCCGTCAGCCGCAGGCTCTCGTCCCCGTGGCGCTCGATGAAGGCCAGCACCTTGTCCAGATCCTCGGCTCGCAGCTCGATCCACTGCCCACGAAAGCGCACAAGCGGCGCCTTGATCCTGGCCAGCTCCCTGAGCGTCGCCTCATCGAGCACCTCGTCGCCCAGCGCCACCTGCCAGTCGAACTCAAAGATGTCCCCGAGGCCCTCGCCCGTCTTGCCCTCTCCGCGGGCGATGGCCTTGAGGCCTGGTCGGGTGGGCTTCTTCCACCACGAGGGCGTCAGGACCCCAAAGCCGACGCGCTCGAGCAGCGGGGCGCTCTCGCGCAGGAAGCGATGGGCGCCGTCGACATCGAAGGTCAGCGACCTCACCCGAGACTTCTCCAGAGCGTCGGCCAGCTCCGGGACGAGCCCGGCGGCGCGCTCCATCTCCTTGACGAGCGCCTCCTGGGGCGACTCGATCAGGCGGCGGAGCACGTTGGCTGAAGGACCCCGTCGCCACGCCGCCTCGATGGGGATCAGCACGCTGGGATCCTGCCGATCCTGACACAGGAACTCCAGGAGCCAGCCCTGCCCGCCCTCTTCGGGCGCCGAGAGCCGGAAGCAGACCCGGATCCGCTCGGGTCCGCGTTGGGCCGCCCGATCGGTCCAGGGCTCCAAGGTCTTCTGCAGCGCCCGAAGAACTTTATCGTGGCTGGGGTCCAGGCGAGGATCCGGGGATTGGAGCGCTTTGAGCCAGGCGGCCAGCGCCCTGGCCTGGGCCGGACCGGAAGAGGGGACGCTCATCGGAGCCTTCGAAGAGAGCAAGCCGCGCACCAGCGCGTCGGTCAAGGTCCACACCAGATCATAGATCACCGCGCTGGCCGAGGGCGCAGGCACTGCCCCCCACCCCTTCTCCTGGGCGTTCGCACGCCACGAGGGCCAGACTCCAGCCTCGGCGCCCGCGCGGCCCGCCGTGGGCAGCGCCTCAACGAGCGCCTCGAGGTGCACCGGCAGCGCCCCTTCAGGGATGGGCCGCCAGCGCGCCGTCCACCCCTCGCCGTCGCGCTCCAGCACCGGCACCGCGCGCCCCTGGGCGGCGATCTCCAGCGCCAGCCGCCCTGCGCTGGCCAGGACCGAGGCTTCAGATCCGAGCCGGATCGCCTGGGGAGCGTGTTCCGACAGCGCGTGGAGGACCTCCAAAGCTGCCTCGGGCTCAAAGACGAGGGTCTCGACACTCCAACAACCCCAGCCGAGCTCCCCGCTCGACCCGGCCGGGCCTGCCGTGGAGGGCGCTGGAGCACCCGCGACAGAGGGCAGCACCATACCGAGGCGCCCGAGGGTATGTTCAGCGCAATCCACGGCGGCGTCATCGACCAGCTCTCGAAGCAGCGCTCCCGAGCAAGAGGAGGGGTGATCAGGGGCGTCGAACAGCTCCCTTGATCGCTCAGCGCGCGCTGGTGTGCCCGGCCCGGCATCGCGCTCGGCCCAAAGATGCAGTCGATGGCTGTGGACAGACCAGAGAGCGTGAAGAACAGGGCGCATGGATCGCTCGACGCAGCATCACCCTGGGCGCCAGGGTCAAGACGGTTCGTCCACGGTCTACCCCAGGAGCTGTTTCATTACAAGGACTTGCGGCCCGGTTCAGAGAGACCTCCCCTGCTTGGGCTTGAGGTGAGGGCGGGTGAGCCGCTCGACGGAGTCGAGGTGGTGATAGAGGGCTTTGTGGAGCCGCGAGGAGGTGCAGGAGGGGTCGAGGGCGCTGATCTGGAGTGCGTCGGCGACGAGGCCGTGCAGATCGGCGAGGCGCTCGGCGGAGGTGTGGTCGAGGACGAAGCGCCCGATGCGCTCGTGGTAGAGGGTGGAGGTGGGCCATTCGGGCGAGGTGCCGCGGGCTCGGCACAGGCCAGGGTTGGCGCAGAAGGTGGCGGCGTCGCACAGGGGGTTGGGGTGGAAGGCTGGCCGGACCATGCGCTCGCGCCAGAGCTCGTCCATGGCGAGGTCGAAGGCGTCGGGGGAGAGCCCGGAGATCCGCCGGAGCATCAGGTCGGTGGTCAGCCCGCCGGTGACGGCGGCGATCTCCAGGACGACGCGGGCCGGAGGGCTCAGGGCGTCGACCCTGGTCTGGAGGAGCGCGTCGAGCGAGGGCAGGGGGCTGGTGGGTTCAGCGCAGGTCTGGGGCGAGAGGGCGAGCTGGAGGATGAAGAAGGGGTTGCCGTGGGTGTGCGCGTGGATCGCCTCGACGTAAGCCTGCGAGGCGGGCGCGCCGACGATCTGCTCGATGAGGCGGCGCGCGGTGGTCTTCGTCAGGGGTCCGAGCGCGAGGAGGTCGACAGGCGCGGTGTCGCCCTCGTCGGGGTGCAGGAGCGGCCAGAGGGGGTGGGAGGGGTCCACGTTGCTGTCCGTCGCGGTCATCACCAGCGCGACCCCGGCGGGGGCGCGCTCGATCAGCGCGCGCAGGAGCGCCACGCTCGGCTCGTCGGCCCAGTGGAGGTCTTCGAGGGCGATCATCAAGGGTTGATCGTGGGCGATGGCCTCCAGCAGCGCCGCGAGGCGCTGCGCCGCTGCCTCGGGGGTCGACGCGGGGCCGGTGGGCGCGGCGGACTTGTCGAGGGCGAAGACGAGCGCGGGGAAGTCAGCGCTTGCGGCGCTGACGAGGGGCAGCAGCGGGTGCAGAGCGACAGGGTCGAGCGCCTTGAGGTGGACAGCGAGCCGGTCGAGGAGGTCGTCGAAGGCGCGGAAGGCGGCGCTCTCGCGTCGGGCGCAGTGGCCCTGGAGCGCCTCGACGCCGCGCGCGCGGGCTTTGAGCAGAGCGGCCTTGAGGAGGGCGGTCTTGCCGATGCCGGCCTCCCCCGAGATCAACAGCGCGCAGAACTGGCCGCTGGCGGCGAGGGCCTCGGCGGCGTCGATCCGGGCCAGCTCGCGGGTGCGCCCGATGAGGTCGAAGGTGTCGCCGCAGTTGAGCCATGAGGGTCCTTGGGGCGCGCCCGGCAGGTCGAGCGCCAGCCGCAGCTCCTGGATCGTCGGGCGGTGCTCGGGATCGTGGCTCAACAGGCCAGCGCAGACTTGCCCCCAGGGTTTCGGGAGGCGGTCGTCGAGGTGGGGCGGCTCAAGGCGTTCGCCGGCGAGGACGCGGCGCCAGGCGTCGCCCGGGTAGGGGCGCTGGCCCGTCAGCATCAGGTGGAGCAGCGCGCCGAGCGCGTAGAGGTCGGTCCAGGCGCCGATGGGCCCGTCGGTGAGCTGTTCGGGCGCCATGAAGTCCGGCGTGCCGATGATCAGCCCGCTCTCGTTCATCTTGACCGCGTCGCCCATGAAGTGCGCGACGCCGAAGTCCAGCAGCTTGAGCCGCCCCGAGGGCTCGATCAGGATGTTGGCGGGCTTCAAGTCGCGGTGGACGATCCCGCGCTGGTGCAGGATCTCAAGGACGTCGACGAGCTGGCCCAGCAAGGGGCGGATCGTCTCCAGCGGGCAGATCGGCCACCGGTCGGCGTCGATGCCCTCGACCGGCCCCGCGGGCTCCTCCAACACCTCGGTGACATCAAAGAAGACCATCTCGGTCGTGTCGATCGCCATGGCCGCATTGCCCGTCACTGGCCAGCGCCACCACTGGGGCATCGCGTACGAGAGCACGTCCACCCCCTCGATCAGCTCCATCGTGTAGAAGATCTCATCCTCGTCGATGACCAGATCGTGGAGGCGGACCAGGTTCGGGTGCGAGAGCCTGGTGATCTCTCTAAATTCACGCTTGAAGCGCAAGGCCGAAGCCGCGTCGTGCCGGGTGAGGGTCTTGAGCGCCAGCCGGATCGACTTGCGCAGATCCACCGCCTCAAAAACCTGCCCCATCCCCCCCTCGCCCAGCAGCCTCACCCTCTTGAAGCGTTCCTTCGATGCCTTGAGGTCGCCCATGACACCCGCCTCGCCCGCTTGCTCTTGAGAGTAAACTCTCGTTATCTAAGCAAAATATACATACCGTTCAAGATCGGCTGCACTTTCTGCACGTCGATCGCCGCGCGCTGGAGAGGCGATACCGCGTTCGTCGGCCTCGTCGTCCAGCTGTCGGTCGATGGGGTCTTGTCTGTACAAGACGTGTGCCAGCTGCTTGTGCGGGAGGGGGAGGTCAATCTGGGTATAGAGGGGGAGGTCGTTGTTTTGTGGTGGAGCAGGGATCAGGGCGAGACTTCGACCTGGAGGGTGGCCGAGCCGGAGTCGAGGCCGTCGTCGATGACGATCGTGACCTCGTGGCGGCCCGGCGCGGTGGCCGTCCAGGTGAGCTCGCGGGCGGTCGTCGAGGGGGCCGCCTCCTGGCCGTCGATGAAGAAGGTGTGGCCGTGGAGGTGATCGGTGCCAAAGTGGGTGGCGACGAAGGTGGCCGCCTGGCCGACCCTCAGGCGAGCGGGGCCGTCGAGGGTCACCTGGAGGGGGCCGTGACCCTGGGGTCGCTCGGCGCCCTCGCACCGCCACATCGCCATGCCGCTCTCGGTCGAGATCGCCAGGGCCTGGGTGTGGGCGTCAAAGGCCACGTCCACCAGCCCATTGCGGGCAAACTCCGGCTCCTGGCCCTCATCGAAGATGGGACGCGGGAGCTCCAGGGCGACGGCCATGTCGGCGGCGTGTCGGAGGATCACGTCGCCTTCGGGCGAGAGGTGGGCCAGCAGCCTGCCGTCGGGCGACCAGACCGCGAGGGACACCACCGAGGGCAGGTAGGTGAGCTTGTTGATGTCCTGGGTCCCGGCGGCGATGGGCTCGCCGACGGGGCTCATGTCGGGCAGGGCGAAGAGGCGCAGCAGGCCGTCGAGCCCGACTGAGGCGACGAGGTCGCCGCCGGGCTGTATCGACAGGTCCAGCACGCGCCGCCCCCACGTGTCCATCTCCGCGCCGTGCGCCTCGACCACGACGAACTCGCCGGTCTCCAGATCCACCCGCGCGAGAGCGCCCTCGGCGTCCAGGCCGATCACCGCCACGGCCCCGTCGGAGGTCACCGAGACGGCGGTGTCCGAGGGCCAGAATGGCCCCAGGCAGGGCTGCCCGAGATCCACCGCGAGCACCTCGGCGCCCTCCGAAACCCGCCAGCGCGTCACCTGGAGCCGCTCGCGCTGGCAGGAGACCGTCACCGCCGTCCCGCCGTCGCCCGAGAGCGCCACCTGCGGGAAGGACTCCAGGAGCCCCGAGGACTCCAGCACCCGCTCGGTGATCAAGGCCTTGACGGCCATCTGCTGCTGCCCCTGGTCGTTCGCGACGAGGTCGCCGTAGACGCTCCAGTCCGCCGACATCGCGCGGCGCCCCAGGTTCTGGGTCAGGGCGAAGACAGGCTCCCCGTCGCTCGCGCGGTAGGCGTGCCGGTCCCCGTAGGTCGACATCCGAACCAGCAGCCCTCGGTTGGGCGAGTGGCCGAAGAAGCCCTGCTCCACGACCTGCTCCAGCGTCGCCTTCTCCCAGGCCAGCCCCGCCTCGCAGGTCGACAGGTGCAGCTTCTGGGTCACGTCCCGCGCCGGGTCGTCGGGCGCCGGGGTGTCGATCTCGTCGGGCGTCCCCTCGTCCAGCTCGGTGTAGGTCACCGGACCTTGACAGGCCCAGGCCCCTGACAGGATCACCGCCGCCGCCCACCCCTTCACCGATCGCCTCGCTCGTCTCATCGCCTCTCCCTCCCTTTCTCAAGATCAGAATCAGAGCAGAACGTGGGCCGATCTACAAGCTCGCCCGCGTCCATGGTTCAAGGTAGAGCATCCCCTGAGACAATGAAATCGATATTGTCGATACATGAGCGCGTCGTTTTTGTTGATGATCGAGGTGCGTTTGCGCCTTGACCCTCACGCGGTGTCAGGCCTCAGGTTGTGGGCATGAAGGAGCCGCGCACATATCTTGTCCGGGAGGTGGCCCGGCTGGCGGGGGTGTCGGTGCGGGCGCTGCACCACTACGAGCAGATCGGGCTCTTGATCCCGGCGCGGAGGACGGCGGCGGGCTATCGGCTTTACGGGGAGGGGGATCTGAGGCGGTTGCAGCAGATCCTCATCGGTCGAGCGCTGGGCCTGTCTCTGGAGGCCATCCGGCGCGGGCTGGACGAGCCGGGTTTTGATCGCAGGCGAGCGCTGCTTGGGCAGCGCGCGGCGCTCATGGAGCGCGCGGCGCAGGCCGCGCGGATGATCAAGGCCGTCGACAGGGCTTTGGCCGAGATCGACGGCGACGAGGTGGAGGGGGACGAGGTGAAGGATCTCTTTGATGGCTTTGATCCGGCGGAGCATGAGGACGAGGCGCGGGAGCGGTGGGGGGAGACGGACGCGTTCAAGGAGTCGGCGAGGCGGACGCGAGGGTATGGGGCCAGGGAGTGGGCGCAGATCAAGGAGGAGCAGCAGGCGATCTATGGGGAGCTTTGCGCGCTGATGGTCGCGGGGGTGTCCGCCGACGATGAGGCGGCGATGGACGCGGCCGAGCGGCACAAGCGGTCGATCGATCGGTGGTTCTACCCGTGCAGCGCGGCGATGCACGCGGGGCTGGCGGATCTCTTCGAGTCCGATGCGAGGTTCTCCAACAATATCAACAAGTCCGGAGACGGCCTGGCGGCCTTCATGGCCGCCGCGATCCGGGCGAACGCGCGGCGCGAGGGCGGGTGAGGGCCCCCGGGGAGGCTCGTCGCGTCGCGATCAAGCCCCGAGGGGAGGGCCTCGCGGGGGGAGGTCGGCGGGTTCAGGGGGCCTTGAAGAAGTCGATGAGGAGGAGGGCGAAGCGCTCGGGGCTCTCGCGGTGCAGGAAGTGGCCGCCGGGGATGAGGGCGCTCTGGTAGGCGCCCGAGAAGAAGCGCGCGGCGCGCTTGTAGTCGGCCTCGCCGACGAAGGGGTCGGAGTCTCCGCCGATCGAGAGGGTGTCGACGGCGATGGCTTTCTTGAGGAAGTCCGGGGGGATGGGGGAGGCGGCCCGGTAGTAGCCCAGGGCGGTGTCGAGGCTGTCGGGGTCGGAGAAGCAGGCCTTGATGTCGTGGAGCTCGCCGGGCGGGAGGTTCCAGGCGGGCGACCAGAGGCGGTAGATGTCGTCGATGTAGGCGAAGTTGTCGCGGCGCACGCGCTGGGCGGCGGACTTGAAGCGCAGGACGATGAAGTGCTTCGCGGTCAGGAGCCTGGCGGGGGTCGGGCGTATCGCGCGAGGGTGGGGGATGGCGACGGTGACGAGCTTCTTGATCTTGTCCGGCTGCATGGCGGCGGCGGCGTAGGAGGCGGCGGCGCCCCAGTCGTGGCCGACGAGGAAGGCGCGCCCATCGTCCCCGAGGGCGTCGATGAGGGCCAGAGCGTCCAGGCCGAGCTGTTCGACGGTGACCTCGCGGTCGGTCGGCGCCTCGGTGGGGGTGTAGCCGCGCATGTAGGGCGCGACGGCGCGGAAGCCGGCGTTGGCCAGCGCGCCCATGGCGTGATCCCAGGTCCTGGCCGTGTCGGGGAAGCCGTGCAGCAGGAGCACGGTCGGCCCTCGCCCCTGCTCGAAGTAGGCGAAGCGGATCCCGTTGACCTGGACGTGCTTGAGGTCGGTCATGGTCGGGTGCCTTGTGGCTCAGGGGCCGCCAGAGCGGCCTCGATGTCATAGGTCAGCGATTCGGGGGTGTCTCGGGGACCGTAGCGGCGCAGGATCGTGCCGTCGCGGCCGA
>SYOX01000003.1 GCA_005804885.1 Pseudomonadota bacterium
GAGCCCGTCCCCGACAGGGGCGGTGCGAGGAGCGTGGGGCGGTGCGAGGAGCGTGGGGCGGTGCGAGGAGCGTGGGGCGATACGCCGTCGGCACGATCGTGGCGTGGGATGCCGTGGCGTCGCGGGCCTTGGAACCTTCACCGAGCAAACCTGATCGAGGGACCGAAGATCATCGGCGCAGCAAGGGGCGCAGCGCCCGCGCCTTCCAGAGCGCGCGGCGCGCCACGGGGGCGAGCGCCCTGGGGAGCCCGAGCGGGGTCCACCCGAAGAGCGCCCGCATCGCCTCGGGCGCGAGCACATACTCCGCCCCAAGCTCCTCCAGGCCGATGTCCTGGTGGAGCCGGTCCCCGAAGCCCTCCCAGGTCAGGGCCGGGAAGGCCTCGGCCTGCCACCGCCCGAAGCCCTCGCCGGTCGGGTCGTCCGTGGCCGACAGCCCCATCGACGGCCCATAGAGGAAGAAGCGCCGGCCCGCGGCCAGCGCGTAGAAGGCCGCCGTGCAGACCCGATTGGAGGTGACGTAGGCGCTGGACAGGAGCGCCTCGCGCTGCCGCACGAGGAAGTCCGGGTTGCCGTCGCGGTGGCCGTTGGTGATCACCGACCACCCGCGCCCCTCGAAGATCTGGCGGATCGTCGCGTCCTCGTACTCGACCCAGTAGAGGCAGACGGTCACCGGCCCGAAGCCCTCGGCCTCCAGTTCCCCTATGGCCTTGGCGTAGGCCGCCATGTCCCCGAAGACCTTCTCCTTCTCCCAGCCGTGAAAGGGGTAGACGAGCAGGCTGCGCGGCGGCGGGTCGGCGGCGCGCGCCGGCGGCAGGTAGAGGAAGGGCGCGCCGATGGGCGCGACGTCCCGCGCCCCCGCCGCCCAGCATTGGCGCAGGTTGCGCCGCGACCAGACGAGCTTGAGCCAGGGCTCATCAAGGAGGCGCTCCGACATCCCCGGCCCCGGCATCCACCCGTGCTGGAGCCGCCCAGGCACGGGCAGCGGCGCCGCGACCGAGCAGTAGCGCCGCAAGATCTGCGCGTGGCCGTAGAAGTGGTTGTCCCCGATCATCCCAACCCGCCGCCCGCGGCCAGCCCCGCGCCGCGAGGCCGCCCCGGCGCCCTCAAGACAAGAAGCCCAGGTGGATCAAGAGCGCGCGGACCTCGTCCACCCCCAGCCGTTGAGCCGCGTCGCTGCTGTAAGTGAAGCCCTCGGCCACCGGCGTCCCGTCGACGCGCTCGGCCTCGCCCCACCAGGGGAAGTTGGGCCGGATGACGTAATGGCGCTCGTACTCGACGACGTTGCGCGCCTCGTCCTCGGTGATCAGCGTCTCGTGGAACTTCTCGCCGGGGCGGATGCCGATGACGCGGCGCTCGACGCCCGGCGCCATCGCCTCGGCCAGCGCCTCGACCGTGCAGGCCGGCAGCTTCGGGATGAAGACCTCGCCGCCGCGGCCCTCCTTGAGCGCCAGCATCACCAGGTCGACCGCCCTGTCCATGCCGATCCAGAAGCGCGTCATCGACGGCTCGGTCAGCGTCAGCGCCCCCTCGGCCTTCTGGCGCAAGAAGAGCGGCACGACGCTGCCCTCGCTGCCGACCACATTGCCGTAGCGCACCAGATCAAAGCGCGTCTGCCCCGCCCCGGCGTAGGAGTTGGCCGCCACGAAGAGCTTCTCCATGCACAGCTTCGTCGCGCCGTAGAGGTTGACGGGGCTGGCGGCCTTGTCCGTCGACAGCGCCACGACCCGCTCGACGCCCCTGTCGATGGCCGCGTCGATGAGGTTGGCCGCCCCGTCGATGTTCGTGCGGATCGCCTCGATGGGGTTGTACTCCGCGATCGGCACGTGCTTCATCGCCGCGGCGTGGATCACGACGTCCACCCCGTTGAGCGCCCGCATCAGGCGATCCCGATCCCGCACGTCGCCGACGAAGAAGCGCATCCGCCGATCCTGGAAGCGCTGCTGCATCGCGTAGTGCTTCTGCTCGTCCCGCGAAAAGACGATGATCTTGGCCGCGTCGCTCTCGTCCAGCAGCCGCCGGACAAAGGCCCGCCCGAACGAGCCGGTGCCGCCCGTCACGAGCACCACCGCGCCCTCCAGGCGCGGCGCGTCGGTCAGCAGAGCCTCTCTCAAGTCCACCATCGGGGCGCCCCCTCTGTCCTGTTCGTCCTTCACTTACTCTGGCCGGGCCAGAGGGGTCAACGCTCTATCGCCGCCCGAGCGCCCCTGTCAAGGCCCTGCCCCCCGCCAACAGCGCCAGCAACACCACGAGCAGGCCCGCAAGCGCCCCCGGCCCGCCCGCCGGAGCCGACAGCGACTGGCACGCGCACCCCCTCGGCCCCCGATCCACCACGAAGACCCCGTCGACGCTCAGATCCACCTCGTCGCCCTCCAGCGAGCGCCAATCCCCCGATGGGATGAAGGCCGCCCAGTACCACGGGTGCGACAGCTCCCCGCCCGCGATCAGCTCCAGCCGCGCGCCCCTCAAGGCCTGAGAGCGCCCCTGCCCCGCCAGCAGGCGCCGGTAGAAGGCGATCATCAGCGCGCGCGTCGCGTCGTCCGAGACCTGCCACAGGCTCATCACCTGGCTCTCCGCGCCCGCCAGCACCAGCGCGCGCCGCAAGCCGAAGACCCCGTCGCCGGCCTGGACCTCGCCCAGCCCCGTCTCGCAGGCCGACAGGACTGCCAGCCGCGTCCCGTAGAGATCGACGGCGGACAGCTCCCGAGCCGTGATCACCCCGTCGTCCACCCCGTCACCGCGCATCCCGTCACCGCCAGCCATCACCAGCCCCGAGCGCAGCAGCGGATCGTCGACGCGCCGCTCCACCACCGAGGCCTCACCCGTCAACATCACGCCGCCCAGCGGCTTGAAGCCCCGCGTGTCGCCGCCGCTGCCCTCCCCCGATCCCAGGAAGAAGCCGTGGGTCGCCACATGCAAGATCGACGGACCCCGCAACCCCTTGAGCGCCCCCTCGCCGGCCTCCGCCCCCTCGAAGCGCGCCACATCCCCCTCAAAAAGATCCGCGATCGCGCTGGCCTCGGCGGCCGTCCCCTCCAGCGGGGGCCATTGCGCGCGGGTCAGATCCACGTCGCCCCCGCCAGAGCGCAGCGCGCCGGACAACGCCGCGCCGTCGCCGCCGAGCGCGAAGTCGGGGTTGGCGATCAGCGCCGGCTTCCCCGCGTGCGGGCCGCCGGCCGCGCTCTGGAGCCGGAGCAGATCCCGCCCGGAGCTCAGGTAGGTCATCAGGTGCCGCTCAATGAGGTAGACATCCCCATCTGTCAGAGCTTCGAAGGGGATGAGGTTGAGACCGCCTGCGGGAGAGATGAGCCAATGCTGATATCCCTTCACGGCCTCGTGGATGGGCGCGAAGGCGCGCGCGTAGAGCGCCGCGCCGCTCGATCGGGTCTGGTCGAGGCTCCCGGCGCAGCGGCCCCCTTCGGCGGCGCAGGCCAGGATGGCCTTTCGAAAGTCGTCGACCAGCGCGTCGATCTCGGCGACGGGGCCGAGATCGACGGCGGCGGCGACCCCCTCCGAGGTCAGCGCGAAGGCGGCGTAATGAGGCGGCTTCCAGGGATCGGCGCCCCGGCGGGCGTCGGGATCAAAGGGCTGGTAGCTCTCCCACTCGATCAAGGCGGCGCCGGGCGGGATCGCCGCCTTGACGCCGTCGAGATCGATCGTCTGGCGCTCGGCGCGGAACTGATCGCTGCGCGCGGCCAGCGCGCGGTCGAGCTCGGCCAGCTCCTGCTCCAGCGCCTCGGCGACGCCGCCGGTGTCGCCCGAGAGCGCGCAGGTGGCCAGCTGCGTGTTGACCTCGGCCCACCGATCCAGCCGCGCCTGATCGTCGGGGCCGAGGTTGGCGCGCAGCTGGGCGAGCCGCTCGGCCATCGAGTCCAGCACGCGCCCCTTGCGCTGGAGGGTGGCGGTCAGCGCCAGCTCGACGGCCTCTTCGTCGGGATCACCGGCGAGCGCCATGGAGATCAGCGCGTCGGAGTACTTGCGAAGCTCGGCCATGAAGGCCAGCCGCGTGCCCTCGCCGTGGCTCGGGGAGGCCATCAGCAGGCCGATCTGCTGCTCGCCGCTGTCGAGGGCCTCGGCGCGCAGGCGCAGGGCCTCGGCGCGCTCGCCGCGCGCCTCGCGGATGGCGGCGAGGTTGATGGCCGCCGCCGTGGTCTTGAGGTTGCGGGGGCCGTAGGCGGCCAGGAGCAGGTCGTGGGCCTGGCGGCCGTAGCCCAGCGCGTCGTCGTCGCGCTCGACGCTGTGGCTGGCGACGGCGAGGTTGTTGAGCCAGGTGGCGTTCTCGGGGTGGGCGGGGCCGAGGGCGGCCTGGGTGTTGGACAGCGCCAGGGCGCTCATCTTGAGGCACTGGTCGTACTCGCCGCCGATGTAGAACAGCGAGGCGATGTTGCCGATGATGAAGGCCATGTTGGGGTGGCGAGGGCCAAGGACCTTGTTGCCCATCGTGTAGGCGCGCTCCAGGGTGTCCAGGGCGCGGTCGTTGTCGCCGAGCTTCTGGAGCGCCATGGACATGTTGCTCAGCAGGGTGACGATCTGGGGGTGCTCGGGGCCGTAGGCCCGCTCCAAGGTGATCAGCGCCGCCTCGTAGAGCGGGATGGCGCGGCCTGGCTCCCCGAGGGTCTGGTGGTACTGGGCCAGGTTCAGCGTCATCATCGCGGAGCTTGGGTGATCGGGGCCGAGCGCGGACTGGACGATCGACAGGCCGCGCTCCATCAGCGGCAGCGCCTCGTCGGGCTTGCCGAGGGCCTGGAGGACCAGCGCGAGGTTGACGCAGACCCACGCCGTATCCGGGTGATTCGCGCCCAGCGAGGCCTCGGACAGCGCCAGCGACTGGCGCGCCAGCGGCAGCGCGCGGGCGTCCTGGCCCAGCTCGTGGTAGAACGCGGCCAGGTTGTTGTGGCTCTGCGCCGTCAGCGGGTGCCCCATGCCCAGCAGATCGCGGCGAAGCTCCAGCGCCTCCTTGAGCAGCGGCTCGGCCGCGCCCATCTCCCCCTTCGCCTGACGGATCTGCCCGAGGTTGTTGAGCGCCAGCGCCACCTGCGCGTCCCGCGCCCCGAAGACCTCCCGCGTGACGCGCAGGACGCGCTCCATGAGCTCGGCCGCCTTGTCGAAGTCGCCGCGCTCCTGATAGAGCCCGGCGAGGTTGCCGAGGGCCTGGAGGGTGTTCTCGTGGCGCTCGCCGAGGGCGCGGGTGGTCAGCTCGACGGCGCGCTCGTAGAGCGGCAGCGCCTTGTCCAGGGCGCCCGTGCGGCTGTAGTAGAGGCCGAGGTTGTTGAGCGCCGCGGCCGTCTCGGGCGACTGCGCCCCGAAGACCTCGACGTGGAGCTTGAGCGAGCGCTCGGCCAGCGGCCCCGCGCGCTTGAAGTCCCCGACCTCCTGCAGCATCACGACCTGATTGTTGAGCATGATGAGCACCTGCGCGTCCTTCGGACCCAGCGCCCGCTCCATGATCGGCATGGCGCGGTCGATCAACGCCAGCGCGCTCTTGAAGTCGTCGGTGACCTGATGGGCGTAAGCCAGGTTGGCGTAGATCAGCGTCGTGTGCGGGTGCCCCTCGCCCATGATCTCGACGAAGACCGGCAGCGCGTCGGCGTAGAGGCGCGCGGCTCGCGCGTGATCGCCGATCTTCTGGAGCTCGGAGGCGAGGTTGACCCTCGTCTGGGCCAGCGGGTGGCTGTCGGCGGGCAGCTCGGCCTCGGCGATCTTGAGCGTCTCCTCCAGCAGCCGACGGGCCGCGTCGCCCTGGTTTGCCGCCATCAGCTCGGCGGCCTTGAGGTTTCGGCGCGTGATGTCCTCGACGCGGGGGTTTCCGGCCTGGGACGCGTCGCACTGGCAGCCGCGGGCCGAGGTCACGCACGACTGACGGCCGTCGGCCCCGATGAGCACCAGCTCGCTCACCCCGATGGCGTGCAGCTCCGCGCAGGACTCGTCCGAGCCGATGAACTGCCGCTGGAGGCTGAGCGCCAGCGGCCGGCAGTCCGAGACGAAGACGCGCTTCTGCGGCCCCTCGCCCCGCATCATGCAGCTCCCCCCGGCCTGCTGCAGGCCCACGTTGACCTGCTTCAGCGCCTCCTCGCGGTTGGCGATGTCGTCCGTCAGCCCCGGCGCGCCCGCCGGGAGCTGGTCGCAGGTGCAGCCGCTCACCCGGGCCGTGCAGCGCTGCTCCCCCTCGGCGCCCGCGATCACGATCTCCTTGAAGCCGAAGGCCGCCATCTCCTGGCAGGTCTCGGTGTTGATGAAGGCGCCGCTCAGGTCCACCACCGAGGCCCCCGGGCAGGCGAGCCTGAGGGTGTCGACGCTGGCGCCCTCGGCCGTCACCTTGCAGTCCCCGGCGTTCCCCTGGGACCCCAGCGCGGCGTTGAGCTGCTGCACCACGCCCTGCCGATCCAGCGGACTCTGGGCCGCGACCGGCGCGGCGATCCACAGCCCGACGCCGAGCACGGCAACGCTCGCCGAGCTACGGTGCGCGAAAACAGACAGGATCATGGTCATCGCGACGCTCCTGTTTCATGATACCAACAGAGGCGACTCTGGCACGCGGCGACCGCTCCTGCAAGGCGCCCAAGGAGCCCCATGAACTCCCCCCCCACCGCGCCACCCCGCTGGCTTCTGATCAACGCCGCGCTGGGCTTCGCAGCCTGGATCGCCCTGGCCTGGGCGCCCTTGCCCACCGACATCGTCAGCGCTGGCATCCAGCGCCTGACCCTCGTCGGCCCCCTGGTCGCCGCGCCGCTGATCCTGGCCATGCTTGAGCCCGACGCGGGCCAGCGGCGCGCCCGGATCGCGTGGCTCGCCGCCTCCTGGCTCCAGCTCCCCTGCGCCGCCCTGGCGATCGCGGCCCATTACCGCGCCCCAGGCCTTGAGGCCGCGCTCCTGGCCGTCCCCTGGCTCCTGGTCACCCTCGCCTGCGCCCTCTACGGGCTGGCGCGGCTGATCTCCCGCGCCACCTCAAGCCCCCAGGCGCCCTTGACCCTGAAGACGGCGCTCGACCGCGTCGGCCCCATCGACGCGCTCTGCGTCGACGCGGGGCTGGCCTACGTCGTCGTCGGCGCCACCTGGATGATCATCGCCCGCTCTGGCGTCATCCTGGAGGCCTTCGACCCCCTGATCGTCCAGCTCACCGCCGCCCACTTCCACTTCGCCGGCTTCACCGCCCCGATCATCACCGGCCTCATCGGCCCGCTGATCCCCGCAGACCGCCCCAGGGCCCGCGCCGCCTTCGCGATCGCCGCCGTCGCCGTCATCGCCGGCCCTCCCCTGATCGGCATCGGCATCTCCATCTCGCCCTTGATGGAGGTGATCTGCGCCCTGATCCTGGCCTCCGGGCTCCTCGTCCTGGCCGCGCTGATGGCCTTCGTCGTCGGACCCGCCCTCAAGAACACCATCGCCTGGGGGCTGATGCTGATCGCCTCCCTCTCCCTGGTCCTGACCATGGCGCTGGCCTGCGCCTACGCCACGGGCGAGTTCCTCGGCCAGAGCTGGATCCTCATCCCCCGCATGGCCGAAACCCACGGCCTCGCCAACGTCTTCGGCTTCTCCCTCTGCGGCCTCATCGCCCTGCTCCTGATCCGATCCCCCGGACAGCGAGATCCCGGGCAGCGCGCCGACGCTCAACCATAAACCATTGATATAACAAAGGTTTATCGACCTGACGTGGGCGCCTCGGGCCACCAGATCGCGCGGGCCTCGGCGATCAGCTCAAAGACCCGCCCGTCGTCGTCGCGGGTCGTCCGGCCGCTGAGCCCCTCGATCCAGCGCGCGGGCAGGGCGCGGCGGCCGTGCAGGGCGCCGACGGCGGCGCCGACGATGGCCCCGACGGTGTCGTTGTCCTTGGTGTCGTTGACGGCCCGCACGATCGCCTCCTCGGGGTCGTGGCCGTGGCGGGCCAGCAGGAGCAGGACGCTGGGGACGGTCTCCAGCAGGTAGGCGCCGGAGTACCACGCGTCGCACCATTGGACGGCGGGCTGCCCGTCGTCGCAGGCCGGCAGGACGCGCGCCTCGACAAACTCCCAAAGGGCGCCCTCGAAGCCCTCGAACTGGCCGCCGCGCGGCCGGTAGCCGCGGTGGATCTCCAGGGGGCGGGTCAGGTCGATCCAGGTCTGGATCCACCAGCGAGGCTCGGGGGGCTGATCCATCTCCAGGACCTGGCGCAGGAGGTGGACGAAGGCCAGGCAGGAGGCGATGGAGGACGAGTCGTTGTGGGTCATCATGGCCGAGAGCGCCGCGTCGACCCACAGCGCCTCGGTGCCCGATCGCAGGTGCGGGATCAGCATGGGGGCGATCCGCATCAGCGCGCCATTGCCCGCCGAGGCCGGGCCGCAGCGGGTCCAGGGCTCGCCGGCCTTGAAGTTGCGCCGGAAGAGCGAGACGGTCTGGCCCATGCCGAAGATCGACCCGGCGCAGAAGCGGCGCGCGACGTGCTCGGGGACGAAGCCGCGATCGCGGTTGAGGCACTCCAGGGTCCAGAAGGCCATCTGGGTGTCGTCCGAGGGCAGCCCCACCCCGCCAGGCGCACGGCGGCCCGCGACGTAATCGCACACCTCGCCGTGGGTCTGGCGGCGGCGCGCGGGCACGCGCCCCTCGGTGGGCCGGCCCAGCGCGTCGCCGATGGCCAGGCCGAGCATCATCCCCTCGATCCGGTCGAAGTCGAAGGTCGACGGCAGCGGGCCTGGGGCCTCGTCAAAGAGCGGGCTGCGGCGGAGGGCGATGGCGCCCTGGTCAAAGAGGGCGTCGAGGGTGTCGGCGTTGCTCACGGCAAGCTCCTGGGCGCGGGAGGCGAGGGGGCGATGCAACGGGGGGTCGAGCGGCGACATTCCCGCCTTGACCGGCCTGGGGGCGGGTGTTAAATCCCGCGGGGTTGGAGATCCCCCGCGGCGGGATCGATGCACAAGAGGAGCGCTCATGCTGGACATCAAGACAATCCGAGAGAGGACCGAGGACGTCAAGCGCGGGGCCTTGAACAAGGGCTCTGACGTGGACATCGATCGGATCCTGGAGTTGGACACCCGGCGCCGCGAGCTGCTCCAGTCCAGCGAGGTGCTGCGCCAGCGGCGCAATGAGGTCTCGGGCGCCATCCAGACGATGTCCAGCGCGGATCGGCAGGCCGCCATCGAGGAGGTCCGCCAGATCAAGGTCCAGCTGCCCACGGTCGAGGAGGCCCTCAAGGTCGTCGAGGAGGAGTACCGGGCGCTGATGTACAAGGTGCCCCAGATCCCGGCCGACGACGCCCCCGTCGGCAAGAGCGAGCACGACAACGTGGTGCTGCGCCACGAGGGCGGCCAGCCCCGCGTCTTCGACTTCGAGCCGCGCGACCACGAGGCGCTCGGGGAGCTGCTCGGCATCCTGGACAAGGAGCGCGCGGTCAAGTTCGCCGGCGCCCGCTCCTACATCCTGCGCGGCGCCGGGGCGCTGCTGGAGCTGGCCGTGATGCGGCTGGCCATCGACATCGTCATCGAGCGCGGCTTCACGCCCATCCTCGGCCCCCTGATGGTCAACTACATGGCCCTGGAGGGCACCGGCTTCTTCCCGGCCGGCGAGGAGGACACCTACAGGCTGGAGCGGGACGAGAAGTATTTGATCGGGACCTCGGAGGTGCACCTCGTGGCCATGCACGCCAACGAGATCATCGACGAGGCCAGCCTGCCGCTGCTCTACACCGGCTACTCGCCCTGCTTCCGCCGCGAGGCCGGCTCCTACGGCCGGGACACCCGCGGGGTCTACCGGGTGCACCAGTTCTCCAAGGTCGAGCAGGTCGTCATCTGCAAGGACGACCCGGCCCAGAGCCAGGAGATGCACCACATGCTGCTCAAGAACGCCGAGCTTGTCCTGCAGGCCCTTGAGCTGCCCTACCGCGTCTCGGCCGCCTGCACCGGCGACATGGGGCAGGGCAAGGTGCGCATGTTCGAGGTCGAGACCTGGATGCCCTCGCGGCAGGCCTACTGCGAGACGCACTCCTGCTCGGAGCTGCACGACTTCCAGGCCCGCCGCCTCGGCATCCGATACCGCGACGCGGACAACAACATCCGCACCTGCTTCACGCTCAACAACACCGCCGCGGCCTCCCCCCGCATCCTCATCCCCATCCTGGAGCACTACCAGGACGAGGACGGCTCGGTGCGCGTCCCCAAGGCCCTGGTCCCCTACATGAACGGCATCACCCGCATCCTGCCCGGCGGCGCCGTCGAGCGCTGACGGCGCCACGTTGTCCAATCTCTCCCCGTAGGCTATCTATAGGAGCAAGCTGGACAATGGCCGCTGGCCGGGCCCTCCGGTCCTCGGCACCAGGGCCTCGAAAGGGAGTGATCCATGAGCCTCGACGCACTCAAGAAGGAGGCGGCCATCCAGGCCGTCGCGCAGATCAAGAACGGCATGATCGTCGGCCTCGGCACCGGCTCGACGGCCTTCCACGCCGTCAACGCCATCGGCGACCGCATGAAGGCCGAGGGCCTGTCGATCATCGGCGTGCCCACCTCCTCTCGCACCGCCGATCAGGCCCGCGGCCTCGGCATCACGCTGGCCTCGCTGGAGGATCGCCCGTCGCTGGATCTGGCCATCGACGGCGCCGACGAGATCGAGCTGTCCACCCTCAACCTCATCAAGGGCGCCGGCGGCGCCCTCCTTCAAGAAAAACTCGTCGAGGTCAGCGCCGCCCGCCTGATCATCATCGCCGACGAGACCAAGAAGGTCGACAAGCTCGGCGCCCGCTTCGCCATCCCGGTCGAGGTCGTCCGCTTCGGCTGGAAGAGCACCTTCGGGCGCCTCGAAGCCCTCGGCTGCCAGCCCACCCTGCGCCTGCGCGCCGACGGCGAACCCTTCGTCACCGACGAGCAGCACTTCCTGCTCGACTGCCAGTTCGGCCTCATCGACGACGCCGCCCGACTCGCCGACGCCATCAAGGGCATCACCGGCGTCATCGAGCACGGCCTCTTCATCGGCATGACCTCCCAGGCCATCGTCGCCACCTCCAGCGGCATCGAGAACCTCTTCCCCCCCGCCTGATCGTCGCCCCGCCTGATCGTCGCCCGGCCCCTTCACCCCAGCCCAGCACCATCCAGACCGCATCCTGGCCCACTTCTGGCCCGTTTCTGGCCCGATCCAGCTCCCGTCCAGCTCCCGTCCTTGCCCTCGCGCGACTCGGCCCCTCACCCCAGCCCAGCGCCATCCAACGCACTCCAGGCGCACGCCGCCCCCCTCAACCCGGCGCGCGACCCCAGCCGCCGCCCCCCGGCGTCGCGATCTCCAGCACGTCGCCCGCCTCCACCTCCAGCGTCACCTTCCCCGGCAAGGCCCGCTCCTGCCCCCCGCGCCTCAACACATTGCGCCCCAGCCCCCCTGGCCCCCCACCAGCCAGCCCGTAAGGCGCATGCACCCGCCGATCCGTCAGCAGCGTCACCTGCGCCGCACCCTCAAACGCGTATACCCGCTCAAGCCCCTCACCCCCTCGCCGTGCCCCATCACCGCCCGAACCCGACCGCACCCGATAGGCCGACACCCTGAAGGGGTAGGCGTGCTCCAGCGCCTCGACCGGCGTGTTGAGCGTGTTGGTCATGTGCGTATGGACGGCGTTGGCGCCATCCACCTCCGGGCTGGCCCCCGCGCCGCCCGCCAGCGTCTCGTAATAGGCGAAGGCCGCCCCCGTCCGCGGATCCACTCCCCCCACCGTGATGTTGTTCATCGATCCGCACGAGGCCGCTGGCACCCGCCCCGGCAAGGCCTGGGCCAGCGCCCCGAAGAGGACGTCCACCAGCCGCTGGCTCGTCTCCACGTTCCCCGCAGCCACCGCCGCCGGCCACACCGCGTCCACCACGCTCCCCGGCCTCGTGATGACCTCGATCGGCCGCATCACCCCGCCGTTGCTCGGCAAATCCGAAGGCGCAAGGCACCGGAAGGCGTAGCTGACCGCAGAGACCGTAATCGCCCGCACCGCGTTGACCGGGCCCCTGACCATGTCCGACGACCCCGAAAAATCCACCCAGGCCCGATCCCCACGGATCTCCAACCGACAGTCGATGGCAATGTCCGTCGCGTCGATCCCGTCGCCGTCCAGCACGTCGCCAAAGCGCCACACCCCGTCCGGCATCTCGGCGATCATCGCCCGCACGACCCGCTCCGTGTAATCCTGAAGCTGGGCCGCCCGCTCCGAAACCACCTCGGGGCCGTAGCGCGCGCAAAGCTCCTCCAGCCGCTCGACCCCCAGCGCCGCCGCCGCAAGCTGCGCCTGCAGATCGCCCCGCCGCTCGTCCGGCGTGCGCGAGTGCGCGCAGATCCAGGCCACCGCCTCAGCGTCCAGCCGGCGCGGCGCGATCCTCACCCCCTCCTCGTCGATGTGCGTGCTCAAGGGCATCGATCCAGGCGAGATCCCCCCGACGTCGGCGTGGTGCGCCCGGTTGGCCACGAAGAAACGCGGCCGCGCCTCCCCACCCACGAAGCAGGGCGCCACCAGCGTGATGTCCGGCAGGTGCGTCCCGCCCATGAAGGGATCGTTGAGCACGATCCGATCCCCCGGCACCATCGCCTCGCGACCGATCACCTCGATCGCCGCCGCCACCGACATCGGCGTCGAACCCAAATGCACCGGGATGTGCGCCGCCTGCGCGATCATCTCCCCCTCGGCGTCAAAGAGCGCGCACGAATAGTCTCGCCGCTCCTTGATGTTCGGCGAGCAGGCCGACCGCATCAACCTCACCCCCATCTCCTCCGCCACGGCGGCAAAAAGGTTCTTGAAGACCTCCAGCTCCACCGCCCGCTGCGCCCCGACCCTCATCGCCCACCCTCGACGTGCTCCAGCGTCAACTCCCCCGCCGCCCCAACCTCCAACGCCCACCCCCCCGACACCACCACCGTCGACGAATACTCCGTCACGATCAGCGGCCCCACGAGCCTGTCCCCTCGCCTCAACACACCCCTGTCCACGCAGATCCCAGGCGACGGCTCGTCGCCAAACCACGCCTCGACCCTCTCCAGCGCCTCCGCCGGAATCGGCCCGCCGCGCCGCTCAAGCCCCGGCAGCGTCGGAGGCGACACCCGCCCCTCGGCCCGCAGCCGGATCGCCACGACCTCAATGGCCCGCTCCGGGTTCTTGTACCCATACAGCCGCTCATGGAGCCGCTCGAAGGCCTCGGCCGCCGCCGAGAGCGGGACCGTCAGCTCGTGCGACTGGCCCGCGTAGCGCAGATCGGCGCTGGCCGACAGCACCACGGCCCCACCAATGGCAATTTCACCTTTAAAATCAAACACATGACGATCAGCGATGGACACCCCGAAGCCCTCGCGTTCAAGGCGCCCGAGGGCCTCGACGCGCATGTCGTCCAGCGCGGCGGCGACCTCAGACAGCGCGTCGACCTCCTGGCCGCGCTCAAGGGGTCGCATGATCGCGCGCGAGAGCGTGTGGGCGTTGTGGGCGAAGAGCATCCCCAGGGCGCTGAGCAGGCCTGGATGGCGAGGGACGATGACGCGGCGCAGGCCCAGCTCCTCGGCGAGCTGGCAGGCGTGGAGGCCGCCCGCGCCGCCGAAGCAGACCAGAGCGTCCTCGCGGATGTCGTGGCCGCGCTGGACGCTGATGACCTTGACGGCGCGGGCCATGGTCGCCTCGGCGACCCGCAAGATCCCGAGCGCGGCCTCCTCGACGCTCAACCCCAGCGGCCCGGCCACGACATCCAGCGCCTCGCGGGCCGCCTGGACGTCCAGCCGCATGGCCCCGCCGAGGAAGCGATCCGGGCGCAGGCGCCCAAGGACGACGTGGGCGTCGGTGACGGTCGGCAGCGGCGCGCCGCGCTGCCGGCCGGCGCAGGCCGGCCCAGGGTCGGCGCCGACGGACTGGGGGCCGACCCGGAGGGCGCCGCCGGTGTCCACCCAGGCGATCGAGCCGCCGCCGGCCCCGACGGTGTGGATGTCGATCATGGGCACGCGCACGGGCAGCGGGCCGACCGCCCCCTCGGTGGTCAGGCGCGGGGCGCCGTCGCACAGCGCCACGTCGGTGCTCGTGCCGCCCATGTCGAAGGTCACCAGCCGCCGATCGGCCCCGGCGAGCGCCAGCGCGCCGACGACGCCCCCGGCGGGGCCAGACAGGACCGTATAGACGGGCGCGCGGCGGGCCTCCCCGGCGCTGATCGCGCCGCCCGCCGAGGCCATGACCCGAAGCCCGCCCAGCGCCCGCTCAAGCCGCCCGAGGTAGGCGCCCATCTTCGGCGCCACGACCGCGTTGACGACGCAGGTCGCGCCGCGCTCGAACTCCCGGACCTCCGGCAGCAGCTCGCACGACAGCGTCACGTGCACCCCCGGCAGCGCCGCCTCGATCGCCCGGCCTGTCGCCCGCTCGTGGGCGGGGTCGGCGTAGCTGTGCAGGAGGCTCACGGCCACGGCCTCGACGTCGAGCGCCCGCAACTCCCCGATCAGCGCCTCGAGCGCGGCCCCGGTCAGCGCCTTGATGACCTGCCCGTCGGCGCGCAGCCGCTCCGGCACGCCGAGGCAGCGCTCGCGCTCGATGGGCAACGCTGGCCGCGTCGGCGCCAGGGCGTAGAGGTCGGGGCGGTTCTGGCGGCCGATGTGCAGCGTGTCCTCGAAGCCCTCCGTGGTCACGAAGGCCGCCCTGCCGCCCTTGCCCTCCAGCAGCGCGTTGGTGGCCACCGTCGAGCCGTGGATCACGGCGGCGGCGCGCCCGCCGGTCAGCGCCGCGATCCCCTCCAGGACGGCGCGGGCCGGGTCATCCGGGGTCGAGGGCAGCTTGTGGGTCAAGAGCGTGTTGTCGGCCTCGTCGTAGAGCACCACGTCGGTGAAGGTGCCCCCGGTGTCCACCGCGATCCTCAGCCCCATCAAGGCACCTCGACAAAGGAGAGCAGGGTCTTCGGGAACTTGTCCGTCGCCAGCAGCAGGCCCTTATCCCCAAGCCGCGCGATCCCCTCCCAGTTGCGCCCCTTGTCGGCCAGCTCAAGCTGGATCGGCGCTCGCTCAGACCGCGTCACGCCGCCCTCGGGCGAGTAGCGCAGCTCGACGAGCCGCTCGACCACCTCGCCCTTGCCGTGGGTGGCGCCCTGTCCGAAGCGCTCGACGACGGGGTCAGACTCGGGCTTGAGCGCGGCCTCGCCGGGGTAGAAGTAGTTGATCGCCCAGAAGAATCCTTGATCGTCGGCGTCCGTCGCGTCCGTGATCCGGTACTCGATGGAGGTCATCGGCAGGTCCGGCAGCGGCGTCAGATCGGCGCCGAAGCGCCTGACGAGGGGCAGCTTGTTGACCGCGCGGCCGTTGGCCTCGAACATGGCCGCCAGGTTGCCATCGCCGGCCACCAGCAGCGCCTCATAGCTCATGTTGTCGACGCTGGCCTGAGGTGCGAGCTGGGGGCGCGGCGCGGCGTCCAGAGTCAGCCGCCCATCGGAGACGCGGCCGACGGCGACGAAGCCCGCGCCGCTGGTCGTCTCGATGGCCACGTAGGCCCGGTCGCCGATAAAGGCGATGGCCTCGAAGCCCTCAAAGCCCTTGATCGTGTCGGCGCCGCCGTCGTCGAAGGCGAGCGGCAGGGGGATCAAGGGCCGTGTGGGGTCCTTGACGGCGGCCATGAGGTCGCTGCGCTCCAGCGAGAAGAGGCTGTCCTCGAAGCGGCTGGGGTATTGAGGCAGCAGGATCAGCTTGTCGCCGTACCACGCCAGCCCGGAGATCTCGGCCTCGGGCGCGGCCAGCGGCCCGGTGAGGTTCAGAGCGATCGCGGGGCGCTCGGCCGGGGCCTCGGCGGCGTCGAGGGGCGGCGCGACCTCACCCGTTCGAATGGCGGTGATCTTCCAGAGGCCAGACGGGCGGCGCCTCATGGAGAAGGAGGCCTGCCCCCGAGGCTCCCCGTCCGGCGCGACGATCGTCACGACCGCCTCAAGCTCGGGCGGCTCGCCGTGGATCTCGACGGGCACGACGCGCCCGCCGTCCAGCAGGCCACTCTGGGCCTCGACGAAGCCCTCGAAGGCCTCGGCGCTCATCTCATCGTCCATGAAGAGGCGCGCCGCCTCGAGATCCTCGCGCCCCACCGCGTCGACGAAGGCCTGGAGCACCTCGACGACCTCTTGCTGGCCCATGACCGCGCCGGGGATGCCGACGTGGATCTCCATGATCTTCTCCTCGGCGGCTGCCCCCTTCTTCGAGGGGGAGGAGCGAGTGACGAGGAAGGTGGCGGTGCCCTTGACGGTCCCGGTCTTCGGCTCGGCGATCTGGACGATGAGGTAGCGGTGGCCCGGTCGGCGCGCATTGCGGCTGCCGACGAAGCTGGCCTCGCCGCCAATGAAGAGGTCGCCCTCGGCGTGCACGAAGGCCTGGAAGGCCTCGAAGGTGTTGGCCTGCCGGTAGCCCTCGCCGAGCGCTTCGTAGGCCCCCGCGTCGTCTCCGCGGCCGAGGGCGTCGAGCATGGACTGGATGGGCGCCATCGTCTGGCGCATGCTCTCCTCGGCGAAGTCGCAGCAGCTCTTGCCGGCCGCGAAGGTCCCAAAGGAGACGAAGGCGCCGGCCATGAGCAGCAGCACGAGGCAGCCGCCGCCGATGCCCAGGATGATCATCCCGGCGCGGGACTTCGGCGCGTCATCGACCCAATCGCTCGGCGGTGAGAAGGACATGGGGCCTCCATCGGCGGGCTCGGTCACCATCACGACACGCATACCACGGAGGGCGACCCGGTCGAAAGCCTGCAGTCCAGCCGCGAGCAAGCCCTCGGTGAAGCGATCGCCTCCCAGGCTTGAATCGGTTGATGGCCGGGCTCGTGGCGTGCGATGTTGAGGCCGAACCTGACGCGCCGCCCTTGCGGCGCTGACCCTTCCACGCACAGGACGTCGATCATGCTCCAGAAGACCTGGTTTCGCCTGGCGCTCACCCTGCTCCTGTTCATCGGGGGGGCGCTGACCGCCGTGGTGGTCTCGGCGCACAAGGAGCGGCCCGTCGGGGCCGAGGGCGCCGAGGCCGACGCGATGGCCAGGGCGGTCATGGAGGCCGCCGACGTGGCGGCGTGGCGGCGCACTGGGGCGGTCAGGTGGGATTACGCGGGGCGCCAGCGGCACCTGTGGGATCGGCGTCGGCACCTGGCCCAGGTCTTCTGGTCGGACATCGAGGTGATCGTGGACCTCAACAGCCTCAAGGGGAGGGCCTGGAGAGAGGGGCAGGAGGTCACGGGGGCGGAGGCCGAGGCGCTGATCGACAAGGCGCACGGCCACTGGATCAACGACGCCTTCTGGCTCAACCCGCTGGACAAGCTCATGGATCCGAGCGCCTCGCGCGGCGTGGTTGTGGGCGAGGACGGCCAGAAGCGCCTGCTGGTGTCGTACAGCGGCGGCGGAAGGACGCCTGGGGACGCCTACCTGTGGCGGGTGGGCCAGGAGGGCTTGCCCGACCAGTGGCAGATGTGGGTGTCGATCCTCCCGGTCGGCGGCGTCGAGGCGACCTGGGAGCGCTGGCAGACGCTCTCGACGGGCGCCCGTGTCTCCACCCTGCACCAGACCCCGATCCTGAACCTTGAGCTGACCGACGTGGCCGGCGCCGCCGATCTGGCGACCCTGCTGGCCGGCGCCGAGGACCCCTTCTGCCGCCTCCCGGGGGTCTGCGCCGACGCGCCCTGACGCATCCCGACGCGCCCCGAGAAGTCAGAAGACCAATGATCTCGACAACTTAATCCTCAGCACAGCCTTCCTCCCGGGCCGCGGCCAGATCCAGGCTGGAGTCGGCCAGCCGCGCGGTGAACTCGAAGGCCAGGGCCGCGACCTTCGCCATGCTGGGGAAGTCGACGTGATCGACGGTGTCGCAAGTCCGGTGGTAGCAGGTGGAGTCCTCCGTGAAGAAGAAGGTCGTCGGCACGCCGATGTCGCAGAAGGTGAGGTGATCGGCATCTTCGCCGGGCGTCCCCAGATCGACCTCCAGGGCGGGGAAGTCGGACACGATCCCGTCGAGCAGGGTGCGGCCGGGCGTGCCCTCGAAGGTGTGCAAGGCGTAGAGCACGCCCTCGTCCGGGTATCTGCCGACCATGTCCAGGTTGAACATGAAGACCGTGTCGTCCAGGGACAGGCCAGGAGGCGGGCTCTCCACGTAGTGTTCGGAGCCGAGCAAGCCGTCCTCCTCCGCCCCGAAGGTGACAAAGACGAGCGTGCGGCGCGGCGCCTTCGCGCGGCGAGCCATCGCCTCGGCGATGCCCAGGAGCACCGCCACCCCCGAGGCGTTGTCGTTGGCGCCGGCGAAGACGCTTGCGCCCTCGGCGCCGAGGTGATCGTGGTGGGCGCCGATGATGACGATCTCGTCGCCGATGTCGGGGTCTGCGCCGGGGATCACCCCGATGACGTTCGAGGTCGAGGCCCCGTCCTCCGTCGTAAAGGCTTGCTGGTGGCCGCCGACCGGCGCCTTGAGGCCCACGCGGGTCATCCGCGCCTCGATGTAATCTCGGGCCGCCAGATCGCCCTCGGTCCCGGACGCCCGGCCCTTGAGCGCCGGGCCGGCCAGAAAGACCACCGTCTCCCGAAGTGACGCCTCGGAGAGGGCCTCGTCCGCAGCGCGGGGGCGGCTGCCTCCGCCGAGGTTCGAACAGGCCAGGGCCCACAGCGAGAAGACGAGGACGGCAATGCGGTGGAGGGCGAACATGAGCATACCCTGATCATCCCGGAGCCGGGGGAGTCTCCCTCGAGGAGCGCCGTTTGTTGTTCAGCCCACCCTTGGAACCCCACCTGATGGGAGCGCGATCAAAAAGGGCGCCTCTCAAGACGATGCTACGCCCTTGGGGTCCGATGGGACCATGCCGGATCTGACCGCAGCGCTTTCACCTGAAACCGAAGGGTTGGGCCGTGGACGCGGAGGTCTGAAGGTACTCGGAGAGCACCTCATAGCAGATCTCGTCCGCCCGTTTCTCCGGGATGCCAAGCACCGCCGCCGCTGAGGTCATGAACTGGTGTTCGCCGGGGTGGAGTCGTCCATCCACCGCGACGACGTGGGCCAGGTAGCGGAACAGCGCGAAGCGTTCTTCGCCGGCGTTCTCGCGAAGCCACGCGCCGGCGGTCTCCATCATCTCCACGGCCTGTTCGCTGGACGTGACCCGAGCCAGATGCGCCTCGGGGTCGCCGGTCAACTGCAGGATCAGATCCATGAGGAGCTCGCGCTGGTCGCCGTCGATCTCCGCGCCGTCGGCGTGTGCGGCCAGCAGGCCAGCGCCGACCAGAAACTCGCGGGCGTGGACCTCGTCGAGATCCGTCACCTCAAATTCGAGGAGGTCCGTCACCTTGCTGACCTCCGCATCGACGGCGCTCAGAGCCGCAGGGTCGCTGGCCAGGCCACCGGACTGAAAGAGTTGGAGGGCGCGGACCCGCACGGGAGTCAGGGGGTGACTGAAGGTCGCGATCACGTCTCGGCGTTTCATGGTCCCCAGATCCGAGAGCTGTTCCAGGAATCCGCGGATGTCGAAGCGCAAGTGATCGGGACCCAGGCCACTCTGCACTTTGAAGAACGTGGACACCGCGACCCCCAGGTCAGCGCCGATGGCCGCGAACCCCGCCCGATCGGCAGACAGCTCCGCGAGTCGACTCCACGCCCCGAGCCGCACCCCCAGGAGCCGAGG
This sequence comes from Pseudomonadota bacterium, assembly GCA_005804885.1. GTDB lineage: Bacteria > Myxococcota_A > Bradymonadia > Bradymonadales > SYOX01. Next base: position 19,550 of record SYOX01000003.1, read on the forward strand.
CATCCGCGACGGCTCTCCCGGCGCAGGTTCCAGCGCTCGGAAGAGCATCCGAGCCCGGTAGTGACGATACGCAAGGTGTCCGCACTCGTGACCCAGGCAGAACCTGATCTCGTCGTCCGTCATCCGCTCGACCATCCCGCTGGTAACGGACACGACGTGCGGCGTTCCCTTGCCGAGCGCATGGAGCGCGAAGGCGTTGATCGTCGGGTCGGACTGGACGTAGAGCTCGATCGGTTCTTCGAAGGCCAGCCTGGCGGTGACCTCGGCCAGCAGGTCACACAGCCGCGGAGCCAGGACCGGCGTCAGACGCAGCTGCGAGCTCATCACCAGCTCGTAGAGCTCCCCCGCCTGCTTGCTCTCATAGTGGGCAACGATCCCCTCAAGTCCGTAACGATCGAACAATTGTTCGATCAGTACGCGCTCCGGCTGAAATCGCACTGAATGCAGAAGTTCCACGGCTCCTCCGGGTTGTCGAGTTGTCGAGTCTATCCACGGTTCCACAACTTCGAACAGAAAGGAAGGTGTCTCGCCCAGTTTGAGTCGCAACCGATCGACGATGATGGCAGGACGATAGGAAGTTTAAACAGGGTTTGGGCGGTATGTCAAAAGCAGAAAGTGGCAGATGTGGGGGTCGTTCCTCCCGGTCGACGGTGTCGACCGATAAACAATTAAACGAACAATATCAATCACTTAAACATCGCCACAACCTTCCTCCCGGGCCGCAACCAGATCCAGGCCGGAGTCAGCCAGCCGCGAGGTGAGTTCGAAGGTGTGCGAGGCATGGAGCACGCCCGCGGACGAGGGCGGCTCGCAAGGCTGGATCACCGGTTGTCGGAGGCCTTTGGATGTCGCCGTGGGAGACGCAGGTGTCGACCTGAACCGCCCGCGGGCCTGCGACCGACAGGGCGCAGCCCACCCTGAGCTTCCAGCCCCACCCGACGAGCCCCCGCAGGGGTGCGAGGAGCGTGGGGCGTTCGTCGAGCGTGGGGCGTTCGTCGGGCGGGCCGCTGCCGCCACGCCCGAGCGTCAAGGGCTCACGAGGATCGATGCGCCGCGCCGCTGAAGAGGAAGGTGGGCGCGGTCATGATCAGGAGCCCGGCGAGCGTGCCCAGCAGGGTGGCTCGCCACGCTGGATGAAGGGCTCTCGCTGGTGGACGTTGGAGGGCAGGATCAGACCCTGAGCATGGGGATCAGGGGGCCGGGCGAGAGGGCCACGACGCGGGGGCCGCAGGGGGGCATCAGCTCCCCGTCGAGGACGAGGCCGGCGTCGAGGTCGAGGACGACGCGCTCGGCCTTGAGGGTGCGGCTCTGGGCGCTCTGGAGCTTGCCGCGGGACAGCGGCAGCGCCAGGGCTGCGGTGGCGGCGGCGTTCATGTCGTGCCACAGGACGTGGAGGCGCGCCTCGTCGACGATGGCGGCCTCGAAGGGGCGCAGCCCCAGCGGCAGCGCGGGCAGGGTCGAGGCGGCCGCCAGGCGCAGCGAGGCGGCGAAGGGCGCCCGATCGACGCTCATGCGCACGGGGACGGCCTCCCAGGCCTCGGGGGTGGCCATCAGGCCGCGGGCCAGGGCTCCGAGCGAGGGGCGCAGCCCCGCGTGGGCCGCGCCGCTGCGCCGCTGCGTGGCCTCCAGGATCCGATAGAGCGCGCCGACGCCGAAGGTGAAGCCGTAGGCGGCCCGGGGGAGATCCGAGGTGACGAGCTTGAGGGTGCGGCGCGAGACCTCGGGCGCGCTTCGGCGCCGCAGCGCGGCCAGCGGGCCGCCCCGGCGACCGCCCCCGGCGAAGCGGGCGGCGATCTCGTGCGGGGCGCCCTTGATGTCGAGGTCCTCGTTGAGCAGGCCCTGGGCGCCGCCGCCGAGGGGGACGAGGCGCAGGGCCTCGGGCCAGGGGCCTCGCGCGAGCAGGGCGCTGACGACGGCGCCGACGCCCGCGTCCCC
>SYOX01000350.1 GCA_005804885.1 Pseudomonadota bacterium
CACTCGATCTGCACGCTGGAGTTCGAGAACAACCGCGAGCTCTACGACTGGATCATCAAAGAGACGGGGGTGCAGAAGGTCCCGAGGCAGTACGAGTTCGCCCGGCTGGCCCTGGCCACCACGATCACGAGCAAGCGCAAGCTGCTCCAGCTCATCAAGGACAAGCTCGTCGATGGCTGGGACGACCCCCGGATGCCCACCCTCTCGGGGATGCGCCGGCGGGGCTATACCCCCGAAGCCATTCGAGATTTTTGCGACATGATCGGGGTCGCGAGGGCCAACAGCACCGTCGACTTCGAAAAGCTGGAGTACGCGGTCCGCAACGACCTCAACCACCGCGCGCCCCGCGTCATGGTCATCCTGGACCCGCTCAAGGTCACGATCACGAACTGGCCCGAGGGCAAGGTGGAGACGCTGGAGGCGTCCTACTGGCCGCACGACGTGCCCCGGGAGGGGTCGCGCGAGGTGCCCTTCGGCGGCACCCTCTTCATCGAGCGCGAGGACTTCATGGAGGCCCCGCCCAGGGGCTACCACCGGCTCTCGCCCGGCGGCGAGGTGCGGCTGCGCTACGGCTACTTCCTCAAGTGCGAGGGGGTGGTCAAGGACGCGGCCGGTGAGGTGGTCGAGCTGCTGTGCACGATCGACCCGGACACGCGGGGCGGCAGCGCCAAGGACGGTCGCAAGGTCAAGGGCACGATCCACTGGGTCAGCGCGGCCCACGCGCTGCCCATCGAGGTCCGCCTCTACGACCGCCTCTTTTGGGCCGACGAGCCCGGCGCGGGCGGGCGCGACTTCCTCGACGATCTCAACCCGGACTCCCTGACCATCCTCACGGCGATGGCCGAGCCGAGCATGGCCTCGGCTGCGGTCGGGGATCACTTCCAGTTCGAGCGCACGGGCTACTTCATCCTCGACGCCGCGGCCGAGGCCGGCAGGCCCGCGGTCTACAACCGCGTCGTCACCCTGAAGGACTCCTGGGCCCGCAAGACCGCCACCCCAGAGCCCGATGCCGCCCCCTCGCCTGCGCCTGAGGTCGCCGTCGGCCAGGAGGTCGACTCTGGCCGGGGCGACAGGCGCCCCTCCAGGCGCAACCGCGCCTACGAGCGCCAGAAGGCCCGCGAGGCCAGCCCGATCCTGGCCGAGCGCTTCGCGCGCTACGGCGGCGAGCTGGGGCTTGGGGAGGAGGAGGCCGATCTGCTCAGCGGCGATCTGGCGCTCTCGGATCTCTTCGAGGCGGCGCTGCCGGGCTGCCAGGCCCAGAGCCTGGCGCGGTGGATCGTCAACGAGCTGCTCAGGGCGCTCAAGGACACCCCGGTCGACGCCCTGCCCTTCGGGCCGGACAAGCTCGCGGCGCTGGTCCGGATGCTCGACGCGGGGACGATCAACGGGACGGTCGCCAAGGAGGTCTTCGAGGCCATGATGGAGCGCGGGGCCGACCCCGAGCAGCTCGTCAAGGACAAGGGCCTGGAGCAGCTCGACGACGCCAGCGCGCTGTCCGGGATCGTCGACGGCGTCCTGGCCGAGTCCCCCGAAGAGCTGGAGCGCCTGCGCGGCGGCGACAAGCGCCTGATGGGCCTCTTCATCGGCAATGTCATGAAGGCCACCGGCGGCAAGGCCAACGCCCAGCTCGTCCGCCAGCTCATCCAGGAGAAGATCTAGCCCTCCCCGCTGCGGAACCCGGCGGGCAGCCTCCCGGCACAAGCACGCCGCCCCGCCTGTCCCCCTCCTGGTCGGAACACCGCGCCGTTGTTCAGATTCTTGACCCACCAGCGACCAGCGGCTTTTACACCGGCTCGCTCTCCCATCCGCGCTGGCGAGCGCGCCTTGATCGCAAGGCCTTGTTCAGCGATCTCGACTGTCGCGGGACGCAGGATCGATGGGGATCGGGGTGGCGCAACATGCCGCCTCAAACGTCCGTATCTGAAATCTGGAGAATATCTGTGTAAGGGCGGGCACATGAGCGACGTAGCGCTCTGTCAAACCGCGAGGATGCCTTGAACCGAGCCTTGGCGCCGTCTGGGTCCGATGAACCCGATGAGAGGGTTTTGACAAGGTACGAAGGGGGGGTGTGAAATGGGGTGTTGATGGCCCTTGACGGCCACGAGGCCACTAGGTTGAGGAGGGTTGGGCATGACCAGCGATGACAAGACGCAATGGGACTATAGCCAGGTTCCCTGGAGCAACTGGGAATTCAACGTGTTCGAGTTTGGCAACGACGAATCCGAGTACGAGGTGGTCAACATCAGGGACACGGGTGTTCACGGTTATTACTTCAACAACCACGCCAACATCGCCTCCTACGGCGGTCACGGCGGATGGAGCATGGGCTTCGACGAATTCCTCCTCGCCATCGAAACCCGGCCCGACCGCTTCTCTGATCCCGTCTTTCAAGAAGTCTGCGCGCTCATCAAAGCCCACCGAGTCCCTGCCCCCTGAGAGCGGCGAGGGTTCAGTCTTCGGCGAGTGGGGCAGTGGGGGCCGTCGAGGGTACGGCATTCATCGGCACCCTTCCGAGGCGACCCCTCCCCCCCGATCGATCTCGATGACAACGGGCTCGATGATGAAGTTCAGTGCCCAATCTCAACAGGACCGAAATCGTCTGCGCCTCATGTTCACGGAGGTCGAACAGGATCGTTTCATTCGGAGGTCCTGGAGGTCGATTCCGTCGAGGCCGACCGCGACGAGGTCCAAAGGGAGTGAAGGGTGACTTGGCGCCTTGTTCGACAAGGCCGGCTGTCGCGGGATCGATGAGGATCAGGGTGGCGCGCAATGCCGCTGGACACACCCTCGGCGAGCGGGATGGCACCCTTGAGGCGGTGAGCTCATCAGCGACCTGCAACCGGCCAAGGGGTTGCCTGTCCCGCCCACCAGCGACATAGTCTCGGGGAGGGATCCCGCCTGAGGGCGGCGGTAAGATTGATGTTCGGCCCCAAATTGGTCGAGCGTCGTCAGTGGGGACACGCGACAGTTGTGCATGGCCGACTCAACACCCCAGATCCTCGACCTTCCCAACGGAGACGCAGCCTTCTACCCCTCGTTCTTCTCGCGGGCTGACGCCGATCGGCTCCTGGAGGAGCTTCGGGAAAGCACCGCCTGGCGACAGGAGAGCATCAAGCTCTATGGCAAGCCCGTCGACATCCCGCGCCTGACGGCCTGGTACGGGGACAAGGACTCCGTGTACACCTACTCTGGGATCACCAATGTCCCGCGGCCCTGGACCCCGGCGCTCCTGGAGGTGAAGAACCCGGTGGAGAGACCCTCCGGCGTGGTCTTCAACAGCGTGCTCCTGAACCGTTATCGGACAGGTAGAGACAGCGTCGCGTGGCACAGCGATGACGAGAAGGAGTTCGGGGAAAACCCGATCATTGCCTCGGTCAGCTTCGGGGGCGTCCGGACGTTCCAATTCCGGCACAAGGAACTGAAGAACCTGAAGACGAGCGTGGCATTGACCCACGGCAGCCTCTTGATCATGCGTGGGACGACCCAACGCCACTGGCTGCGCCAGATCCCCAAGACGACGAGGGACGTGGAGGAACGGATCAATCTGACGTTTCGGGTGGTGCTGGCGCAAAGTGGTGAGAAGGACGTCGGGTCGCCAGAGGGTATCGCAGGACCAGCGCGTACTCACGTTGCGAGACACCTCGACCCGAAAGGCCATTGAACCAGGCGCTGAAGCAGACCCTGCGGCGTGACGGCTTTCCGTGGCGTTTTGGCGCTCCAGTTGACTGCGTTCCCGAGCTTTGGCGGCAAGTTGCTCTATGAGGGTTCCGTCGGCTGACAAGGCGAGTTACATTGTCCTGGATGACGGTCCAATGAACCACATCCAGACAGGAGCGGCCCGCAAGATGTCCCTGGCACAGACTCGATACGAACACATCGTCCAGAACACCGACGGGACTGCACTGATCGCCGACACCAACATGAAGGTCGTCGAGTTGATCCTCGCGCATGTGGCCTATGGATGGAGCCCACAAGAACTCCACTTCCAGTTTCCTCACATCACGCTCGGCAAGATCTACTCGGCCTTGGCCTATTATTGGGACCACAAGAGCCTCTTCGATGCCGATATCACAGCTCGCCTCGAACGCATTGATGAGGCGGCAGCGTTACAACCCAAGCCCGGATTTGTAGCTGGCCTCCAAGCCCGACATCAGACCTGATGCCCATCAAGCTCTCCATGGACCAGCACATTCCCAGAGCCATCACCAACGGTCTGCGCCTTGCTGGCATCGACGTCTTGACCGCTTTTGATGACAGTTCGAGCGCACTTGACGATCCCGCGCTGCTGACAAGGGCCTCTCAACTTGAGCGGGTGCTCTTTTCGATGGATGACGATCTGCTGATGGAGGCCACGAGACGCCAGCGTCAAGGCGCGCCCTTTCAAGGCGTCATCTATGGCCATCAGTTGCGTGTCTCGATCGGACAGTGCATCGCCGACCTTGAGGTCCTGGCCAAAGCCGGTGATCCAGACGACTTCATCAACAACGTCGTCTTTCTGCCATTGTGAGCATCATCCTGCCGATCAGCAGCCTGATAACCGTCAGGCGCACGGAGGAAAGCCCATGACAGCACAAATCCACGAAGGGCTCATCCTCGACGGTGAAGAAACGTCGATGGCCTTCTGCCCGCCACTTCCCGACGGCCACCCGCGATTCTTTGAGCCCGGTCCCGACGACGCTGTAAGGAACGAGGACCACGATGTTCAGGAAAGCACGGACTGCTGGCGCGGCTACCAGGGCACATGGGAAATCAAAGATGGCCGCTTCTATCTGATTGGCCTTCGCGGGCGCTTCCGGCTTCGCGACGGCGAACCCCTTCTCGCGAGCTGGTTCTCGGGCGTGCTTCGGATCCCCAAGGGCGAGGTGCTCCAGTACGTCCACATGGGTTTTGGCTCGGTTTACGAACAGGAAGTTCACGCCAAGGTCGAGAAGGGCTTGGTTGTGGAGACCCGTGTCGTCGACAACCGCAGAAAGCAGCACGACAAAAAGGAACTCGGCTTGAGGAACCTGCCTGGAGGCGAGAACAGGTTTCCTGGGGACGATGAGCTGTGACCCACTGGAGCCGGTTCCAGTCGGGTGTGAGAGCCTCGATCCTCATCCTCGATCAAGGGCCTGATCAACCCTCCCCGTCTTCCTTCGCCGCCTGGCTGCTTCAAATGAGCGTTGAAGCGACTCTCGCCACAGTTTCGTCACCGTGATAGCCTCCCATCTCCCAGGACGGGTTGCGAGGCACAAGGATGAGCGTCTTTCCCCCTTTCAACGAACACGGCGACCTGTCGGCGTCCACAAGGCCACTCTCAAACAGGTCCTTGATCATTTTGGGTATGGCACTCACCCACGAGGGCTCGTCGCAAGACGCCTTGATCTGGTACATTCCCTGGCAATCTCCACTGGCAAGGTCGCAAGATTCATCGTCTACGGCTCCTTTGTCACTGCAAAGCCCGAGCCTGGCGACATCGACGTCTTCATCATCATGCAGGACGACTTCGACGCATCCCAGGTCTCAACCCAGCAAAGACTTGTCTTCGACCACATGTCTGCCCACAATCGACTTGGAGCCTCCATCTTCTGGCTCAGACGCCAGGGGCTCATTGGAGGCGAGCAGGTCGCTGTCGAAGACTGGCAACACAAGAGAGACGGCACCAATCGAGGCATCGTCGAGGTGGTTGTAGATGATCCAGAATGACAAGCAACTTCAGGTGACCTTGGAGCGCATCAAGCGCTTCCAACAGCAGATCGCTCACCTTCGACAGGTCGAGAACAACCCCAACAACTTCCGGCTCAGTGCTGGAGGCTTCCTGGCGGAACTCGACCGGATGAACCTTGAGGTGCGCGAGTATCTCTGGTCCCACCCAGATGAGCTCCAACAGCCTTCCCCAACCTGACCTCTCAACACCAACCAGCAGACTCAAGCGGCGCACCTCGAACCCTCGATCAAGGATCGAGAGCCTGATCACCCCTCCCCCTCCTCCTTCGCCTCCAGATCCAGCGAGAGCGAGTTGATGCAGTAGCGCGTCCCCGTCGTCTCGGGCGGCCCGTCCGGGACGACGTGGCCGAGGTGGGCGTCGCAGCGCGCGCAGGTCACCTCGACGCGCCTCATGCCGTGGGTCCGATCCTCGTGGTAGCCGATGCGCTCTTTGTCGATCGGTTGATCGAAGCTCGGCCAGCCGCACCCCGAGTCGAACTTGTCCTCCGACTCAAAGAGCGCCTCGCCGCAACACACGCACCGATAGGTCCCAGGATCCTTCGTGGCGTGGTAGGCCCCCGTAAAGGCCCGCTCGGTCCCCTTGTTCCGCGTGACCTCGAACTGGGCCGGGGTGAGCTGCGCTCGCCACTCGGCCTCCGTTTTTTTAATCTTTTCAGACACTTGCACACCTCCAAATTCAACAAGATGACCCGCAGGCGGGCCGCCAGGAGGCAAGGCCCCCTCGACGACCCTTGAACTACCGCCGATCCCTGACCTTCATCGAACGCCGCGACCCCCTCCCCTTCATCGCCCCTGCGGCCCCCGGCCCTTCATCGAACGCCGCCGCCGCCACCGCCGCCACCCGGACCGCCGCCGCCCCAACCGCCGCCAGGGCCTCGGCCGCCGCCCCAGCGCTCGCTCTCCTCCTCGCGTTGCTCGCGGTAGAGCTTGAGCTGCTCCTTGTCGAGGATCTTCTCGGCCTCGGCGTCCGTCTCGGCCCGGATCGCCTCGGCCTTCTCGCGCGCCTCGTCGAAGGTGAAGGTGCGCCGCGCCTCGCGGAAGTTCTCCATGATCCGCTCCCGCTCCGAGACGATCAGCGCCGACAGCTCCTTCTCCTGGCTCTGGCTCAGGTTGGCCTCCTGGGCGAAGCGGCCGACGCGCTCCTCGACGCGGGCCTTCATCGCCGTGCGGCGCTCCTGCCACTCCTCCTCCCGCGCGATCTCCAGCTCGTCGCGCACGATCGTCTGGACCTTCTCGCGCGCGTCCGGATCATCCTCGTCGATCGACCCCACCCCGCCGACGGCCAGACCCCCCGCCTCGTCCCCGCGAGGCCCCTCGTCAAACGCGCCGCCCGCCTCTCCCGGCCCGCCTCCAGGCTCGCCCGCTCCACGCCCTCCTGCCCGCGCCGCGCGCCGATCATCCAGCTGCCCCTTGAGCGCCTCGACCTCCCCCTCCAGCGCCGCCACCCGACGCTCCAGCGCCCTGAAGTCCTCGCCAGACGCCGACGAAGGCCCCGTCGCGTTGGCCTGGCCTTCATCCTCGACCGCGTCGGGCATCAGCACCCAGAGCGCCACCAGCACCGCCGCAAGCGCCGCAAGCGCCGGAAACATCCACCGCTTCATCGCCACCCTCCCCACCCCATCACCTCAAAAAGTCCACCCGCTGACACCGCAACGACCTCTCAAGCTCCCACCCATTGACCCAGCGACGACCTCTCCTGAGAAGCCCATCCGACAACCCAACGACGACCTCTCCTGAAACGACCACGGCCCCTGAACACATCCCCCGTCAGGCCCCAGAGCCAGAGCGCCGACTCGTTTGAGGGACGATGGGCGTCACACCCATCAGCGCTCCAGCGCCGAAGGATCAAGGCCGCTCAATACCCTCCGCGCCGACGCGACACCCGACTCAGGCGGCCCGCCATCACAAACCCCGCGATCAACACCCAACCCCACGGGAGAGAGGTCGATCCCCGATACCCCGGCGTGGCGCAGGCCCCGCAGAGCTCCTGGCTCGACGTCGGCTCCGGAACCGCGAAGGGCGTCAGCGCCGTCTTGAGGTCGATGGACGGCACGTCCTCGCGCACCAGCGAGGCCAGCGCCACCCCCTCCTGCCGCTTGACCTCGCCCAGATCGCTGGCCGCCTTGACGCCCTGACCCCCGTCCGGCGGCCCGCCCCAGACCCCCCGCACCGGCGAGCCGCAGTCGATCTTGCCCTCCCACAGGTGCAAGATCGCGTAGCGCCCCTGGAAGTTGTTCATCGACGAGGCCGTCGCATCCCGCTCGCTCAGCTCCCCCTTGTCGTCCGGCGTCCCCCTCCCACCCACGATGGGCGGGGCCGCCTTGAAGATCAGATCCTCGCCCAACGTGTCCTTCGTGTATCGGGCGTGAAGCCGTGTCAGCACCCAACTCCAGTCGTCGGCCCCCTCGACCGCGTCCGAGCCGAGCAGCTTGAAGTCCTCGGGGCCCAGCGTCGGGCCAGGGCAGGGATCGCAGGACGAGGCCGCCCAGGCGTACTCGGTGACCACCGCGCCGGGGTTCTGCGCCACCGTGCGGTCAAAGAGCGCCGCGTAGAACTCGGCGAACTGGGCCTCGACCGTCTCGGCGACGATGATGTTCGTCGGGATGGCGACATTTTTATAGTTGGCCACCTCGTAGCGCTGGTTCTGGGCCAGGACGTGGACGATGAGGTCCTGAGGGCCGTTGGCGTTGAGCATCCCCAGCCGGATGGGCAAGCTGAAGTCCTCGGAATCATAGTGG
>SYOX01000041.1 GCA_005804885.1 Pseudomonadota bacterium
ACGCAGTGCGAGGCGCTGACGATGGTCTGCTGCCAGATCATCGGCAATGACGCGGCCGTGGGGATGGCCGGCTCCCAGGGCAATTTCGAACTCAACGTCTACAAGCCGGTCATCGCGGCCAACGTGCTGCGCTCGGTGCGGCTGCTGGCCGACGGGCTGGACTCCTTCAACACGCACTGCGCCTCGGGGATCGAGCCGGACGAGGCGCGGATCAAGGAGCTGCTGCACCGCTCTCTGATGCTGGTGACGGCGCTCAACCCCCACGTCGGCTACGACAAGGCGGCCAAGATCGCCAAGAAGGCCCACGGCGAGGGGACGACGCTGCGCGAGGCCGCCGTGGCGCTGGGCTACCTGACGGGGGAGCAGTTCGACACGCTGATCAAGCCCGAGGACATGATCGGCCCCAGCGTCGACTGATCTCTGCGGAGAGCCCTCGCAAGGGGCTCAGGGCTCAAGCCTCAAGTTCGGGAGGAAGGGTCAACTCCAGCTCCACGGCCTCACAGCGCAGGATCTCCAAGTCCAGCCGTTGTTGCGCGGCGATGATGGCTTGCACATCGACGCGATCCTGGGGTCGATCGGCGATCAGCTTCAAGAGGATGAGGTCTTCGGGGCTGGCGACCCGGATGTTGACGTTGAAGACCTCGATCTGTCTGCTGCGCGACAAGACGCGCTCATAAAAGGGATGACAGGCCGCGATCAAGTCCAACCGGACAGGGCCGATGGGGTGATCCGGGAGCCGCAGCCGCGTCATGTCGGCGTTGGCCAGCAGCGCGACCTCCTCGGGGATGGCGACAAGCCCTGCGTCGGCGGCGCAGTCCAGGATCAGCCTCAGGTCGGTCGTGCCAGCCAGGACGTCGACGTCCATCGTCGCCCGAGGCGTCGCCCAGGCACCCCGCGCCACCCCCCCGATGACGGCGAGGCGGAGCCCTGAGCGCTCCTCCAGGGCGGTGACACCCTGGAGGAGCCGCCGCAGCTCATCGCTCATCGCGCGTCCGAAGCCTCGTCAGGTGTGCCTTGACGCGAAGCCACGTTTCAAGCGCGTCGTCATGCAGGTCAAGGCGTGGAGCAAAGGCGTCCAGGTGTGCCTGGCTGTGTCGTACCGCCCGTTCAAGGCGAGCTTCAAGGGACAGCGCCTCATCATCGGCGAGGATGGCCTTGATCTGGCCGATCCGCTTCAAGTGCTCCTTGAGGCGGCGCGCGCTGGTCAAATCCTCGCTCATGGGCAGGTTCGTGGCTCCGTGGGCTGGTGGCGCGCAGAGTGTCTCTGCGCCCCCGTCGAGGCCAAGGTTAGCACAGGCCTTGATGAGGCTCCAACGCGGCGCGCCCTCAGGCCGCGCGCAGCGTGATCAGCGGGGCCTCTGTGGGGCAGCCGAGCCGGACGGGCAGCCAGTGCCCGACCCCGGAGGAGGTGTAGAGCTGGCTCTGGCCTCGCCGGTAATGGCCCCAGAAGAAGTTGTCCTTGTGATCAAAGAGGCTGCGCCCGGCGCGGCCAACCTGGCCGCCGTGGGTGTGCCCCGAGAGCGTCAGCTCGACGCCCTGGCGCGCGGCCTCGACGAAGCCCCTCGGGCGGTGGGACATCAAGACCGTGAAGGCGCCCTCGGGGCGGCGGCGCAGGCTGGCCTGGACGGTGCCCTTGAGGAAGTCGTCCGAGTCGCGCCGCAGGTTGACCGGGTCGTCGGCGCCAGCCAGGAAGAGGCCCGCGCCGCGGACCCTGAGCAGCGCGGAGTCCTCCATCAAGAGCGGCACGTCGGAGCGCGCGTGGGCGCGCTTGACGCGGTCAATGCCTTGATAATACTCGTGATTTCCAATGCTCGCCCAGGCGCCGTGGGGCGCCTTGAGGCCGGCGATCATGCCGAGCGCGTCGGGCAGCCGGCCGAGGTCGTCGGCCAGATCGCCGGTGACGAGCACCAGATCGGGCTTGTGGCGCGCGGCGTCTTCGAGGAGGCCGCCGAGGTGTTCGAGGCCGACGAAGGCCCCGATGTGGACGTCCGAGAGGTGCAGGATCTTGAAGCCGTCGAGCTGGGGCGCCAGCCCCGACCAGGAGAAGGTCATCGGTCGGATCCGGGCCAGCTTCGGGGCGGCGGTCGTGTCGGCGCTTGTCATGGGGAGCCTCCGCGTCAGGTCTGCACAGGAAGATGACGGGAGGTGTCGGTGAGGTTCAAGATCAGGGATCGCCCGTCCCCGACGGCGGTTTTGCCTCTTGTCCCTCGGCGGGTTTTTCTTGCCCTTCGGCGGGGTCCGATTGTTTCTCGACGGGCTTTTCTTGTTTCCCGACGGGGTCTTCTGGTTCCTCGACGGGGTCTTCTGGTTCCTCGACGGGGTCTTCTGGTTCCTCGACGGGGTCTTCTGGTTCCTCGACGGGGTCTGATTGTTTCTCGGTGGGATTTATACCCACGAAGCCGCCGGCGCGCTGGCCTGCAGAGAGGGGGGCGTTGGCGCTGCCACCGTGGGTGCGTTGCAGGTGGACGGGGGCGGGCTTGACGGTCATGTAGATCGTCGCGGCGAGGAAGGGCAGCGCGGCGACGGCGATCAGGCCCCAGCGCTTCGGGTCCTTGAAGGTCGAGGGGAGGCCGAAGGGGAGGCGGTCGGGGGCGGCGTTGGGGGAGTCTGGGGTGTCGGGGGTGGTCATCGGGGGCTCCGTGCGCCTTGGGGCCGGCCGTGCGTCGGCGGCGCTTGACGGTGGCGCGGGGGCCATGCTCTTTGTTTCGAGGTTGTTTTTCAACTTTGTGAGGGGGCCGGGCGTGGGAAAGGGCGTGGGGGCAGGCGACGTGCCGTGGCACGTCACTCGGCGGCTGCTGGAGTTTCGCGGCGAGGAGCGGGCCAACCTGTTGAGGCTGGTGGGGCTGGTGGCCTTCTATGGGCAGCACCTGTTGAACCGCTATGGGCTGGGCGTCAGCGGGATCAGCGACAACTTTCACGCGGCGATCACGGCGCTGGCGGTGGCGTGGGCGGCGGCTGCGGCGGCGGTGCTCTTGACGCTGAGAAACCGCATCATGCCGCCCTCCTTGAAGTTTATCATCACGGGCGTCGACGTGCTGCTGCTGACGAGCGTGCTGTTGATCGCCGACGGGCCGCAGAGCCCTGTTGTGTCGGTGTACTTCCTCTTGATCGCGCTGGCGGGCTTGCGCGGCAGCGGGGCGCTGGTGTGGTCGGCCACGGGCGGTGCGCTGTTGGGGTATGGGGTGATCGTGGGGCAGGCGATGTTGTCGCGCGAGGCGCTGATGCCGCCGACGCACCACGTCCTGACGACGGCGCTGGCGCTGGGGATGGCGGGGGTCATCACGGCGCAGATCACCGGGGCGATACGCGCGGCGGCGGGGACCTACGCCCAGGTGCGCCGCGGCGCCGAGGTCGGCGTCGACGATGTCGGTGAGGTGCACGACGCGTCGGCTGGTGCTGGGCAGGCAGGGGTGGCGCCGACAGGGGAGGAGGGGTCGTGAGCGAGGGGCAAGTCTGGATCTGTTTTCATTGCGGGACGCACAACGGGGCGGAGAAGCCGCGCTGCTGGATGTGCGAGCAGGACAAGCGGGTCGCAGACGCGGGGTCGAGGTCGGCGACTCAGGAGTCGCCGCTGCAGACCGGGATAGACATCAGCCTGGGGTGGATGGCGTCGGTGGGGTTGCTGGCGACGGTGTTTCTGGGGGTGGGGCTGGGGATCTTGAGCCAGTATCCGGCCTTGATCGTCCCCTTCGGCGGGGTGTCGCTGCTGGTGATGGGCGCGCTGACGCGGATGATCCAGCTCCAGCGTCGGCGCAAGGAGCCGGGCAAGGGCGATCAGGCCCACCTGGTCGACGCGGTGGCGACGGTGGCCTCGGGCGCGGTGCTGGGGGGGATGCTGGTGGTCTCGATCATCATGGCGCTGGTGATGACGTTCATCGCGGCGATGATCCTGCTCTTGCTGGTGTGCATGGCCGACGCCGAGGGCTGGATCGACGTCCTGCCGAACTTCTGAGGGCGCCTTGGACTGGGGGCATGTGGCGCTGATGGTGCTGTCGGTGCTGGCCGGGGTGGCGGTGCGTCGGCTCCAGGGTCCGCAGGGGACGCCCTTGCCGGCGCGGGATCGTGCGCGGGTGGCCTTCGCGGCGGTGGTCGGCGGCGCGATCAGCGCGAAGCTGCCCTTCATCCTGCGCGACCCGGAGGCGCTGGGGAGTCTGTGGTCCTGGTTCATGGACGGCCGGACGATCACGTGGGGGATGGCGGGCGGCTACCTGTCGGTGGAGCTGACCAAGTGGGCCTATGGGATCAAGGGCAGGACGGGGGACGCCTTCGCGGCGCCGCTGGCGGCGGCGGTGGCGGTCGGGAGGCTCGGCTGCTATCGGGCGGGGTGCTGTTTCGGGCTGCCCTCATCGGCGGCCTGGGCGGTGGACTTCGGCGACGGGGTGCTGCGGCATCCGACCCAGCTCTACGAGGTGGCCTTCCACGCGGTGGCCTGCGTGGCGCTCTTGTGGGTGGGGCGGCGCGGGTGGCTTCGATACCAGCGGGTCAAGGTCTACCTGATCGCGTACATGGGTTATCGCTTCGTGACGGAGTGGCTGCGCCCGGAGCCGGCGGAGGTCTGGGGTTTGACCTTCTACCAGCTCTCGGCGGCGGCCTTCGCGCTGGCGCTGGGGGCGCACTGGGCGGCGTCGGCGAGGGCGATTTCGAGGGAGCGCGCCGCGCCTGGCTCCGCAGCTAAAGTCTCTTGATTATTATAGTTTTTTGATCTGGCCGTTGACGAGGGCGATGAAGTCGGTCCAGCCGAGGTTGATGGCGACCTCGATGGCGTCGGCGAGGTATCGGCGTCCTTCGGAGCGCTTGCCGAGGTTGGCCGAGGCGATGCCGAGGTTGTAGAGGACGCGGGCCTGCGAGCGCAGGTCGTCGCTCTTGACGGCGACGTCGTTGGCCTTGCGCAGGGCCTGGATGGTGCGTCGGTGCTGGCTCTGCGCGCGGTAGAGGGCGGCGTAGTGGAGGTAGATCTTGCAGAGCTGGTCGTTGTCGTCGTCGGCCTCTGAGATGGCGCGGGCCTGGTCGAGGTAGTGTTCGGCGCGGGGGTAGAGTCGCCGCCCGATGTAGATCTTGGCGAGCTGGTCGAGGGGCTTTGCGAGGCTCAGCTCGGCGGGCCTGTCGTTGCGGGGGATGAGGGTGCGGATGCGCTCCATGAGCTCGTTGGCCAGGTCCGAGGCCTGCCCATGGCGGCCGAGGCGGTGGAGGTTGCGGACCATGGCCAGCTCGACGATGAGGGGGAAGTTGGGGTCGTTGATGGTCTGGCCGATCTGGTGGGCGAGCGCGAAGGCGGTGCGGGCGGACTGGGGCAACTCCAGGCGGGAGAAGTAGCGCCCGATTTCGAAGGCGGTTTCGGCGCGCAGGGTGGGCGGCAGGGTGGTCTGCTGGCGGATCTGGTCAAGGAGCTGCTGTGGGAGGCGCTCGGAGATGAGGGCCCGCGGGTCGCGCTCGGGCTTGATCTGGAGTCGGCGAGCGGCGCTGAGCAGGAGCTTGAAGGCGCGGATGTTGCGGGCCTCCAGGGCTCTGGGGGGTGCCTTGGCGGCGACGTCGGGGTCAATGGTGGGGATCCCGTCGGGGTTCCTGGGCGCGGCGGCGCTCTGCACTTCGAGGCAGGCGTTGATCCAGACCTGGGCCTGCCGGCAGCGGCGCAGGGTCAGCTCGGGCTCCCAGCGGTTCAGGGCGGCCTCGGCCGAGTCGAGCAGGTGGTCGAGGGCGACGAGGGGCTCGCCGGCCTTGAGGTTGTGGATGGCCAGCCAGAGTTCGGCCTCATTGCGGCGTATGGGGAGACTCTGGGCCAGGAGCAGGTTGACGATCCGGGCGTGGAGGCCCTGTCGCAGCTTCGGGTGGAGGCGGCGAAGCGAGGTGCCGCGCATCTTGGGGAAGCGGAAGCGCAGCCGCGTGTGGTCCTCCCCGAGGGGTTCGAGGACCCGCGTGCCCATCAGCTCGGCGAGGGTGCCGTTGACATCGAACTCGGCGGGCATGACGACGTGGACGGGGGCGATGGGGAAGGTGGCCCCGAGCAGGGTGCAGACGGCCAGGAGCATCTTGCCGTCGCGGCTGAGGCCTTCGAGCTGCTGCGCGAAGAGGCGTCCGGGTGAGTCGGGCATGCGCTCCGGGGAGAGGGGGGAGACCTCGTCGCGGCCCCCCTTGCCCTGATGGGTGTGCAGCATCTCCTTGATGAACAAGGGGTTTCCGCCGCTGGCGGCGGCCAGGTGGGTCACGAACCGCTCGGGCTGCGGTGTGCCGAAGTGCTGGGTGACGGCCTCGCGGATCTCGTCCAGGGAGTAGGGCGGGATCTGGATGGCCATGTCCCAGCCGCGGCCGTCGTTGCTGGGGTCAAGCGAGGTGGCGCCTTGCTCCTCGGGGTAGCTGTCGAGCTCGGCGTCGGCCTCGGGGTGGCTGACGGCGATGAAGAGCAGGGGCAGGTGTCGGTGCTCGCTCAGGACGCGGCGGACGACGTGGCGGGTGGGCGTGTCGCACAGCTCCCAGCCGTCGATGGCCAGCACCAGGGGCGCGCGCTGGCTGCGCTCGGTGGCGCCGGCCGCGCGGCCGTGGACGATCAGGGCGCGCATCAGCTCGGCGAAGGCGTGGGTGAGGACCTGCTCGCGGGTCTCGGGGAAGCGCAGCGGGCCATCGCCGTAGGGGTGCCAGCCGGGTTCGAGCCGGACGGGCGAGTGGGTGTTGCCCTCTTGATCCCAGCGATCGAGCAGGTGCTCGATGGTGCGGGCCTCGAGCCGGCCCATCTCCAGGTTCTTGAGCGTCGCGCGGCGGTGGTCGCTCAGCGCCACGGGCGTCAAGGGCGATTCGCCCTCCGGGGCGGGGGCGTGGTCGTCCAGGCCGCTGCAGATGAGGTTGTAGAGGCTGTGGTAGGGGAACTCCTGGCCGGGCGCCTTGATCTCCTGGAGCAGGACGGTGGCCGACAGGTCCGAGGCCAGGGTCTCCAGGGCGCGGCTGACGAAGAAGGAGGAGCCGCAGCCGAAGGGGCCGGTGACGTGCACGGTGACGGTGCCGCGGCGCGTCATCAGCGCGGCGCGCTCCAGGTCGGCCAGCTGTCGGACGCGCCCGATGATCGGCGGCCTGCCGCTCAGGGCCGACAAGGGCCTGTCGAAGAGCTCCAGCGGTGTCGGCGAGCGCCTGGGGCGCGCGGGCATCGACAGCGAGGGCGGCGGCGGCAGGGCGGTCAGCAGGGAGTCGATGGAGGGGGCGTCGTCGGCCATCGCGTCGGGGAAGATGTCGTCCTCCTGCGAGGCCCTGCTGCGCTGGAGGGCGTCCTCGCCGGCCAGGGAGGACTCCAGGTCGACGTCGACCTCGAAGAGCTCGTCTTCGGGCAGGAGCATGTCGAGGGAGTGAGGGCTGTGCTCGTCGCCGGAGGAGAGGGTGTGTGGCTGGGCCAGCAGGCCCAGCAGCGCCTTGCGCAGCTCGCCGCAGGAGGCGAAGCGGTCCTCGGGGCGCTTGGCCAGTGCCTTGTGGACGATCGCGTCGAAGGCCTGCGGGATGTTCAGCTCGGGCCGGACCAGGCTCGGCGGCAGCGGCATCTTGTGCAGGATCGACTCCATGAGGGTCTGATCGTCCTTCTCGTCGAAGGGGAAGGAGGCCGTCAGGGAGGTGTAGAGCACGACGCCGAGGCCGTAGATGTCGGTGCGGGGCGACACCGGCCGGCCCATGATCTGCTCGGGCGCCATGTAGTAGTAGGAGCCGATGATCTCGGCGTTGTCCTCGTTGACCTCCTCGTGGCTGGGCGCCAGCTGCCGCGAGATGCCGAAGTCGAGCACCTTGACGTGCTCGTTGTTGCCCGGCACCGACTCGATCATGATGTTGCCGGGCTTCATGTCGCAGTGGATGACGTTGGCCCGGTGGGCGACCTCCAGCGCGAGGCAGACTTGATCGATGATGTGGATCAGGCGCGCCGGCGGCAGGGGGTACTCCTGGGCCAGCAGCTCGCTGAAGGTCAGCCCAGGCACGTACTCCATGGCCAGAAAGAGCGTCCCGTCCTCCTCCTGGCCGAAGTCCACGATGGAGATGATGTTCGGGTGCCGCAGCCCCGCGGCCGAGTTGGCCTCGCGCAGGAAGTAATCCCGGCGGCCGGCCTCGATCTCGGTCTGGTGCAGGATCTTGACGGCCACCCGGCGCATCAGCGGCGACTGGATCGCCTCGTAGACCGTCGCCATGCCCCCGATGGCCAGCATCCGCTTGATCTGGAAGCGGCCCGCCAGCGTCTGACCGATGCGCTCCTGGGCGAGCTCCTCGATGCGGTGCACGGACTCCGTGGTCATGCGCTGCCAGCCGGGCTTCTGGGGCTCAGCTTCCCGAATGTTGGAGGGGGGGTCAGAGGGCATCGGCGCTGCACCTGGAGAGACGATCGCGGGCGCGAGGGCCCGCGAGGGAGAAGATATCACAGCCCGACGAGCAGGCACACTCTCTGACGTCGTCGACCGGACCAATCCCGTTGACCCGCAAGTCGACCCTCGTCGATTCCATCGCCGCCGATGCCCGCGCCGCTCTCAGGCGCGCCCCGGCCCCTCATTGCTCCGCAGACCACACCCCGCGCCCGTCCGGGCCGATCTCATAGCGGCGCGCCGTCGAGAAGCGGATGTCCCCGTTGCGGATCTCTGGCCTCCACAGCGCCACGTTCGCCGGCGCCTCCCCCGTGCTCAGATCAAAGTCCAGGGGGCCGCTGGCGCCCTCGAAGTTGAAGCCCCCGCCGCTGGTCAGGAGGTTGCGCGCGCTGCTGATGTCCGTCGGCCCCACCGCGATGACACGGCCGCCCAGGTCCATCATCCGCGACATGGACGCCGCGATCGTCGCCCCCGTCACCTCCCCGACCTGGCCGGCCGCGATCGACCCGTAGGCCAGCAGGTACACCGCGTCGTAGGCGTTGGCCGTAAAAACCCCCGCCGGCTGGTTGTTGTTGCGCGCCTTGAAGCGCAAGTCGAAGCTGAAGAAGTTCGACCCGTTCTGATGATCCGGCTCCGTCCCCGAGATCCGACTCAACAGCTCCACGCTCACCTGACCGCCGTCGATCAACTCCTGAAAGCGCGTGCCGTCCTTGCCCCCGTCCGTCAGGATGTAGCGCGGCGGCACCAGACCCTGTTCCACCACCGCGCCCTCATAGGCCAGCATCAGATCCAGCGCCTCGCTGGTCCCCAGCAGCAAGATCGCCTCCGGGTTGGGCTGATCCCCCAGCGCGTCGCTCACCACCCCCACGTTCACCGCGCCCTCGCCCGGATCGGCGTACTCCAGCGACACCAGCCCGGCCTCGCCCAGCTCCTCGAAGAGCTCCTGCCCGACCCGATCGCGCAGCCCCCGGCCGTAGGCGTCGCCCTTGTTGAGCACCGTCACCCGCTGAAGACCCAGATCCCGGACCAGATCGGCGATCGCCACGCCCTGAAAGACGTCGCTGGCCACCGTCCGCCACCCCAGCCCCTGATCGTCCAGGCCCGTAATCAAGGGGCTCGTCGCCGAGGGCGACATCGTCATCACGCCCGCCGGCACCGTCACGTTCGTCGTCACCTCGATGTAGATCCCGCTGAAGGCCGGGCCCACGATCGCCTTGACCCCCACCGTCTCGACCAGGTGCCGCGCCGCCGCCAGCCCCTGCACCAGATCCCCGGCCTCGTCACAGCCGATCAGCACGATCCGCTGGCCGTTGGGTAGCCCGCTGGCGTCGTTGAACTCCACCGCCGCCAGCTCCGCCGCCTGCTGGATCGGCAGCCCGAGCCCCCCGAACTGACCCGAGGTCGGCAGGATCGACCCGATCAGGAACACGTTGTCCCGCTCGATCGGCCCCACGATCGTGTTGCACTGCGCAGACAGCGCGCTGACGCAGACACCGCCGACCCCGCAGATGAAGTTGTCTCCCAGCGTCTCGGCGCACCGCGCCGTCGAACACGGCGCGTCTGGCTCTGGCTCCGGCTCCGGCTCGACGCAGCGCTCGGCCACGCACGCCGTCCTGGGCGCCCTGGCCTGACAGTCCTCGTCCCCGTTGCACTCAGGCTCCTCGCCCTCCTCGACGCACAAGCCCTCGACGCAGCTCAACCCCCCGCCGATCTGACGACAGTCGTCGTCGACGTTGCACTCTTCGAAGTCCAGCGTCAGGCTGCAGCCCGACGCCAGCGCCAACAGGAGCGACCCCACCGCCGCGACCTTGCCCTTCATGTCAATCATCGTCATCCCGTGATGCCTCGCTCCAGCTCTGGCAAGGCGACTGTCTCCGGGGCGCCAGGACCCAATCTCTGAAGTTCGCTCAGTGTAACACAGGCTTGATGCCGCACAAGCGCGCCTCAAGATGCCCCTTACCCTCTCCCTCGACGGCGCCCTCCCCCCGCGCCTCAGCGCCGCAGCAGCACGACCCCCCCGATCGCCGCGACGAAGGCCACCACGGCGCCGAAGTGCCCAAGCATCAGGTGCCCTCGCTCCGAGATCCCGCAATGCAGCTCCAGGCTCAAGAAGCCCGTCAACGCCGCCGCCGAGGCGATCATCAGCCCGTCGCTGACCTGCCAGCGCGCCGCCCGCTGCACCAGCGCCCAGACCGCCAGCACCGGCAGCGCGACGAAGATCCCCATCAGGAAGCAGGCCGCCTCGGCCCCCAGCAACCCCTCGACCATCGAGGTCGAGTCCTCCAGCACGAAGCACCGCTCCGGCGGCGCCAGCGCCATCCCCAGCGGGAGCGCCATCGCCGCCGCCCACACCCCGCGCCTCATCCACCTCGGCGGCTCCGGGCGATGCAGCGGCCACAAGGACAGCCCCACGGTCGCGACCACCAGCACCCCCAGCGCCGCCGAGCTCACCCAGAGCCTCGGCGTCCAGGCGTGCGGCGATCCCCCCAGGATCGTCGCCGCGCACACCCCCCCGACCAGCGCCGCCGCCACCCCCAGCGCGATCGCCGCCCTCCACCGACCCGGCAGCGCCCTCAGCCGACCCAGGCCCCCCTCGCCCGCCAGCGCCGCCTCCAGCGCCTCGAAGGCCGCCGGATCGACGCCCTCCTGCCCCCGCCCCAGCGACCTGAGCCGCTCATCCAGCCCCGGCTCCTCACCCTCCTGCGGGGGCCTCGTCCGCTCTTTGATCATCGCCCTTGCTCGCCGGAAGGACCCACTCTGGATCGGCCATAGCCTTGTCCTTGTTGGGTTTTACAGGTTTGTGCGGCGCCGCGATCGCCCGCGCGACGGGGCCTATTCGAGGCAGTACGGCGGCGGCTTGATCTGGTCACAGCTCCGATCCCCCCATGTCCATCTTGAGCATCTCGTAGGCGCGGTGCGCGCGCGTCTTGGCCGCGCTCAGGCCGATGCCGAGCACCTCGGCGACCTCCCCGAAGGGCATCCCCTCGAACCAGTGCAGCTCGATCACCGCGCGGTAGCCCTCCGGCAGCGCCTCGACCGCCGCCCGAAGCCGCCGCTGCTCCTGGGCGCGGGCCGGATCGGGCACCTCGCCGGCCTGCTCGGGCGCCTCGTCCAGCGCCACCAGCCTCGACCTCCCGAGGCGGCGGCCGTGATCGCGCCTCAGGTTCAAGGCGATGGTGTAGAGCCAGGGCTTGACCTGGGCGCCAGGGCGGAAGTCGAAGCGCGCCCGGTGAAGCTGAAGGAAGGTCTGCTGGACAAGCTCCTGGGCGTCCTGCGGATCTCGGATCTGGCGGCGCATCACCTGGAGCATCTTCGAGCTGTAGCGCTCAAAGAGCACCCGGAAGGCGCCGCCCTCCCCCGCAACGTAGCGCCGCATCAGCTCCTCGTCCGTCTCCATGGCGCCTCGTCGCGATCAATCCGGCAGCCGCGAGCCGTCTGCCGGCGACAGCGTCCGCTCCGGCAGCGACCGCAGGCCGATCACCTCGACCACCTCACCCTCCCACATCTTGTTGGTGTCTGATATGTCATTGAATTCGTTGGGGTCTTTGATGGTCGTGGAGCCCTGGGGCAGCCCCATGCACAGGATCAGGAAGGGGGGAGAGGGGCGCTCGGCCTCGTCGAGCAGGTTCTCGTAGACCGCGCAGCGCCCCTCGGAGAAGGTGATGAAGGCCGTCGGCGGGCCGCACTGGTTCATCACGTCGCGGCCGGCCATGCCGACCTGGATCGAGCACCTGCGGAGGTCCTTCGACGGCGCCGGCTCGACGCGCACGAGGGTGGTGTCGTCTGGCGTCAAGAGCACCTGGGGTCCAGCGCAGGCGCCGAGCAGCAGGATCAGCGCGAGGGGCGAGGTGAGGCGGCGCATGGGCGAGCGATCTCCGTGGTTCGAGAGGGGTGGAGTATAGGGCCTGTGGGTGGCCTTGTCGAAGGCATGTCGGGGCGTCGCGGACCTCGGGCGTGGAGCCCTGGGGCGCCTCATCGTCGCCTGTGGTCGGAGGGGGAAGCGCTGAAGGGGGGGCGGGTTGGCCCGGCGCCAAGGACGAAGCTCGGCGTTGAGGGCGAGGCGTCAGGATCGAGGCGAGGCGCGGCGGCCGACGAAGATCGTGTGGCGCGGCCCCTTCTTGACGTCGCCGCGCGCGAAGGCGGTGCGGGCCTCGGCGTGCAGTCCTGCGCGTATGAGGCGCCGCAGGAAGGCGTCGTCGGGGGACTCGGACCAGACCGCGACGACGCCGCCGGGTCGCAGCGCCGCGGCGATCCTCCCGACGCCCGCGTCGCTGTAGAGGCTGGCGTTCGAGGCGGCGGTCAGCGGGCTCGGCCCGTTGTCGACGTCGAGGATGATGGCGTCCCAGCCGCCGAGGTCGATGGCGCCGCGCACGTCCCCCTCGACGAGGCGGACGCGGGGGTCCGAGAGCGGCGCCGCGGCGAGGTGGGCCAGCGGGCCCTGGTTGTAGCGGACGATGGCGGGCAGGAGCTCGGCGACGGTGATCTGCGCGGTCGGGCCGAAGCGGTCCAGGGCGGCGCGCAGCGTGAAGCCCATGCCGAGGCCGCCGACGAGCACTTGGGCGCCGGGGCGCGCGGCGACGGCCTCGGCGGCGATCTGTGCGAGCTTCTCCTCGGAGCCGTATGTGGCGCTGGACATGAGCAGGACGCGCGCGACGCGGATCGTGTAGGTGTCGCCGTCGCGGGCCAGCTCAAGGTGGGCGCCCTCGGGCGTGGTGGTCTCGTCCAGGATCTCTCGGCGCTTCAAGGGTGGCCTCCAGGTGGCGGCGCGAGGCCAGAGCGCCGCCGGCACAAGCCCAGCGGCGCCGCGCGAGGGCCAGGGGCGGCGATGGATCTCGGGGCGGGGGCGCTCATCCCTCGCCGGGGGCGGCGTTCCAATAATAGCCGGGTCGGTGGTAGCCCATCGCGTCGTAGATGATCTGCCAGCGCTTGCCGCAGACGCGGCAGGTGGCCTCGATCACCTCGCCTGGGAAGTCCTCGGCGTTCTTGCGCTGCGTGATCTCCAGAGTCGGCGAGCTATCGGGTCCGAAGTCTTCGAAGGAGCCCGTGTGCGATGAGCAGCCGCACTTGTTGTCCTTGGGTTGGGTCATGGGTCGTGATCCTGATCGTCGCCGAGGAGGAGAGGGGCGCTGATGCAAAGAGGGGCGGTGGATGACCCACCGCCCCTCTTTGTGTATCCCGTGCCGACAGGGATCGATGCCCTGCCGATGAGGCCGTATCAGACCTTCTGGGAGTAGTACTCGACGATGAGCTGCTCGTTGAGCTCGAAGGGCAGCGAGGAGCGGCCCGGGGTGTCGAGGACGCGGGCCTCAAGGGCGCCCGCGTTGAGCTCCAGGTGCGAGGGGACCGACAGGGTCGGCGACTCCAGCGCGATCTGGATGAGCTTGCGGCTCTTTTCGCGGTCTCGGAGGCTGATCACGTCGCCGCTGCGGACCTCGTAGCTGGCGATGTTGACCTTGTTGCCGTTGACGAGGATGTGCCCGTGGTTGACGATCTGGCGGGCCGCCGGGATCGTGGGCGCGAAGCCCAGCCGGAAGAGCACGTTGTCCAGGCGCTGCTCAAGGTACTGCAGGAGCGTCTCGCCCGTGTTGCCCTTGGCGCGCACGGCGCGGTTGATGTAGCGCACGAGCTGGCGCTCGCGCAGGCCATAGTAGAACCGCAGCTTCTGCTTCTCTTCGAGCCGGATACGGTAGTCCGACTTCTTGAGGCGCATGTTGCGGCCGTGCTGGCCGGGCGGAAAAGGCCGAGCCTGAACCCACTTGATCTTGCGGGTGAGGCCCGGGAGATCGACTCCCCCGAAACGACGGAGGAGCTTGACACGGGGTCCTGTGTAGCGAGACATGTCTCTACTCCAGTAAGAATTTTGATGGAAACCGCCCGTCTCCACGCATCTCCTCGATGCAATGAGGGCGCCGCCAGCTCGCAACCTGGGTCGACACCCCCGCGTCCGGTTTATGGGCCGGGCGCCGGGCAGGGCGCGGACTATAGGTGTGGGGTCGTGGGCTGTCAAGTCGAAGCGGGGCTTCGAACAGGGCTATCGAGTTCTAACTGGCACGATTCTGGCGGGAGCAGGGCGGTGGCGAGGAGAAGGGATAGGATCGACAAGGGTGTCGGTTCATGGTCCAAGGTTGTCGTGCAGCGCGGTGCTCACCAAGTCACAGGAGCAAA
>SYOX01000351.1 GCA_005804885.1 Pseudomonadota bacterium
ACCAGATGGCACTGGCCGTGACACAGAACAATCATCCTCCCAACAACCTCTCAACAACAACAACCCCCACCACGACGGGCTCCGATGAGATGTGACCAAGAGACAGCCTTGCGAAGCGAGGAGGGGGACAGGGGGTGGAGTGTGGGGGACAGGGGGTGGAGTGCGGGGGTGGAGTCAGGGGGACAGGGGGTGGAGTGCCGGGAGGGAGCGCAGGAGCGCGGCGGCCTCGTCGGCTTTTTCGGCCTCGTCGAGGGCGCGCCATTGGGCCAGGGCCAGCTCGGCGGCGTCGCGAGCGTGGGGGATCAGATCGTAGGCCAGGGCGCGCTCGGCGGCGAGCTGGGCGCACCAGGCCAGATCCGTGTCGACGACCTCGGTCTCGGCCAGGAGGCGCTTGAGGTCGCCGAAGTGCTCGGCCCAGGCGGCCGGGGCGGCGTCGGGGGCGGCGGCCAGCAGCGCGGCGTGGGCGTAGGCCAGAAAGCCGCTGCGGCCGCTCTGGGTCATCCCGGGCAGGATGGACAGCACCTGCGATCGGGCCTCGGCGAAGCGGCACCGGGCCAGCAGGACGAGGGCGAGGTTGATCTGCGCGACGTCCTCGGAGAAGCCGGCGGCGACGCAGAGGGCGGCGGAGCGGCGGTAGCCGGACTCGGCGGCCTCCAGGTCGCCGCGCGCGCGGGCGACCTCGGCCAGCTCGTTGTGGATCTTGGCCAGGCTGAAGGGGTCGGCGCGGCTCTGGGTCAGGGCCAGGGCCTCGTGGATCAGCGCCTCCCACTGATCCAGGGCGCCCCGGCTCTGGGCGATGTGGCCAAGCTGGATGAAGCCGTGGGCCACGTTGACCTCTTGATCGAGGCGCTCCCACAGCCCCATGGCGCGCTCGATGAGGGAGGTGGCCCCCTCCAGATCGCCGCGCTGCTGGGCCGTGCTGCCCATCCCCATCAGGCAGGCGGCCATCCCGCCCTCGTCCCCGGCGGCCTCGAAGCCGGCCAGCGCCTCCTCGTAGTGCGCGGCGGCGCGCGGCAGGTCGCACTGCATCCGCTCGATGTCGGCCAGCCCGCGCAGCGCGCCTGGGCGCAGGCCCACCCAGCCCAGCGCCTCGCAGTGCTCCAGCACCCGCAGCAGCAGCGCGCGGGCCTCCTCCAGCTTGACCTGATAGCCCAGGATCCGCGCCCGGATCACCCAGCACTGCCCCCAGCGCGGATCGACCCTCGGGATTCCGGCCCCCTCCAGCGCCTCCTCGTACACCTCCAGGAGCGCGCGGGCCAGCTTGAACTCGTTGCGCCGCGTGTGCTCGTGGACGGCCTCCATGAGCTGCTCGGCGGCCTGCTCGCACGCCCCCGAGGCCAGCAGGTGGCGACCCCGCCGCTCGCTGACGCCCGGCGCGCCCGGCGCGTGCAGCTCCGCCAGCGTCGCGGCGCAGGCGGCGTGGTGCCGGCGGCTTCGACCGCGCTCAAGCGCCGTGCGCTCCAGGCTCTCGCGCAACATCCCGTGCACGAAGCGCCACCCCCCCTCGTCGCTGAGCGCCAGCCGCTTGTCCAGCAGCACGTCCACCAGCCCCTCCGGAACCTCGATCCCCGCTCGCCCGCACGCCGCCGCCCACTCCACCTCGTCGACCTCGTCCCCGAGCGCCGCGGCGATCTCCAGCGCCTCGCGCTCCTGGGCTGGCCGACCCTCCAGCAGCCGCGCGACCCGGTCGCGCCACGCCACATGGAGGCTGTCCGGCAGCGCCGCGCTCTCATCAAAGGCCAGCACGAAGCCCTCCGCGCCCGGCCGCAGCGCCTTCCTGTGGATCCAGTCTCCGACCAGCTGCACCGCGAAGAGCGCATTGCCGCCGCAGCGCCTCGCCAGCGCGTCGGCCAGCGATCCCTCGATGTCCAGCAGCCGACGGACGAGCTGCCGGGACTGACGCCGCGACAGCGGCGCAAGGTCCACCCGCGAGGCCCCCGGCATCGACACCACCTCCCGCAGCGCCCACCGCGCCACCGGCGCCTCGACCAGCGCCTCGTCGCGCGCCGTCAACACCAGCAGGATCGGGTGGGGCGACCCCTCGCGCTGCTTGAGCAGGTGACCGACCAGCCCCAGCGCGTCCGCCCCCCATTGCACGTCGTCGAGCCACACGATCAGCGGACGCCGCCTCGACAACCTCTCCAGCACCCGCCGCAAGAAGCCATAGCGCGCCGCCGGCGTCTCAAAGCCCCCGCCCTCGCCCTCATCGGCGACGGGGTGGACCAGCTGCGCCAGCGCCCGCCGCGCGTGCTCCCCCTCGATCCCAAGAGCGTCCAGCGCCGCAGTACACCGCCTCGCCACCTCCTCGGGGCCTGCCCCCACGCAGCGCAGGTGCCGCGCCAGCATCCCCCTCAGCCCCGCCCCGGGGCCGGGGATGAGGCTGTGGCGCGCCGTCAGGATCGTCGCCACCCCCAGCGCGTGCGCCCGCTCGCAGAGCCACTCGGCCAGCCGGCTCTTGCCCACGCCCGCCGCGCCCCTCAACACCACCGCGTGCGCCTGACCCTGCCCGCAGGTCGCCCGCAGCGCCCCCCACAGGGCGTCGCGCTCGCGCTCGCGGCCCACCAGCGGCACATGGCGCAGCTCAAAGAGCCCCACCCCAACCCCCTGGAGCTGCGGCGAGGGCTCCTCGGCCCGCGCCTGACGCCAGCTCTTCGGCGGGGCCGGCGGCGGATCGCACGACCCCCGCTGGCCCGCGCCCGATGACCCCACGCCGGCCAACCCCCCAGGCGAGCCCTCGACCGATTGTTTCACGGGAAACATTGCCGGCGGCGCCGTCGTGGCGCTCTCCAGGTGCGAGACGGTCTCAGGCTCCGTCGCGCCAAACAGGCGAGTCCGAACCTGCTCGCCCGGCTCGCCGGCCGCCAGCAGCTCCGCGACCACCTCGGCCGGATCGAGGTTGACCTCCACCTCGACCTCTCCCAGCCCCCGGAGCGCGCGCGCCGCGTCCGCAGCCCGCTCGAAGCGATCCTGCGGCGCCTTGGCCAGCAGCCGCGCCAGCCACGCCTCGACCCCCGGCGGCGCCAGCCCCGCCCGCAGCTCAAGGGCCGGCAGCGGCTCCGTCAGGTGCTTGTGGGCCAGCATCAAGGGGTTGAAGCCGTCAAAGGGCAGCCGCCCGGACAGCAGCAGCCACATCATCACCCCGAAGGCGTACAGATCCGTCCACGGACCGTAATCCCGCCACCGCCCCTCGAACTGCTCCGGCGCCATGAACTGCGGCGTCCCTATCGTCAGCCCCGAGCGCTCCGTCTCCTCCGACTCCAGGATGTGCGCGATGCCGAAGTCCGTCAGCTTCAAACCCGGCCGGATGTCCTGCGGCCCGGCCAGCAGCACGTTGGCCGGCTTGATGTCCCGGTGGATCACCCCCCGCGCGTGCGCGTGACCCAGCGCCTCCAGCAGCCCCAGCCCGATCCCCCGACACACCGACCAGGGCAGCGGCCTGCCCTCCAACCCCTCCAGCGTCCCAAGCCCCGCGTACTCCATGACCAGGTAGGGGCTCCCCGCCGTCAGCCTGCCCTCCGAGGCCCGCTCCACGTCGCCGTCGACCTGACCCTCGTCAAAGACCAGCGCCACGCCCCGGTGATCCAGCCCCGCCATCGCCCGGACCTCGTCCCGGAAGCTGGCAAGCTGCGAGCGCTGCCAGCCCGCCCGCCGCGTGATCACCTTGATCGCCACCGGCACGCCCTGCTCCACGTGCGCACCTCGCCAGACCTCCCCCATCCCGCCGAAGCCCACAGGCTCGATCAGGTCGAAGAGGCCCAGGCGCACCGCGCCCTGAACGCCACCCATCGCTGGCTTGAAGTGATCCGTCATCTGCGCGCTGCTTCGGTGGACGATAGGCCCTGTCGCTGGACCATGCGTGACCGCGAAGCTACCCCGGGAGCCGATTATCTGTCAATAGGTTCAGTGGTCTTTCGCCGGCGAGCTTCAGGCCTTGCCGAGCATCGGGTCGAAGAAGGCCTTGACGTGCGGTCGCCGCGAGGGCTCGATGTAGTCGAAGTTGACCCCCCGATCGGTGATCTCCCAGAACTTGCGCGCCTCGACCGACAGGATCCCGTCCCGGATCCGCAGCAGGCGCTGGGGCGACTCGTGGCCCATGTCGTGCCGGATGCGCTGGGCGAGGTGATCGGCGCCGTGCTCGATGAAGAAGGCGCCCAGGATGCACTGCGCCTTGCGGACGCCGATGAGCGCCTGCTCGCGGTCGAAGCCCTCCGCGTGCTGATCCAGCCTCAGGAACAGATCCAGCAGCGGCACCACGGCCTCGGCGTCCTTGAGGAAGACCGCCTCGCACAGCACCCGCACGTCGTGGGCCGCCGTGACCGTGGCGAAGGGCATCTCCATCTCGTTGGCGCTCTGGCCGTAATAGACCAGGTAGCCCACGATCCGCTGGCACAGCGCAGGCCGCCGCTCCATGACCCGCAGCGACAAGAGCTGGTACTGATACAGGATGTTGTACAGCGCCCGCACGTCGCGCCGGTTGAGCGCGTGCCTCACGTAGGTGTTGAAGAAGCGCACGACCAGCTCCAGCGCCTCGTCGTCGCCGGCCTCCAGCGCCGAGATCCCGATCTGCCGCGTCGAGGCCGAGATCTGGCTGACCACCTCGCCCATCGGCCCCATCGAGCGCCGCACCGCCAGCTCGTACTCCATCAGCGCCCGCGCCTCCACCCAGGTCCCCTGCTCCACGATCTCCTGGTGGAACTCCCTCGACAGCGACAGGAAGCGCGACGCCTCCACCTCCCTCCAGCCCGCGCCCAGGCCCCCCTTGAGCGGCAGGTACTGGCACACGAAGGCCTCCAGCGTCTGCACGCTGTGCAGCGCAAGGCTCCGATCCGTCTGGCTGATGGCCGACATGCAGTTGTCCGAGATGCGCTCGATGGCCTCGGCCACCTGCTGGCGCGGGGCCACCATCGAGCCATCGCCGCTGGCCTCAAGCAGCGAGCGGTGCGCCTGGACCCTGATCCGCGTGATGAAGTTGTTGGGCTGCAAGAACTCGAAGACGTGCCGGAAGTAGGGCAGCAAGAGCCCGAAGTTGATCACCCCGAAGCCTATCCCCACCCACGAGGCCACCAACGGCAAGCGCGCCTCGCTCGCGAAGGCAGGCAGCAACACCGCGTAGACACACGAGATGACCATGAAGCCGAACATCGCGACGTTGATCCGATCGCGCATGAAGAGATCGACGATCTTGGGCGAGTAGCGCTGCGAGGCCAGCTGCAGCACGATCGCCACCACCGTCAGCGACAGCCCCAGCACCGCCGCGAGCATCTCGCCCATCGACCCCAGCGCGATCAAGAGGCCGCCAGCCTGCGGCCCCAGCGGCCCCCCCAACCCCCGATCCGCCCCCAGCGCCACCAGCAGCAGGCCCGCCGCGATCCCCACCGTCGCCAGGAAGAGCCCCGACGCGCGCGCCCGCTCCCCGCCGCCGAGCTGCCCCGCGTCGCCTCCCAGGGCCAGGATCTCGGGGGGCGGCGTCTTTTCGGGGAAGGATCGCATCAAGGGTCCGCTCTCCGTGTTGAGCCCGCCGTGGCCTTTTGCCACGCGATGCTCCACTATCGCCGCGTTCGACCGCTCCGATCAACGCTCCCGAGGGCCGCTCGACATGAATGTGCGCCTTTACCGCCTGACCCTCAAAGCCCTCCTCTTCTGCGTGATCAGCCACGTTGCCGCCCTGGCCCTGACCGCCGCCCTCCTGATGCCGGCCCTCGACATGAGCGTCGACGCACAGCTCCGCGCCGAGGCCGTCGCCCAGGGCCCCTGGCGCTGGCGCCTGGGCTGGATCGCCTGGGAGCTGGCCGCCCTCGGCAATGTCCTCATGAGCGCCGCCCTGGCCAGCCTGCTCGCCCGCACCCCACACCGACAGGGCTTCGCCTGGGCCGCCACCGGCCTCGTCCTCGCCCTGCTGGGCGTCGTGCCCGACATGGCCGGCAACCTCAGCATGATCTTCGATCTCGTCGAGGCCGCGCGCGAGATCCCCCCCGACCCCGCCACCTACGTCGCCATCGAGTCGCTGGCCTTCTGGCGCGTCGGCACCCTGGCCGCCGGCCTCTACACCGCCATGGGGCTCTGCTGGCTCTTCGCCGCCCTCAACGCCTGCGGCGGCTCCTGGCGACACCGCGTCCTGCTGACCCTCGGCACCCTGAGCGCCGCCCTCTTCACCTTCAGCGCCGTCGCCAACGGCCGCGCCACCATGGCCGCCGTCGAGGTCGGCCACTACGAGGGCTTCGAAGTCGGCTCCCTCGCCAACGCCCTCGCCTTCCCCCTCTGGCTCCTGACCGCCCTCTGGATCGGCGTCGCACTGGCACAGACACACCACGCCGCTCACCCCGCCGCCGACGCCCACGCGCGCCTCGTCCGCTGGCCTCACGCCAGCGCCTCCGAGCGCCTCATGGCCCGCGCCGCCAACGCCCACGGCCTTCGCGACCTCGCCCGAGCCCTCACCGGCCGCCTCGCCCTCCCCCAGCTCCGCAGCGACGTCACCGACGTCGTCTTCCTCAACTGGCTCGTCCCCTCCGAGCGCGTCGCCCACCTCCTCCCACCCCCGCTCAAGCTCCACGACCTCGACGCGATGACCGCCCTGACCGTCCTGACCTACCGACACAACCACTTCGGGCCTCTCCTGCTCGGCCCCCTGCGCCGCCTCGCCCCCTCACCCCTCCAGAGCAACTGGCGCCTCTACCTCGCCCCCGAGCGCCCCGACGCCGAACAGGACGCGGTCTACTTCCTGAGCAACTGCGTGGACATGGGGATCATGGTGCCCGCAGCGCGGATCTTCTCCGACGCGCTCCCGGCCCACTACGCCTCCGCCTTCACCCACACCCGACAGGGCGACGTCTGGATCACCGCCATCGACCCCGAAGGCGGCAGCGCCCTGGACCTCCGCAGCGAGGTCATCGCCGTCGGCGAACCCTCCCTCCCGGCCACCTTCGCCCAGCGCTTCGAAAGCTGGACCGACGCCGTGCGCTACCTCACCAGCCAGAGCCGCGTGCTGGCCGTCCACACGGCCTTCGACGCCCTCCACCAGTCCAACATCCACATCCCCATCGACCCCGAGGCCGTCACCCCCGCCCGCGTCGTCGGCCGCATCGAGAGCCGCTGGCTCGCCGACCTCGTGCGCGGCTGCGAACCCCTCGTCTTCGTCGTCCCCACCCTCCAGTTCACCGCCGTCTCCGAAGGCTGGATCGACGGCCCTACGACCGAGGCCCTGCCATGACCATCCGCCCGGCCACCCCGGACGACGCCGAGGCCATCGCCCAGGTCCACGTCCAGGCGTGGCGGACCACCTACCGCGGCCTGATGCCCGACGCCGTCCTCGACGCCCTCGACGTCAACCAGCGCGCCCAGCGCTGGCGCGACATCTTCGCCAACCGGGAGCCCCGCACCGCCGTCCTCGTCGCCGAGGACGCGGCCGGCCGCGTCGTCGGCTTCACCAGCGGCGGCCCCGGGCGAGACGCGGACCTCGACCCCGCCTACGACGGCGAGCTCTACGCCATCTACGTCCTGCAGGATCACCAGCGCGGCGGCCTCGGCAGGGCGCTCATGGCCGCCCTGGTCGAGCGCCTGCGCGCCGAGGGCTTCTGCGCCATGTTCCTCTGGGTCCTGGACGGCAACCAGGCCCGCCGCTTCTACGAGGCCATGGGCGGCCAGCTCATCGGCCAGAAGGTCTACGACATGGAGGGCGCCCAGCTGGACAAGCTCGCCTTCGGCTGGCCCGACCTGGGCGTGGGCCCGCTCAGAGGACCTTGAGATCCCAGCGCCGAGGCACGAGGCTGCTCAAGTGCCCCTCCAGCCACAGGCCGCAGCCGAGCTGAAGGCCCCGGTTGCGGGCCAGCACGAAGCCGGGGCTGTCGATCTCGTCCTCAGGGTAGGGGAAGCGCTCGCGGCTCAAGAAGCGGCGCGCGTCCTCGTCGTCGAGGTGGACGACGTTCTTTCGGGCCAGCCCTCCGAAGATGATCGCCGCGTGGGAGGTGGGCTTGGGGTAGGGCATCCCGGTGCGCAAGAAGCCCATGCCGATGGCCTCAAGGTCGAGGCAGGCGGGGATCTCCAGGCCGCGCCGGGCGATCCAGATCAGCCGTGGGTTGCGCTGGAAGAAGCTGTAATCATTGAAGTCTTGCGGATCGGCGCCGAAGCGCTCGACCCAGTAGCCGACCGGGACCGCCGGGTCGATCTCGTCGAAGCGCTCGCGGGCGTCGGCGCGGCCGTGGGAGGGGGTGATGGCGGTCACGGGCTCACCTCGATCCGGGCGACGAAGAAGCCCCCGGTGTCGTTGTCCTGGGGCAGGTAGCGGCGCGCGTGGACGACGTCGGGGCGGTGCTCCCGGTCGAGCCACTTGAGGACGCCGGGCCGCCCGATGAGGCCGGGGATCTCGAAGGGGACGATCTCGGCGCGCCCCTCCATGGCGTCGAGGATGTCGGTCAACACCCCCTCGTTCTCCTCCGGGGCGAAGGTGCAGGTGGCGTAGACCAGCGCCCCGCCAGGGCGAGCCAGGGCCAGCGCGCGGCGCAGGATGTGGCCCTGGGTGCGCTGGAGCTTGAGGCGGACCTTGTCGGGGATGCCGCGCGTGGCCCCCTTGGAGCGCCGCGCGGTGCCCTCGCAGGAGCAGGGCACGTCGGCGATGACCTTGTCGAAGGGGCCGGCCTCCGTCGGGAAGCCCATCGCGTTGTAGTGGGTCACGGCGGTGTTCAGGACCCCGAGGCGCTCCAGGTTGAAGCGCAGCGCCGACAGGCGCCCGACCTTGAAGTCGTTGGCGATGACCGTGCCCCGGTTCTCCATCGTCAGCGCGGCCAGCGCCGTCTTGTTGCCCGGCGCCGCGCACAGATCGACGAGCTTCTCCCCCGGGCGCGGGTCCAGGGCGACCACGGCGGCCAGCGCGATCTCCTCCTGGATGTGGTAGAACCCCTGGATGTAGTCCAGGGTGGCGCCCAGCGGGGCGTCGTGCGGGAAGATGAAGGCGTCGGGCCGCCAGGTCGAGCGCCTGAAGCTCATCCCCTTGGCCTCAAAGCGCGCCTGGAGCGCGTCGGCGTCGATGCGCAGCGGGTTGGCCCAGGCGCACTTGGGCTGGGGGGTCGCCAGCGCCTCGATGAAGGCGTCGTAGTCCTCCATCAGCGCGCGATATCGGTCAAAGGTCTTGAAGCGCTCCAGGTCCAAGGCGGCCTCCGGTGCTGAGCCCGGCGCATTGACCACGAAGCGGCAGCAGGATGTCAAGGGATGTTCGACTGAGATGGAGAAAGGGGAGGGATTTCAACAACGTGGCGAGGCCTCTGGGTCTGGGCGTCGTCCGAGGCCCCGCTCACGTCGTGCGCTCTCAAGGTAGGGGGCGTGATCCAACCTGTGAAGCGCGAGCTCCATCATCCCTGGTATAGTCAAAAGCTATGGGTCAACGATCTGGCCTGGGAAGGTTGAGGCGCAGGGGCAGCTCGTCGGGCTCGGCGGGCAGCTGGGCCAGGGGCAGGGTGCGCAGGCCGAGGGCGCTGGCGAGCGTGACCTCGGCGTGGAGGTCAAGGAGGAGGGGGTGGAGGGGGTCGTCGGGGTTGAGGGCGCGGGCGCCCAGGGGGGCGTCCGGGGTTTGCGTCAGGGCGTGGAGGAGGGGGGCCAGGAGGGGCTCGGGGTGTCGGGCGAGGGTGTCGCAGGGGGTCATGGTCCCGAGGCTCAGGGCGCCGTCGAGGTCGTCGACGGCGTGCAGAGCGGCGACCTCCTGGAGCAGCAGGGCGCGGTGGGGCGGTGGGTCGAGGAGGTCCAGCGCCTCCTGGCCGCCGAAGATGAGGGCCCAGGGTCCTTCGGCCAGGGCGTCGAGGGCGTCGGCGAGGGTGCTGGGGCGTCGAACTTCGGGGGACATCTGGGGCGTCCTTGGGGCGGCGGTGAGGCCGTGATAGAAGGGCGTGGCGCCGCTTGGCGCCACCTCAGGAGGTTCTCATGGAAGACGTCTTCCCGGTCGAGGTCAAGCTCCAGGAAGCCGAGGGCTCTTTGACGATCACGTGGAGCGACGATCACGTCAGCGCCTTCTCGCTGGCCTATGTGCGGGGGTGGTGCCCCTGCGCGGTGTGCCAGGGGCACTTTACGGGGCAGTGGCGCTACATCGAGAGCAGGGCGCTGGGCCTGAGCAATGTCGAGCCGGTGGGCAATTACGGCATGAGGATGATCTGGGGTGATGGCCACGACACGGGCATCTATCAGTTCGACTACCTGCGTGGGATCTGCCACTGCGCGGCCTGTGATCCGACCGGCGAGCGCTTCGCGGAGCGGGTGAGGTCGAAGTCGCCGCTGGGGAGCTTCGGGCGCTGAGGTCGGCCGCCGGCCTTGGGTGGAGGGCGATCGAGGTCTCCGCCGTGGCTTCGGACAGGGGCGGCGCTTTGGGGCCGCCTTGGAGCCCGCCTGGGGGGGCCGAGCCAGGCGAGCCGATGGCGCCGAGGTCGCTCCGGGCAGGATCAGCCGGTGATGGCGCCGATGACGTCGGTGCGGATGGTCTTGGCGGCCAGCCGGATGGCGCGTTCGAAGGCGTCGGCGTCGGCGCAGGGGTCGATGGCGATGATGGGCTTGTCGTAGCCCAGCAGCGGGGCGCCGCCGTAGCTCTTCCAGTCGGTCAGGGAGGCCAGCGCGTCCATGTCCGTCGAGAGCGCCTGGATGGCGAGGCGGCCCCGGATGCTCTGGGCGCGCAGCGACTCGATCAGGTGCGCGACGACCTCGCCGACGCCTTCGAGCATCTTGATGACGACATTGCCGACGAAGCCGGGGCAGACGATCACATCGGCGCCGCCGCGCGGGATCTCCAGGCCGTTGACGACGCCTTGGAAGTCGAGGTCGTCGAGGCGCGAGAGGACCTCGGCGGCCTCGGCGGCGGCCGGCGGGCCGACCCGCTGGCCGATGCGCTCGCCGAGCAGCGCGACGCGGGGCCGCGGGTTGTGGCTGACGCGGGCGGCGTAGGCGGCGCCCATTCGGGCGAAGCCGACCAGATCCTCGGCGCTGGCCTCGAAGGAGGCCCCCACGTCGAGGATGAGGACGAAGGGGTCCTGGGCGCGGCCTCGCCGTCGCGCGGTGGGGTAGACGGCGCACAGCGCCGGCCTGAGCACTCCGCGGGCCAGCGCGAGGTGCGCGGCGGCGGCGGCGGTGAGCAGGCCAGGGTCGGTGGCGGTCACGAGGGCGGCGCCGCGGTCGGCGGCGAGGCGCGCGGCGGCGGCGTCGACGCTGCGCTCCGGGGTGTCGCCGCCGTGGTGGACCATCAGGCGGGCGGGGTTGTGGGCCAGGCGCGTCAGGGTCTCGGTGATCCGGGCCTCGTCGCCGACGAGCAGGAGCTCAAGATCGCGGTCGAGGCTGGATCGAGCGGCGGCCTGGATGGCCGCTTCGGGCGCGCGCTGTCCGCCGGCCACGTCGATGATGATGGTCATTGGCCCGTGGCGGCCTGGAGCATTCGCTGGATCTTGCCGAAGCTCTCGTCGCAGCAGCGCTCGCGCAGGAAGGCGGCGATCTCGGCGGCGGGCAGCCCCTCGGTGATGCTTCGCTTGAGGGTGTCGGGGGCCAGTTCGAAGGCGTAGCGGCCGAAGGCGCGATCGCTGTCGCGCGAGGCGCCCTCGGACAGCGGGACGAGGCGGCCGATCCGGGCCAGGAAGAGGCAGTCTCTGAAGGGGAGGCGAGGGTCGGTCTCGAGGTGGTTGTCGGCGTCGGTACAGCGCAGGGAGGCGGGGGGAGCGCGGCGCTCGCGGCGGACCTCGAGACAGCGCCACAGGCCCGTGGCAACCCGGCGCCACGATTGATCTTTCTCAAACTGCCGGGCGACCACCTGCCGGTAGCCCTGGGCGTCGGCGCGCTCGCTGCAGCGGCTGGCGATGGTCGCGGCCGGCACCTGGAGCTCGTTGCGGGCGATGAAGTGATCCCCGGCCGCGTTGATCGAGACGGCGCCCAGGACCAGGAAGACGCGCTCGGTCAGGGCGCTGGCCATCGCCGCGAGGGACTCGGGGCTCAGCTCCACGCCGTGCTTTTGAGCGGCGGCCTTCAGGACGAAGCCCAGGCTTGAGTAGGGGTACCAGCGGCCCTCGTCGAGCTGGGTGATGAAGCGCATCACGTCCATCTTGAAGGCCAGCGAGCAGTCCGGCGACAGGCCCACCTCGCAGAGCTCGGGGATCGGGGCCGTGGACTTGAGCCAGGCCGCGCAGAGCGCCGGGAAGCACTCGCGGCGCGTGGCCCCGAGGATCTCCGAGTCGACGCTGCGGATCACCCACTTCCCCTGCTGGGCCTCAAAGAGCCCCAGCGTGGCGCCGTAATAGACCAGATCGCCCCAGTAGTGCTCAGGCCGATCGCCGGCCAGCGCCTCCAACCTCGACAGCGTCCGCTCGGAGAGCCGCTGCGGGGCCTCGGCGCAGGCCCTGCGCTCGGCGCGCAGCTCGCCGGAGTGCGCCAGCAGCGCCAGCGTGGCCAGATCCATCCAGGGCTTGAGCGGCAGGGGGTCGAAGGTGTCCAGCGGGCATGCGGTCTTGTCGAGGGCTTCCGCGATGGTGCTCAGGTTCAAGGTCGCGGCGGCAGGAGGGGCGGGGAAAGTCGAAGACATCGTCACCTCGGCTTGAGTCACCATAAGGCCGCGCCCGGTGCGCCAGCTCAGGCAATCGACCGCCCCGCATGGCCGAGCCATGGGGACGACCCACAACGCATCACCTTGTGGGCTTGTTCCACACAAGGTCGCCTCGCACCACGGGCAAATGTAGATCGCCCGCCACGGCGCGGCAACCCCCGAGATAGCGCCCTCGCAGATTGGTGTCAAAAGTTCTTGACGCGGTACGGCTCTTGAAGTAGGTTTGCCGTCCCTGGAGCTGAGAGGCTTCAGACGTGTTGCGGGGTGGAGCAGCCAGGTAGCTCGTTGGGCTCATAACCCAAAGGTCGCAGGTTCGAATCCTGTCCCCGCTACTCAAAACCCTCGAAGGGATCCTTCGAGGGTTTTTTTGTGCCCGATCCACCACGACCCAGCCCATCCAGCCGCCCAGGAGGCGCCGCGCCGATCAGGCCCCCATCGCCTCGGGCCTCGCCGCCGCCGCCTGCTCCTTGGCCCGGCGCGCCAGGCGCTGCCTGCGCTGGTTGTCCTTCGCCTCGCGCTCCGTCCCCGCGTAGGGCTCATAGGTCCCCATGAGCTTGTCGAACCAGGGGCGAGTGACGCACCAGTTCGCGTCCTGGTTTGGCCCCATGTGGTGATCGTAATGCCACGTCAGGTGCTCGCGCGCCCAGCCCGGGTCCTGATGCGAGCGCTTGTGCACCTTATAATAGTTCCACGTCGAGTAGAGCACCGCGCCGGTGAAGAAGGGCGCCACCGGCAAGAGCGGCAAGTGCATCGCCCCCGTCAGGACCAGCCCCAGCGCCTCCTTGCTCTGCGCGTGCCAGCCCAGCAGCGAGCGCTCGTAATGCGGGTCGATGTGGGCGTTCGTCCTCACATTGCGGTGGTGATCGTGCCAGTGGAAGCTCCAGTAGCTCTCCCGGTTTCGACCCCGACCGTGCAACAAGTGCTTGTGGATCAACCACTCCCCGGCGTTGGCGTAGAGCAGACCCAGCGGGACACCGATCATCGCAGACCTCCCCCCACCAGCGGCCCCACGCCCGGCGCGGGCGCGGCCAGCTCGCCGGTCACCCTCAGCAGCCTAGCGCCCGGCCACCACGAAGTCCAGACAAAAGTGACCCGTCAGTCGGTTGTGGCAGGTTTGCTCAGTGAAGCCTGAAGTCCTGCCGCGCTCGCCGATCGCCCCACGCTCCTCGCACCGCTCCGTTGGGGACGGGCTCGTCGGGTGGGGCTTGGATGCGCGGGGGGGGCTGCGCCCGTTGGGCGCAGGCCTGCGGGCGGACGACAGCGGATCGCAGGGGCGGATCAGTGCGTCGAAGTGGGCCTGTGGATTGGGGTTTTCACGCCCCCTGGTGTCGACCTGGGTCGTGCGCTGGCCTGCGACCGACAGGTCGCAGCCCACCCTGAGCTTGTAGCCCCACCCGACGAGCCCGTCCCCGACAGGGGCGGTGCGAGGAGCGTGGGGCG
>SYOX01000352.1 GCA_005804885.1 Pseudomonadota bacterium
CGGCGCCCCGCGACGCCGCGGAGGATCGCCAGCGCGGCCAGCAGCGCCGCGCCCCCCAGGAGCGCGACCTGGAGCGGCCGCAGGTCGACCGCGCGCGCGGCCAGGAGGGTCAGCGCGGCGGCGGACCCGATCGCGCCCAGCGCGCCGAGGCCGTAGAGCCGGCGCATGGCGCGGTCGACGGCCTCGATGGCCTCGGCGTGCGGCCCCAGGACAGGCCAGAGGGCCTGCCGGTCGATGGGCTCCAGCTTGTCCATGGCGCTGCCCTCCCGCTCCAGTGTAGCGCAGGGCGCCTCATGGCGTCACCGGCGCGTCGAGCCCCGCGCGTTGGAGTTGTGGTCGCGCGGCGATAGGATTAACCTCCCCGGCGGGGTCGTTTGCCAGACCAGGGCGCGCAGCCGCGCGCCGATTCAAGCGCAAGGAGTCGATGTGACCGAGGCCTACGAGTTCCTCGTCAAGGGCGGGATCCTGATGATCCCCATCCTGCTGTGCAGCGTGGTGGCGCTGGCGATCTTCCTGGAGCGCCTCTGGGCGCTCCAGCGGCCTCACGTCCTGCCGAAGCGCTTTCTGGAGATCGTCACGGACCTGATCCGCAAGGGCGAGTTCGACCAGGCCAGAGCGCTGTGCAAGGGCAATGATTCGACGCTGGCGGCGGTGCTCGGCGCGGGCCTGCGGCACGCGGGCAAGGACCGGGCGCTGGTCAAGGAGGTCATGGAGGAGTCGGGGCGGCGCGAGGCGGCCTACCTGGAGCGGGGGATCGGCGTGCTGGGGTCGATCGCCAACATCGCGCCATTGCTGGGCTTGCTGGGCACCGTGACCGGCATGATCAAGGTCTTCCAGCGGGTGGTCAACCAGGCCGGCGTCGCCAGCGGCCAGGTCAACGCCGGGGCGCTGGCCAACGGCATCTGGGAGGCGCTGATCACGACGGCGGCGGGGCTGGCGGTGGCCATCCCCGCCTTCGTGATGTTCAAGATCCTGATGGGGCGCGTGGATCGTCTGCTGGTGGAGATGGAGGAGCAGAGCCTGGAGCTGGCCGAGATGATGACCGAGGGCGCCTCGGCGGCGCCGAAGGCCGCCGCCTCGACGCCAGGGGGCAAGGAGGAGGGCGCATGAACTTCAGAGAGACCCGCGCCAGCAAGCGCGTCGACCCGACCCTGGACCTGACGCCGCTGATCGACGTCGTCTTCCTGCTGCTGATCTTCTTCTTGATCACGACCACCTTCGTGCGCAGCGACAACAGCCAGCTGCCGCTGAACCTGCCCTCGGCCAGCGCCGGCGAGGCCATCGCCGAGGGGGACAGGGTCATCGTCTACGTCAGCGCCGAGGGCGGGCTCCAGATCGACGAGGAGCTGGTCCGTCCCGAGGAGGTCGAGCGGCGCCTGGAGCGCCTCTTCGCCGAGCGCCCCGAGACGCAGCTCTTGATCAAGGGCGACAAGGCGTCCTCCTACGGTCAGGTCACGGACGTGATCGACAAGGCCCGCGAGGTCGGGTTCAAGCGGGTGAACCTTGTCGTGAAGCGGAAAAACCCCTAAGACTGGTGTGGCGAGCCCACCTCTTGTCCGACTTCTGCAAGGTTCCTTTGGGCGCGAGGCGCCGCTTGGTGGTTGACTCGCGGGACTCGATCTGGCCTAGTTCGGGGTCCATAGGGTGCTCGTGCGTTGGGAATGAGACGCTGTCTGGAGACTTCGATGCCATCGACGAACAAACGGACCCAGTTGACGGCCTGGGCGCTCTCGGATCCAGGAAGCAGAGATTACAACGAGGACGCCTTTCTCATCTTCCAGAGCGCCCGCCAGTCGGTCGTGTCGGTGTGCGACGGGATGGGCGGCCACGCCGCCGGCGAGGTGGCCAGCGGCCTGGCCGTCAAGGCCATCCAGGACTTCTTCACCCGCCAGGAGAAGGAGGGCCTTGAGGGCACCGAGCCCTCGGCCTGCGTCAAGGACGGCATCGATACGGCCAACCGCACCATCCACCAGGACGCCAAGGCCAACCCCGCGCGCGAGGGCATGGGCTCGACCTGCGTCGTGGGCCTGATTCGGACCAACAAGCTCTACCTCGGCCACGTCGGCGACAGCCGCGCCTACCTCGTGCGCGGCGGCGGCATCCGCCAGCTGACCCGCGATCACAGCTTCGTCGAGGAGATGGTCAAGGCCGGCATGATCACGCCGCACGAGACCCACTCCAACCCCCAGCGAAACGTCATCCTGCAGTCCCTCGGCCGCAACGAAAACGTCAACGTCGAGCTCTCCTCCGAGGCCGTCACCCTCAAGGTCGGCGACTACGTCCTGCTCTGCTCCGACGGCCTGACCGCCGTGGTCGCCGACCAGGAGATCGCCGAGAGCGTCACCCGGTACGTCGAGCCCCAGGCCATCTGCGAGTTCCTCGTCGATCTGACCAACCAGCGCGGCGCCCCCGACAACGTCACCGTCGCCCTGGTCCGCTTCGACGGCCTGGCCAACGAGGGGCCCCGCGTCACCGTCCTGTGCGACGACGAGGAGTCGGCCGACCTCTACCGCGTCGTGCTCAACCGCGAGGGCTACCAGCTCGACGTCTCCTCCAAGCAGATCAGCTTCACCGACGACACCGACAAGCCCCGGCTCATCGTCCTGGACTTCCGCGCCGACCCCGATCGCGCCCTGCAGGCCTGCAAGGAGCTGGGCGCCAACGAGGCCACCGCCAAGATCCCCGTGCTGCTGGTCAACCACGGCGGCTTCTCCGACGAGGCTGGCCGCGGCGCCGGCGCCAACCAGGTCCTGTCCTCCAGCACCCTGCTGACCGACCTGACCCCCACCGCCCGCCTGATGCTCGAGGAGTCCAGCTCCCTGATCTACATCCTCGAAGAGGACGCCGCCCGCGCCAAGGAGCTCGTCCGCAGCCTGCGCCAGGAGGGCTTCATCGTCTTCACCCACACCAGCGCCGCAGCCCTGGAGAAGGCCATCGAGAAGGCCGTCCCCAAGATGCTCATCCTCGACATCACCCGCGGCGTCGAGCGCATCTGCCAGGACCTGAAGACCAACCCCCAGGCCAGCCAGTGCCCCCTGGTCCTGTCCGCCCCCGGCTCGGTGGCCAGCCCCCGCGAGGCCTTCCAGCTCGGCGCCGATTACTACCTGACGCAGCCGGTCCAGATCGCCCAGCTTGCCATCATGCTGCTCAACAAGTAGAAAGCCCCGCGGCCGCTCTCCCCGCGCCCGCGCCCCGATGACACCTCACCATCTCGACACGAGGACCCATGGCGACGCCCATCTTCGACGCTCTGGCCCAGGCCTCCCTCTTCCTCGACACCCTCGGCCGACACAGCGGCCTGCGCAGCCTCCTGGACGCCTCGGGCTACTCCCAGAGCCTCCACGACGCCGGCAAGAAGGCCGTCCACGACGCCCAGGAGGCCCTCGATAGCGTCGCCCACGAGCTCCAGGACGACAAGATCCCCGGACACCTCGTCCACACCGCCGTCGCCGAGCTGGAGATGTGGCAGGAGACCGCCCGCGCCCGCGCCCGCAAGGCCCTCGGCGACGACCCGCGCCTGCCCATCCTCATGGGCGACCACGTCCACGGCCCCAGCCACACCGCCACCGCCATGGCCAGAGCGCTGCGCTTCGAATCCTCGCTGCGCCTGGACGCCGACCTGCGCGACCTCTTCGGCGGCGCCCGCAGCGCCGAGGACCTCCTGCAGCGCGGAAAGGCCCTGCTGCGCAAGCTCAACCGGCTCGCCGAGGACGACGCCCACCCCGCCAAGACCGACGCCGATGGCCTCCTGCGCGCCCCCTCGGCCGCCCTGCGGGCCTGGCTCGACAAGGCCCAGCCCATCGCCGCCCGCGCCCTGGCCGGCAGGCCCGACGAGCTCGGCCTGCTGGGCTTCGTCCCCGCAGACCTCGGCGCCCCCCTCGGCGGCACCGCCTTCAACGTCACCCGACACGCCCAGACTCGCC
The DNA here is from genome assembly GCA_005804885.1 of Pseudomonadota bacterium. Taxonomy (GTDB): domain Bacteria; phylum Myxococcota_A; class Bradymonadia; order Bradymonadales; genus SYOX01. The sequence continues at coordinate 3,924 of SYOX01000352.1, forward strand.
GGGAGGCCCCCGTCGGCGGACCCTCCGACCCCGACCCAAGCTGGTCCGTCGGCCGGCAGGGCCGCAACCGCGAGGACGTCGGCAAGGGCTACATTCACGAGTAATTCCAAGGCTCTGGGAGCCCTCGATCCGCTCAGTACCCGACGTCTTCAGGGACGTCGAAGTTGACCTCGGTGGGGAAGAGGGCGTCGAGCCAGCGACCTCGCACGGCAGGGTCGGGCTCGTAGAGGTAGAGGTAGAGCAGCGTGTGCTCGGCGACCTTGCGGCAGTAGATCCGCGACTCGTTGTAGGCGAACTCCTCGATGAGCCTGGCCAGCTCGACGCCGGGGCTCTCCTTCATCCACCGGGCGACGGGCTCGGGGCCGCCGTTGTAGCCGGCCGCGACCAGGACGAGCTGATTCTTGAATGTTCTTGCTAGCTTGCGCAGGTAGAAGAGGCTGTAGCGGAAGCTGACCTCGGGCCGGGGGAAGGTCTCCGGGTCGTAGACCACCCCCATGTCGGCCGCCACGAGCCTGGCCGTCTGCGGGATCATCTGGAGCGCCCCGACCGCGTCGGTGTGGGAGATCGCCTCCGGGTTGTAGCGGCTCTCCTGGCGCATGATGCCGTAGATGAAGGCGCTGGGCAGGTCGAACTCCCGGCTGAGCCGCTCCACCATGGGCTCGTAGGCCCGCGGGTAGGCCAGGAGCCAGCGAGGGTCGCGCGCGTCGGGCAGGCCCTCCAGCGTCGAGAGGCGGTCGTTGGCGGTCAACTCCCAGCCGCGCCTGTAATCCTCGACCTGGTGACCCATGAAGCGGATGAAGTCGTGCCGACGCGCCGCCGGCACCGCGGCCTCGACGCCGGCCCGCGCGCTGGCGTAGGCCTCCCTGGCGCGGTCGATCTCGCCAAGCTCGACCAGGCGCCGCACCTGCCCGAAGCGCTCCGCGACCGCGCCGCGCGCCGTCGGCACATCCCACATCTCCTCGCCTTGAGGCCGGTCCAGGTGCGCCCTCCCCCCGCCCTCGGGCCAGGGCAGCAGCGAGGCGCGCGGATCGCGGCCCTCCCAGCTGGCCCGGAGCTGCTGACCCAGGATGTCGTACCAGGTCAGCGGGTAGACCTTGTGCAGCGCGTCGAGCTCCTTGAGCGCCTCGGGGCGCTTGCCGAGCTTGTCCAGCGCCACCGCCCGCCAGTAATGCGCCTTGCCCCGGACCACGGTGTTGCCCAGCGGGATCAAGGCCCCCATGGCCCAGTAGGCCTGCTGCCACGCCTCCATGCGCACCGCGCACCAGGCGTAGAAGCCCAGCACCAGCGAGCGGCGCTCGCTGTACTTCTTGGCGTGCTCCTTGAGCCGGGGCATGGCCGCCTTGCAGTTGTTGTGATCGTAGGGCAGCCACGCCGAGTAATAGGACAGCGTCTCGATGTGCTCGCCCTCGGGGTAGGCCTTGTTGTACGCCTCGGCGACCTTGATCGCCTCGTCGTACTTCTCCTCGCGCATGTAGGAGCGCATCAGCAGCAGGTGCGCCTCCTCCTTGTGCGGCCCTCCCCACTTGATGATCAGGTGCAGGTTGTCGCGGGCCTCGGTCGGTTCGTCGCGGATCTTGCGCAGGCTGATGACGGCCACGCTCCAGCGGGCGTCGTAGACGTACTGGCGCGCGGCGATCATGGCGCGGAACTCATCGCGAGCCTCGTCGTACTGCCAGCGCGCCATCAAGGTCTTGGCGCGGCGGTAGCGCTCGGGCCAGGACAGCGCCTCGATCTTGAGCGGCAGGCCTTTGAGGGCGGCGGGCTCGTCGGGGTAGGTCGTCAAGAGGCGCTTGTCCAGCGCCAGCGCCCTGTCCGGATCGGCCGCCCTCGCCCAGTCGGCCTCCAGCCGCAGCGCCTCGGCCTCCAGGCGCCGCTCGCCCCGGACCAGGCCCAGCTCCGCGATGGCCTCGGCCGGCCTCCCGAGCTTGTGCAGCGCGCGCGCCCTGTCCAGGCGCAGCCGGGGGCCGCCCTCGACCGAGGGGTTGAGCTTGAAGAGCGCCTCGGTCGTCTCCAGCACCCGCGCGTCCTGCCCGGCCAGCACCTGCGCTCTGGACAGCCAGAGCAGCCGCAGCTCCTCGTTGTCCTCGAAGGGCACGGGGAGCCGCTCCAGCGCCGCCAGCGCCGCCGGATCGCCCTCCTCGGTCAACAGCCTGCCCAGCAGGTAGAGCGCGGCGTCGCGATCCAGCCCCGGCGCAAGGGTCGGGTGGGTCGCCTTGAGCGCCGAGATCGCCTCGGCCCGCTGGCCGGCGCGCAGCAGCGCCCGGATCTCGGCCAGCGGCAGCGGCGAGCCCGGCGGGGTGTTGGCGGCGGGCGAGGGGGCGGCGTCGGCGACCGAGGCGGGCGAGCCGCCG
>SYOX01000353.1 GCA_005804885.1 Pseudomonadota bacterium
AGCCCGCCGCGGCCTCGACGAGCCCCACGGCCAGCCACGCCCCCGCGACCGCGGCGGCCGACGCGTCCGTCGACGACCTGCGCCGCACCCGCTCGACCCCGCTCGTGCGCCGCATCGCCCGCGAGCACGGCGTTGACCCTCGCCAGATCGCCGGCACGGGGCTCTCGGGCCGCGTCACCAAGCGCGACATCCTGGCCTTCATCGACGCCGCAGAGGCCAGCCCCCCTGCCCCGGCCCCGGCCCGCGCCGCCAGCCCCGCGCCGGTCCAGTTCGCGCCCTCGGTCACGCTCCACGCCCCCGAGGTCCCCGTCGGCCCCAACGACCGCGTCGTGCCCATGAGCGTCATGCGCTCGAACATCGCCGAGCACATGGTCATGTCGCGGCACGTCTCGGCCCACTGCCAGACCGTCCACGAGTGCGACGTGACCCGCATCGAGGCCCTGCGCGAGAAGCACAAGGCCGCCTACGCCGAGCGCGGCGCCAAGCTCTCCTTCACCTCCTTCCTCGTCAAGGCCGTCGCCGACGCCCTGCGGACCTTCCCCCTGATGAACGCCTCGCTCTCAGGCCAGAACATCGTCTACCACGGCGACGTCAACGTCGGGGTCGCCGTGGCGATGGAGGAGGGGCTCATCGTCCCCATCGTCAAGCGCGCCGACGAGAAGTCCCTCGTCGGGCTCTCCAAGGACATCTCGGACCTCTCCACGCGAGCCCGCGCCAAGCGCCTCAAGCCCGAGGACGTCCAGGGCGGCACCTTCACGATCTCCAACGCGGGGGTCTTCGGCTCCCTCTTCGGCGTGCCCATCATCAGCCAGCCGCAGGTCGGCATCCTCGGCGTCGGCGGGGTCAAGAAGCGCGTCGTCGTCACCGAGGACGACGCGATCGCCGTGCGCAAGATGGTCTACTTCTGCCTCACCTTCGACCACCGCCTCATCGACGGCTCCATCGCGGACGGATTCGTCAACAAGATCAAGGACATCCTGGAGAACTTCCCCGACAACGCCCTCTGATCCCGCGGCCTCGCCCGCGAGCGCGCGCTCAGCGGTCCTTGATGATCGTCAGGGCGCTGGAGACGCTGAGGATCGCCAGGGCCTGGCCGCGCGCGGGGTCGTGCGCGATGTCGATGGGGCCTTCGAGCAGCGCCGCATTGCCGAGGTCGATGGGGCCCAGGACGGAGGCGTCGCAGCCGGTGTCAAAGAGGTAGAGCGCGTCCTGGTTGAAGGCGGTGACGTAGCCGACCCCGTCGCCCCGCAGCGCCAGCCCGGTGAGCTGGTTGCCCTCCCCGATGTACGCGGCGATGGGGTTGGCCGGCCCGCGCAGGACCTCCAGCGTGTCCAGATCGACCTTGTAGAGCTGTGGCGAGGTGCCCGAGGGCAGATAGCCGAAGCGGCCGCCGGGGGCGATGACGAGGGTGCGGGGGTTTCCGGCCCGCGGATCGGCGGGCGACAGGGGCAGCGCGATCGAGGTCCGGTCGTCCTCGGTGAGCCCGTCGCCCAGATCGGCCAGCGCGATCAGGTCCAGGGCGCCGTCGGAGCGCGGGGAGAAGAGGCCGGTGGCGGGATCGGCGCCCGAGTCCCCCGAAGATATGGCGACAAAGCGAGCGTGAGCCTCGTCGTAGACGACGTCGAGGGGCGACAGCGCGGAGGTCTGGATCTGGCCGATGGGCTCGACGAAGGGGGGGCCGTCGAGCAGCCGCAGCGCCGTGAGGGTGCCGGGGCCGTAGCCGGGGCCGACGAAGTGGGCGCTGGCGACGAGCGCGAAGCCCTCGGCGGCGGCGACGCCCGTGGGCGTGTCGAGCCCGAGGTCGTCGCGCTCGGCGAGGAGCTGCCCGGTGGCGGCGTCGGCGATCGAGATGGAGCCGGCGATGAAGTTGGTGATGAGCAGGCGGCCGGCGGCGGGGGCGAGGTCCCAGGGGTTGCGGTTGTCGTCGACGTCGACGAAGGACTTCTCGAAGCGGCCGGTGATCAGATCCAGGCGACCGACGGTGTTGTCGCCGGAGTGGACGATCCAGGCGACGTCGCGGTCGACGACGACGACGTTGTTGACCGGGCCGGTGACGAGGGCCTCCGGGGTGACGGACGGGGGGGAGGGGATCGTGCAGGCGTCGAGGTCGAAGTCGGGGAGCGCGCCGGGGTCGCCGGGGGCCAGCGGGGGATCGCCGCAGGCCATCAGTTGGGCCAGGGCCAGGAGGATCGGCTCGATCAACGGGCGTTTGCGAGCACAGATCGTTTGTCCTTCAGCACAGGACGGTGTTAGGTTCTCTTTCATGATCTCTTTTGTGCGGGAGGATCACCACCCACACGCCAACGGGTCGGCGGTGGGTTCGGGCGCAAGGCGGCTCGATCCGGACTATTACCCCAGGAGCGGCGTCGCCGGCCAGCAGGTTGCCTGTGTGGCAGCGCAATGGGCGGGAGACGCGGGCCGCTAGGGAAGGTGTCATGGGCAAGCGCGAAGGCCGGTGCCTCCTCCTCGTCGATGACGAGGAGGCCAACCATGCTCTGATCGCGCCCTTCTTCGAGGGCGAAGGGTTCAGGGTGTTCAGCGCCTTCGACGGCGAGGAGGCGCTGGAGGTTCTGGGCCGCGAGCGCATCGATCTGGTGCTCCTGGATCTGCGGATGTCGGGGATGGGCGGCCTCGATGTGCTCCTGGAGATCCGCAAGACCCACAACCGCGTGGAGCTGCCCGTCTTCATCCTCACGGGCGTGGACAACAGCGACGAGATGGTCAGCGCGCTCAAGATGGGCGCCAACGACTACCTGCTCAAGCCGATGGACTTCACCGTGGCCCTGGCGAGGATCGAGGGGCAGTTCCAGCTGGCCGAGCTGGACACGCCGAGGCGCTCTGGCTTTCACAGGCTGCGAAAGACGCCCGTCCCGCCCACGCCGAACCTGACCCACCATTGCGCCGCCTGCCTGACGGCGCTGGCCGAGAGCGAGGGCTGCTGCCCCGAGTGCAGCGCAAAGCGACCTCCAGAGGGCTGGGTCAAGACGGCGGGGTCGCCGCTGCGGTGGCTGGGGCAAGTGCTCGGGCGCCGCTTTCAAGCCGAGCGGTCCATCGGCCACGGGGCGGCCAGCGTCGTCTACCGGGTCCGGGATCTGGATCTGGGCACGCGCTACGCGGCCAAGATCATCGCGCTGGCTGAAGGGGAGGGCAAGCGCCCCGTGGAGGTGCAGCGCGAGCGCCTCAAGACCGAGATCGAGGCGCTGGCCCAGCTGACCAACCCGCACGTCGTCCACATCCACGATGTCATCGATCTCAACGAAGGGCTCTTCGCGCTCATCACCGGCTACGTCCAGGGCACCTCGCTCCAGGAGGTGCTCGACGCCCAGGGGCGCCTGGACCCTCCCACGGCGCTGGAGGTCCTGCGCCAGCTCTCCCAGGGCTTGCACGAGGCGCACACCCTCGGGCTGGTGCACCGGGACATCAAGCCGGCCAACGTGATGATGGAGCGCCTGCCGGCGGGGGGCTACTTCGTCCGCCTGCTGGACTTTGGCATCGCGTGGAGGGCGGGGGGGGACGAGTCGCTCGAGACGACCCCTGGGACGCCGCGCTACATGGCCCCCGAGCAGATCACGAACAAGGCGATCGACGCGCGCACCGACATCTACGGCCTCGGCTGCATGCTCTTCCACATGCTCACGGGCAGGCCGCCCTACCGGGGCAGGAATCTGCGCCAGCTCCTGCTCCAGCACATCGAGGCCCCGCCGCCGCGGATCGGCGACATCGACCTGGCGCTGAGCGTGATCCCGGAGCTGGAGTCGATGACGCTTCGCATGATGGCCAAGGACCCCGACGACCGGCCCGCCGATCTGGCCGAGGTCATTGAGGCCGTCAACAAGATCAGCCTGACCCTGAGCTTCAGCGCCAAGGCCGCGCCCTCCACCCCGGCGATCGCCCAACCGACGCCCCCCAGACCCTCGACCGGCACGCCGACGGCAGACAGCACCTCGGGCGAGATCGTCCGGGCGGCCATCAGCCGCCGCAACACCGCCGTGGCGCTGGCGCTGACGCCCTCAGGGCGGCGCTCCATCTGGGAGTTCGACTTCACCACCGCCGCCGCAAGGCGCCGAGCCCTGGACACCCACTCCACCCACGACCTGATCGCGATCGACGCCGAGGGGCGCTGGGCGGCCCTCTGCGGCGTGTCCGATCCCGACATCTGGCGGCTGGATCTGGAGCTGCGCTCGGAGCCCACGCTCCTGGAGTACGCCGGCGATCGGGTCACGGCGCTGACGATCGCGCCAGTGGGGGGCGCGATCGCCTACGGGCTTGAGAGCGGCGAGGTCTACGTCGCCGACGCCCAGCACCCGCCCGGGCGGCTCATCAGCCAGGGCGCGTCGGCGGTCACGGCGCTGTCCTTTCTGCCCCACGGGCTGTCCATCGCGATCGGCCGCGCCGATCAGACCCTCCAGATCAGCCCGCTGGCTCAGAACCAGCCCACGCACGTGGCGCAGATCGGCGTCACCCCGGTCGAGATCTGCCTCACCCGGGAGCGACCGATGGAGGGCGCCATGTTGACCGATCAGGGGATCCTGATCCTGCTGGAGCCCGGCCAGCCAGCGCGCGCGATCCGGCTGGACCCGCGACCCCTGGCGATCCAGCTCGACCAGGAGGGCGCCCTCCTCGGCCTCTTTCGATCTCCCATGGACCGCCTGAAGCTGGCCGACCTCGCGCCCCTCACCGCAAAGCACGCCAAAAAATGAAAACAAAACGACATCAATTACTTACAGAACAATCCACGGTGGCACGGTGACGCTCAACCCACGGACTCCCCCCCCCGATGGTCTCTTCCAGGCGCTCCTGGAGCAGCTGCCCCTCGACGTCCAGATCCATCGCCTCTCGGACGAGGGATCCTTGACGTGCGTCTACAGCCGGGGCGCGCTGCCCGCCCCCTCAGACGAGGGGGCGCGAGGCGATGACCTCGACGCGGCCGCGTCGGCCCTGGCGCAGGTCGCCCGCACGGGAGAGGGCCGCGAGCTGGGCACCTTGGAGGTCCACCGGCAAGACGGTCGGCGCGCGCTCGTGCGGGAGCTCCTCATCCCGCTGCCCGGCGGCCATGTGGCCCGCGTCGCGCAGGAGGTCGCTGCGCCGACGACCGATGGCGGGCTGGAGCGAGGCGGCGACCGATGGCAGGCGATCTTCCAGACATCGAGGACCGCGCTGTGCATCGGCGACGAGCACGGGCGCCTCAGCGTGGTCAACCCGGCCTTCGAAGCGCTCTACGGCTACGGGCCAGGCCAGATGGACGGCATGGCCATCTCGGCCCTCTTCACCGAGGCCGAGCGCGAGGAGATCGCGAAGATCGGCGCCAGGACACAGCGCGAGGGCTGGCACCGCTTCGAATCCACCCACGTGCGCCGCGACGGCACCACGATCCCCGTGCTGGTCGAGCTGACCTCGCTCGGCGGGATCCCCGAAGGCCAGGGGCAGCGCTTCGCGGCCGTCCACGACATCTCGGAGCTCGTCGAAGCCAGGCAGGCCATCCAGGAGCAGTCCGAGGCCCTGAGGCGGGCCAACGGGCAGCTCCAGCGCAGCAATGTCGAGCTGCAGCGCTTCGCCTACATCGCCTCCCACGACCTCCAGGAGCCGCTCAGGACGGTGTCGAGCTTTTGCCAGCTGATCCAGCGCGACACCAGGGGGCAGCTCGACGAGCGCAGCGATCGCTGGTTTGAGTTCGTCGTCGACGGGGTCGCCCGGATGCAGCAGCTCATCGTGGATCTGCTGGCCTTCTCGCGCCTGGAGAGCCGAGCCCTCAAGCGCGAGCCCGTGGAGCTCGATCGGGTCGTCAAGCAGGCGATGTTGCTCCTGAAGGATGCCATCGCCGGACGCGAGGACAAGTTCGTCGTCGGCGCGCTGCCGACCCTCACCGGCGACACCGCCATGCTGCTCCAGCTCATGCAGAACCTCATCAGCAACGCCGTCAAGTTCAGCCCCGACGGCCTCGACGTTCACATCGACGCCGAGCGCATCGACGGGGCCTGGCGCGTGGCGATCCGGGATCAAGGGATCGGGATCAAGGAGACCTTCCTGGAGGATGCCTTTGAGATCTTCAAGCGCCTGGAGCCTCGCCGCAAATACGCGGGCACGGGCATCGGCCTGGCCATCTGCCGCAAGGTCGTCGAGCGCCACGGCGGGCGGATCTGGGTCGAGTCCACGCGCGGCGAGGGCAGCACCTTCTTCTTTGAGCTGCCCGACGCGACCGAGGATCAGCGCTCGGGCCTCGCGCTCGAAGGAGGCGCCGACGCGGCCCTCCTGGGCTCGCTGGCCGAGGGCGACGCAGGCTCTAAGGCCCAGGAGAGCTGAAGCGAGAAGGAGAGCCCCGGCAGCGGGGACTGGAGGGCGTCGAGGGCCGAGCGCTCGTCCAGCAGGTTGTGCGCCACGGCGCCTATCGTCCACCCGCCGCCGGGCCGCGCCATGACCCCCAGGTCGACGAAGGCGGCCGGGGGGTTGCTCAGGTTGCCGAAGTTGTCCAAGAAGACCGTCGAGCGCGCGGTCGCCCGGCAGAAGATCTCCAGGCCCGGGCGCAGCAGGGTCACCTCGGCGGCCACCTTGTGGGCAGGCCGCCCGGGCAGCGGGTCCTGCGGCGGAGCCTGAAGGCGAGCGTCGGTGAAGGTCCACGAGCCCGTCAGGCGCAGCCAGGACGCAGGGCTCAGCGACAGCGCGCTCTCGACCCCGACGCTGGAGGCGCGGCCGGTGTTCTGGGCGCGAAAGAGGGTCGAGGAGACAGGCAGGAAGAGGATCAGGTCGTCGATGATGAGCGCGAAGGCGACCGCCTCCAGGCGCGCCCAGGGCGCCGGTTCGAAGGCCGCGCCGGCGTCGAGCCCCAGGGCGTCTTCCGGCTCAAGTTGTGGATTTCCCTCGATAAATTCATTCTTCAGGAAGAGCTCATCGAAGCTCGGCGCGCGCCACGCGCGGCCGACGTTGGCCATCAGGGTCCAGGAGGGCGCGGGCGCCCAGCGCAGGCCGAGGGCGGGGATGGGCTCCGTGGCGACGCCCTGGACGGCCTCGACGCGCAAGGCCGGCAGGAGGCTCAGTTCGCCGTCCTCGGTCGGGAGCCACTCCACGATCGCGACGGCGGCCAGCCGGCCGCGATCGAAGCTGGTGAGTTGGCGCTGGCCGTCGGCGATCAGCTCGTCGCGCTGGAGGGTCGTCAGCGCGGCCTCCAGGGTCAGGTGTGCGATCCAGGCGCGGGGGCCGAAGGCCGAGGCGGTAATGCTGGCCTCCAGGGCGTCCTCCTGGCTGCGGGTGTCGTAGGGGGCGGCGCTGAGCAGGAGGCGGTCGGGGTTGAAGTAGCGCGCCCGCGCCGCGCGCCAGGCGAGGTGGGCCTGCCCGTCGACGGTGGCGGCGTCGAGATCGGCGAGGTTGGAGCGGCGAGCGGCCAGCGCCAGGGTGCTGCGCTGGTCTTCGAGGCGGGCGGCGTCGAGGAGTTCTTGAAACTCCGCGGGTCCGGGCTGGCCGCGATCGGCCAGGACGAGCACCTCGGTCAGGGAGAGGCGGGTGTCTGGATCGGGGTGGAGGTGGAGGGCGGCCACGGCGCCGACGCGCTGGACGTCGGCGCCGACGCGGGCGCGCGTGTGGCCCTGGTCGTCCTCGAAGCGGAAGTCTCCCTGGCTGCTGAGCGCCTCGACGGCCAGGGCGCCGCGCAGGGCGCCGGCGCCTGCGGCCAGGGCC
>SYOX01000042.1 GCA_005804885.1 Pseudomonadota bacterium
TTTGCTCCTGTGACTTGGTGAGCACCGCGCTGCACGACAACCTTGGACCATGAACCGACACCCTTGTCGATCCTATCCCTTCTCCTCGCCACCGCCCTGCTCCCGCCAGAATCGTGCCAGTTAGAACTCGATAGCCCTGCGAGACCGATCAAGGCCGATTGACAGCCGGTCGGCGCGGCGGTTATGGTGGCCGGCGGGCGGGCCTGGCCCCGCCTCGACGTTGACCGCTGAGTGATGGCTGAACTGGAGATCCGCGACATGGTCCAGAACCCCCGCGCCCTCTTCGGACAAGTGGCGATGGTCATCGCCGCCTGCGCGCTGCTCGCCGCCTGCGGCGATGACTTCGGCACCGAGTGCACCCTGCCCGACAACGACGTCGTGCGCGACGCCTGCGCCTCCTCCGGAGGGGACACGAACCAGTCCTGCGTCGTCGAGAACATCATCCAATGCGACTCCAGGGTCTGCGGCGTCTTCCGCGGCTCCAGCGGCTTCTGCACGAAGCGCTGCGACAGCGCCGAGGACACCACCTCGTGCCCCTCCAACGCCTTCTGCACCGAGTTCGTCATCGGCACCGGCGAGTTCTTCTGCGCCAAAGAGGAGTTCAAAGGGCGCTGATCACCACCAGCCCTGCGCCTCGAAGGCCCCCCTGTGGTGCCTGACCTCCCCCCGCGGCAAGTCCACCCCCACCACGTCAAAGCAGATCGCCCGTCCGCGGGCCTCGCCCTCGTTCGCCTGCACCCAGGCCCGCGCCATCCCCTCGACCTGCCTGCGCTTGGCCGCCCCCACCGTCTCCTCCGGTCGACCCCAGCGCCCGCCTCGGAGCGCGCGCACCTCCACGAACACGAGCCGCTCCCCGTCGACCGCCACGATGTCCAGCTCACCCTCGCGCCGACGCCAGTTCCGGGCCAGCACCCTGAAGCCGCACGACTCCAGGTGCGCCGCCGCCAGCGCCTCGCCGACCTGCCCCACCTGCCACCTGTCGTCGCCAAGGGGCGCCTCCGGCCTGGCCCTCGCCGGCCCCGGCTGCTCCCCCCATCGCCCTCCCTTCACCTCAAGCTTCAAGTCGCCCTCCTCGTGCGCCCTTCGCGCGGCGAGAGACTCTACCTGAAGACCTGAACAAAATTCAAGACTTATTCAATTCAGAGAGCGGGGCGAAGGTCATGCGGTGGACGGGGCAGGGGCCGAGGGTCTCCAGCGCGGCCCTGTGGGCCGCCGTCGGGTAGCCCTTGTGGACGGCGAGGCCGTAGCCGGGCCACAGGCCATCGAAGCGGGCCAGGGCGGCGTCGCGGGAGCGCTTGGCCAGGATGCTGGCCGCGGCGATGTGCAGCGACAGGGCGTCGCCCTTGACCACGGGGCTCTGGCTCAACCTCGCCGCGGCGGCCTCGGGCACCTTGAAGGGCTTGTCGCCGTCGACGAGCAGCCGGACGTCATCGGGGCTCACCGCCTCGATCTGGCCGCCGACGAGCGCGTCCATGCCGGTCGGTGGCCCTTCGGGGTCGAGGGCCTCGGCGTACCAGCAGGCGCCCGTGGCCTCTTCGGCGCGGGCGACGCGCGCGGGCGCGGGGCGCCCGGGCCACCGGCAGGAGGAGGCGGGCAGGCCCAGGGCGAGCTCCGCGGCCACGCACATGCCGTCGAAGGTCGCTCTGAGGATGTTGACGGCGTCGATGTGATCGGCGTGGACGTGGACGATGGCCCACCGGGGGGCGCGCTGGGTCACGGCTTCAAAGAGCGACTCGTGGAGCCTGGCGCTCAGGCGCTTGGAGTCGTCAAGGCGGCTGACCCAGTCGCAGTCCGAGGCCCCGCAGACCTGATCGGGGCTCAGGGCCACGGCCGCCACCGAGACGGGCCCGGCCAGCGGTCCGCGGCCGGCCTCGGCGCTCCCGAGGAGGAGGCACAAGGCCCGATCGCCCTGGCGCCAGCCGGAGGCGTCGAGGATCCAGGGTTGATCGGGGTGAGGGCGCTGTGGCCAGTGGCGGCCTTCGACCGAGCCCATCCGCTGCGCTCGGGGTCCCTTGGGATCGGGGCCTGCGCCGGGCAGGAGGAGGGAGAGCTGGGTCATGTCATTCCAGCGCGAGGACCTGGCCGCTCTTGCCCAGGAAGTTGAAGATCTTGTCGAGCTTGTGGCGCCCGGCTTCGGAGAGGCCGGCGTGGGGCTCGATGAGGCACAGGAATCGGCACCGCGCCTGCTCCGGGGGGAGCGAGGACAGCAGCCCGGCGGCCAGGAGGCCGGCGGCGAGGGCTTCGAGCTCCTTATCACCGCCGCGCGTCATGTTCCCAGCGGCGTCGAGCGCGACCTCCTCCCAGTCCGGCCCCAGGGCGTGGGTGGCCATCTTGCGCCACGCGCCCAGCGGCTTGCTCTTGAGCTGGCCGTCTCGGAAGAGGCCCATCTCCTCGGCGGTGGCGCGCAGGGCGGCGAAGAAGGGGGGGGGGGAGGAGGCGGCCAGCGCGGGGTCGGGGGGGGCCAGCGGGTCGGCGCCGAGGCCGTAGGTGTCGACGCCGAGCGCGGTGAGCTGGTTCTCGATCTCATAGACGGGGAGGTTCACCTCGCCGATGTCGTCCTTGCGGGCGTTGAGGTCGGCGATGAGGCTGTTGAGGCGGGCCTCCTCGGCGCGGGCCAGCTGCACCCGCCTGTGGAGGTCTTCGTCGATGTCGTCGTCGCCGAGCTCCAGCTCGTCGAGTTCGCTCTGGAGGGATTCGAACTCGCTGGCGTCCTTGAGGTTTGCCCGGACCAGGAGGCGCTTGTAGTCGCGCTCGTGGTCGACGCGCTCCTGCTGGAGCGACTCGAGGTGGCGAAGGATCTGCTCGACGCGGATGTTGAGGACGTGGGCTTGCTCCAGGCGCTCGTAGCGGCGGCTCAGGGTCCAGGCGACGGCGCCGAGCAGGAGGATGTTGATGAGGGCGAGGGGGCGCACGTCGATGGCGGCGCTGGTGATGAAGAGGATGAGCGCGAGGGCCGAGCAGGCCACCAGGACGTAGTCCTTGATCAGGGGCACGGGTCGAGCGAGGCCTTGCTGCTCGCGGGTCGCCTCGATCTCGGCGTTGAGGCTCTGGTGTCGCTTGTCGAAGGCGATCTGTCGCTCTTTGTAGCCCGTGAGGAGGGCGCGCTCGTCGGCGTTCAGGCTCAGGGCCTGTCGGATCTGGTGGATGCGGCTCTGGCGGGTCTCGACGCGCTTGATCTGCTTGTCGAGGTTCTTGTTCTTGCGCTTGAACTCGCCGAGATCGGCTTGGGCGTTGTCCAGCTCGACGTCGACGGTCTCAAGGCGGCGGGCGATGTTCAGCATCTCGACGAGGCGCTCGATGTCGCTGGACTTGGGGCTGGGGGCGCGGGAGGGGAGGGTCGCTCTTGGGGGGGGCGGCGCGACCTTGGGGGGTATCCAGCAGTTGAGCAGGAGGAAGTTCTTGAAGGAGGGCAGGTTGAGGCGGCGCTCGAGGGCGAGCCCGACCTCGAGGTGGCCGCGCGCGATCTCCTTGCCGCGGTCGGCGCCCTGAGCGTCCTGGAGGGCGACAGAGTCGTCCTCCAGCCTGCGGTAGACCTTGTAGGTCCTGGTGCCCTCGCCGGTGGGATCGACGACGAGGCCGAGGCGGACGTTGGCCGAGGGGTGGTTGATGAGGGGGCGGAGCTCCGAGGCGCCGACGTGCTGGGGGTAGATCAGGGAGAGGATGAGGGTGTGGAAGTCGGCAGCGGAGGCGCCTTCAGGCAGCGCGAGGCTGCAGAAGCCTGGATCGACGCGCACCTTGGCGGGTCGATCCAGACCGAAAATTCCTTGAAAGACGACCTCACACAGCCACATTCCGAACCGAGGCTCCTTGACCGGTCCGTGATGCGGGACCAGCATCAGCCAGCGACGGGGGATGCCCAGGGAAAAGCGACACGCCAGCGCCTGGATAAGAGAGCGGCGCCGCGTACTTCTGGCCTTGACCCTTGAGTATCACGCCGCGGCGGGTGCGGGCAAGGATCGTCAGATGATGCCGCGGCGGTGCTTCTTGGTCTTGATCCGGGCCGCCTTCCCGCGCAGCGAGCGGACGTAGTAGAGCTTGGCGCGGCGGACGCGGCCAAAGCCGACGACCTCGATCTCGGCCACCTGGGGCGAGTTGACGGGGAAGACGCGCTCGACGCCGACGCCGTAGGAGATCTTGCGCACGGTGAAGGTGCGGCTGGCCCCGGAGCCCTTGATCTTGATGACGTTGCCTTCGTAGACCTGGATGCGCTCCTTCTCGCCCTCCTTGATGCGGACGTGGACGCGGACGAGGTCGCCGGGGCGGAAGTCGGGCGCGTTTTCGCGGACGAAGCGCTGCTCGATCTGGTTGATGACGTTCATGGGTCCTCCTGGGCGGGCGCTGGTGTCCCGCTGCGTTCAATGGCTTCTTGCCGCGCCTGTTCAAGCAGGCGGCGGTCGTCTTTGGTCAACTCAAGGTCTGCCAGGAGCTCGGGCCTCCGCAAGGAGGTCCGCAGCAGCGCCTGGCCTCTGCGCCAGCGGTCGACTCGCGCGTGGTCGCCGCTGAGCAGGATCTCAGGGACGGCGACCTCTCGAAAGATCGCCGGCCGGGTGAACTGGGGGTACTCGAGCAGCCCCTGGCCGAAGGACTCGTCCTCGGCGCTGGCGGCATTGCCGAGGACACCCGGCAAGAGCCGGATGACCGCGTCAAGCACCGCGAGCGCGGCGGGCTCGCCGCCGGTCAGGACGAAGTCCCCCACGCTGATCTCCTCATCGACGTGCGCCATGACGCGCTCGTCGATCCCCTCGTAGCGGCCACAGACGACGCTGATGGCCGGCAAGCTCGCCAGGCGCCGCGCGGCCCGCTGATCAAAGCGGGCGCCGCCTGGCGTCAACACGATCCGATGCGGCCTGGCGCCGCCTCGCTCAAGGCAGCCCTCCTCGACCGCCTCCAGACACCGGACGATGGGCCCGGCCTTCATCACCATGCCCGCGCCGCCCCCGTAGGGCGTGTCGTCGGTCACGCGGTGCTTGCCGCTGGCGAAGGCGCGGATGTCGTGCGCCTGCACCCTGACCTCGCCCCGCGCCAGCGCCCTGCCGAGGATGCTGGCCGAGAGCGGGGAGGTGAAGAAGTCGGGGAAGAGCGTCAGGATGTGCCCTTCAAAGATCGGACCCGCGCCCGACTGCCCGCCCTCGCTCACCCTTGGGCCCCGATGGGAGCGCGCGTGGCCTCGATCAACCCCTCCGGGGGTGTGACGATCAGGCGACGCGCCTCCATGTCGACCTCGACCATGCCATCGACGAAGGGGATCATGACCTCGACGCCCGCCTCGCGATCGCGGACGACGAGCGTGTCGTGGCCCCCCGTGTCGTGGATCTCCTCAAGCACCCCGAGCCGCTCGCCCTCTCCGAGGACTTCGAAGCCGATCAGCGCGTGGTGGTAGAACTCGTCCTCCTCCAGCTCAGGGAGGGAGGACACCGGCACGCTGATGATGCAGCCCGTCAAGCGCTGCGCCTCGTCCCTGCCGTTGATCCCGTCGAGGGCCAGCAGGAGCGCGTGATTGCTCACCCGACAGCCGCGGACCTTGAAGCGCCGATCGCCGGCTTCGATCCGGATCTCATCGACGTCCATCAGGATCTCTGAGCCCTCGTCGAAGGGCCACGCCCGCATCTCCCCACGGACCCCGTGGGGCCGACCCAGCTTCGCGACAGGGATCCAGTCCGACTCGCCCATGACCCCACCTCGAAGCGCGCAGGGCTCAGCCCCGCTCGGCCTCGTCCAGCTCGATGGTGGGCTGATTGTCCCCGGGAGGGACGCCGAGCGCCTGGGCGCCCGCGGCGAGCAAGGCCCGCATGGCCTGGATGTTGCGCCCCTGCCGACCGATGATCCGGCCCTTGTCGCGCTCGGCGATCCGCACGCGGACGATCAAGCCGCGCGGGCTGGTCGCCTGAGAGACCTCCACCTCATCGGGGCGGGAGGCAACTCCACGCACCATGTAACCGACGGCCTCTTCGAGGCGCTTGTCCCGGTTTTCCATCCCACGCCCTCAGCAGGAGCCGGAGGCCTCGGCCTCAGGCGTCCGTCTCTTCCTCGATCGCCTCAGCCACCTTGGCGACCGCAGGGGCGGCCTTGGGAGCCGCCGCCTTGGGAGCCGCGGCCCTGGGCGTGGCCGAGCCGGTCACGAGGTTGACCTGATCGGGGTTCCTGCGAGCGCGACGCAGCAGGCTGTTGACGGTGTCGGTGGCCTTGGCCCCGACGGACACCCAGTAATCAACCCGATCCTGCTTCAGGTTCAGCTTGATGGGGTCGTGGTTGGGATCGTAGGTGCCGATGATTTCCAGGAAGCGCCCGTCGCGCGGGGCTCGGATGTCAGCGGCCACGATGCGGTAGAAGGGGCGCTTCTTGGCGCCGTGGCGCTGGAGGCGCAGTTTCACAGACATGGATCAACTCCCTCTGACTTCAAACAAAGCATCCCTTATCAAATATCGGCAGGACAATGGCCGGAGTGCGGCGCAGAGTGTCGAGCAGCGATCAGGGTGTGGGCAACCCTCAAAGATCGCCCACAGGGGCGCGCATACTATGCTCTGGGTCTGGAGGTGTCAAGCTGATAGAGGATCGCGCACAGGGCTATCGAGTTCTAACTGGCACGATTCTGGCGGGAGCAGGGCGGTGGCGAGGAGAAGGGATAGGATCGACAAGGGTGTCGGTTCATGGTCCAAGGTTGTCGTGCAGCGCGGTGCTCACCAAGTCACAGGAGCAAA
>SYOX01000354.1 GCA_005804885.1 Pseudomonadota bacterium
CCCGCCCCTCCTCGGCCGGCCGCCGTCGAGCGCCCCGCCGCCCCCGCGCCCGCCGCGCCCATGGCCCCCCCGCCTGAGCCGGCGCCCGAGCCCGTGCTTGCGCCGATCTTCACCCCCGAACCGACCCCTGAGCCTGTCTTCGAGGCCATGGTTGAGGCGTCCAGCGCCTCCTCCGCCGACGAGTCGGGCGACGAGGAGGCCGGCGACTCCAACGACATCCTCTCGATGCTCGACAAGTACGGCGAGAACTTCTAGAGCCGGCCCTGAGGGCGCATCGTGATGAAATGACGGCGCTTTTGAGCCGGGAGTGGGGTGCCGCGCTGGCCTTCATCCCGGCTCGGGAGCCGCTGCGGCGCTCTGCTGGTTCCCCGCCGCCCTTTACTCCACCCTGCTCCCTTCGCTACGATGGCCCGGCTGGCAATCAAGAACCCTTCGCCGACGGTGGGCCATGCGACAAGGCGCCCTCGCTCTCATCCTCTCTCTCCTGATCGGCGGCTGCGGCCCTGATCTGGCCCCTTCGGCTTCTGGACCCGGCGAGGACGGCGTCCTTGACCGCAACAACGGCACGCCTGTCCCGGAGGGCCCTGACTCGGATCAGGATGGCCTGCCTGACGCCGTCGAGGACAAGAACGGCAATGGCGTCCTGGACGAGGGCACGACCGAGACCGACGCCAACAACCCCGACACCGACGGCGACGGCCTCCTCGACGGCGACGAGGACTTGAACCGCGACGGCAGCGTTGGCCCGGGCGAGACCAATCCGCGTCGAGCGGACACCGACGGCGACGGGATCGACGATGGCGACGAGGCAGCAAGTGGCACCGACCCCACCCTGGCCGACACCGACGGCGACGGCCTCCTCGACGGCCAGGAGATCGGGGCGGGCACCGACGCCAACAACCCCGACACCGACGGCGACGGCCTGCTCGATGGCGACGAGGATCGCGACGGCGACGGCGTTCTGGACCCCGGCGAGACCGACCCCCATCAGGGCGACACCGACGGCGACGGGCTGCCCGACGCCCAGGAGAACACGGCGCTGGCCTGCGCCCGATCCAACCGCGGCCCGACCTCAAGGCTCCTGCCCCAGAGCGCCGACTGGCTCCTGACCCTCGACGGCGAGTTTGTCCTGAGCGCCGAGGTGGATCTCGGCACCGGGGCCAGGCGGCCCCAGGGCGCCGCCGTCGACGCCCCTTCGCAGGGCATCTTCGGCTTCATCCTCGTGCGCGAGCCCGCCCGGAGCGTCCTCGACGCCCAGTCCCAGCTCATCATCGACGCCAACGCGATCGCGGCGGTCGGCAGGCCCGCAGGGCTGCGCACCCGCAATGCCCTGACCTGGGATGGCTTTGACGCGGCGGCCTTCAGCGTCGAGATCCAGCTCGACGCCCCCGCCCAGGCCTCCACCCTCCGTGACGGGCTCATGGCCGCGCTGGCCGGGGTTGATCCGGGCTCGGTCTCAGGCCTGCCGCCGGCCGCGGGCCCGAGCGGCGAGCGCTTTACGCTCCTGGCCTCGACGGTCTATCGCACCGAGCGCCGGATCGTGACCTTCGGGGCGCTCATCCCATCCGAGGTGCTTGAGCTGGAAGGTGGGGCCTACTTCAAGGCCAGAGACTTCGGCGACGGCACCGCGCTGGCCCAGCGCTCAGACGCGCACACCCCTGGCTGCGACCCATTTGAGCCCAGCATCGAGGGCACCGACGTCGATCTCCTCTGGGTCGTGGACCGCTCGCTGAGCATGCGCGACGATCAGGAGGCCGTCGCCGCCGCCGCCGATGGCTTCTTCGAGACCATCAACAACACCGACCTCGACTTCCGCATGGCCGTCACCAGCTCCGACAACCGCCAGAACCTCTGGGTCATCGAGGAGACGGGGTTCACCAACGATCCCGACGCCTTCCGCGCCGCCATGCTCGACCCGCCCGGCCGCGACTTCGAGTTCGGGCTCACCACGGGCCTCAACATCGCCCGCCAGGCCGCCGGCAATGTCCTCGACGCCCACCAGACCTTCCGCCGGGCAGCGACCCGGATCGTGGTCTTCTTCAGCGACGAGGAGGACATCGACATCGAGAACGCCGCCCAGACCCCAGGCTGCGATCCGGCCGCCAACCCGGCGCTGGCCGACTGCGCTCCCCTTCAGGAGATCATCGCGGCCTACCAGGCCCTCGACATTACCGCCTTCGCCATCACGGGCGACGCCCCGACAGGCTGCCAATCCCAGAATGGCCCTGGCAAGGCCGATGAGGCCGGCATCGGCTACACCCAGACCGCGCTGGCCACCGGCGGCAGCTTCGGCAGCATCTGCGCCGACGACCTGTCGGCGACCTTCGAAGAGATCATCCAGGCTTCCTACGGCGTCGCGAGCGCCTACGCGCTCTCGCGGCCCGCGATCTCCTCGACCGTCAAGGTCGTCATCAACGGACAGGCCGTCCCCCGGAGCCGCGCTCAGGGCTTTGACTACGACCCCATCAACCACAGCATCCTCTTCTTCGGCGCCGCCGCCCCGGATCTCGGCGACGAGCTGGCCGTCAGCTACCTGACCTACGAGGATCTCAGCCCCGATCCCGACCCCCAGGGGCCCATCGTCGACTGACTCGCCCGCCGATCCCGCCTCAGAGGTCACCCTCTTCCCGTTTCCCGTCAGAATTCAGGAGTTGCGCCCACCAGGCTTGTCGGAACCTGCAACCTGGTCATCCTCTCGAGCGCCCTCAGCCCTCCTCCCCGGTCAGCAAGCGCGCGTGCGACAAGCAAGGCATCCGACGGCGCACCTCCTCGACCTGCGACACCTCGATCCGCGCCAGGGCCACCCCCACCCCGTCCGGCGCCGTCGCCAGCACCGTGCCCCAGGGATCGATGATCATCGAGCGCCCGTAACTCTGACGACCCTGGAGGTGCTCGCCCCACTGCCCCGGCGCCACCACGTAGCACTGGTTCTCTATCGCCCGCGCCCTCAAGAGCACCTCCCAGTGATCCCTCCCCGTCCGCTCCGTAAACGCCGACGGGATCGCCAGGACGTGCGCCCCTCGACGGCGCAGCGCCCGGTACAGCTCGGGGAACCTCAGGTCGTAGCACACCGACATCCCCACCCCGAACCCCTCAAGTTCGGCCACCGTCAGCGCCTCCCCCGCCGCCACCGACTCCGACTCCCACAGGCGCTGACCCGAAGGCAGCTCCACGTCAAAGAGGTGTATCTTGCGGTAGACACCCAGGATCTGCCCCTGCCGACCCAGCAGCACGCTCGTGTTGTAGGCCCGCGACGGATCAGGCCCCGCCTCCGCCGTCGATCCCAGCAACACCGCCACGCCCGAGGCTCTGGCCATCTCGGCGAAGGCCGACACCACCGGGCCGTCGAGCGCCTCGGCCACCCCCAGGTTGCTGCGCGCAGGCCCGAGGTGCGGCGCGTTCTCCGGGAAGGCCACCCAGTCTGCCCCCAGCCGCGCAGCCTCGACCACGAGACGCTCGCACACCTCCAGGTTCTCGCCCGGCGAGGGCTTGCTGCACAGCTGAGCCACCGCCACACGCATCGACTCGACCATCACCGCCCCCCAAGGTCAAAGACCCTCACGTTGTCGAAAAATAGCGGCACCTCCCAGTCGTTGAACCCGAAGTGCCGATGCCCATCTCCCACCAGCGGCGCCTTGTCCTCGAAGACCAGCAAGCGCTCCCCCTTGTCCCTATCCAGGTACCAACGCACACGATGATCCGTCCGGACCACCGCCATCTTGTAGACACGACCCCGCTCCACGCGCACCCCTTCGGCACCTTGTTGTCTGTCCGCGCCGTGCTCGTCGAGCCTCGCTATCGTGTTGATGCGGTTCTTCCAACCCCCGAAGATCAAGATGTAGCCAGACTGGTGCCGCTCCCCGTCCCCGAAGATCTCCACCTTGATGTCGCCGTCGTCCGAATCGCTGCGCACGTCGAACTCCACCCGGACACGATCCGGCATCGGCCTCTTCAACCAAAGCGCCTCATTGCGCGCCCTCTGCGTCCTCACCTCGCCGCCCACGATCGACCACAGGCCGCCGCCCCCCCCTGCCCAGTCCCCGGAGAGCGCCTCTCCCTCGAAGCGATCCTCGAACACGAGCGCGCCACCCTTGAGCCCCTCATCCGGGTCCACGGGCGCGGCCTTCGAACAGGCCGCGCACCCCGCGACCGCTGTCATGAACCCCACCCACCCGACAGCGCCCATCACCGACCACCCCACGCAGGACCCCCAAGAACAAAGAGAGGCGGACCCATGATCCGCCTCTCCATCCAGAAAAACCCGGGCGCACCGACTACTGGACGGACGCCTCGCTCGACTCGGTGAAGTCCTCCAGGCCGTCGCCGACCCTGTCGACCGTGTCCGACACGTCCACCGAGTCCATGTCCAGCGTCGACCTGTCGGCGTCGATCTCCTCGAGATCATAGGCCTTGACCGCGTCGGCGATCGGCGCGATGGCCTCCTCGACCCACTCTGAGATGTCAAAGGTGATCACGAGGCGCTGATCCTCCTCGTCCATGAAGTTCACGTCGTTCAAGATCATGAAGGAGGTCCGGGCCGAGGAGTAGGTCCACGGCACCCAAGCGATGGGCGCCGCACCCTCCGACTCGTCCCCCCCGCCCATCACTCGCCAGGGCAGCGGCACGGGCTCCCCCGCAGAGGTCTTGTCCGTATCCACGGCATTCTGGCCGCGCGTGCGCGCCATCAGGCCGTGCAACACCATCGACTTGCTGTCCAGGCCAGCCCCGGACTCCGCGCCGTCGATCGACTCAAGGGTGATCGAGATCAGGTACTTGCCGGGGTGCGGCAGCGCGATGGGCGCCCCGGAGACCACCCACTCGCCGCGCAACAGGTCGAAGTGCAACGAGAAGGACGCTCGGGTCACGTAGACCAGCCCCTCGTGCTCGGGATCGAGCGGCTCCAGCCGGATCTCCCCCACGCTCAAGTAGAGATCCTGGAGCAGGAGCTCGCCGCGGACCTTCTCCAGCCCCTCGATCCGGAACTCAGGCGTCACAAGCAGGCTGTTCTGCGCGCTGTCCTCAGCGCCGCCGACCTCCTGAACCTCCTCCTCGCAGGCCACCGCGCTGAGCGACAAGAGCGCCGTCATGAGGATCACCCAGAGGAGACGAACCTTGCTTGTTCTGTTTCGGATAGGATGCTTCATCATCTCCACTCCATCTCAACTCTGAAGGCGCCACCTTCACTTCTAAGATCCCAGCGCCGGTTGGTCAAGCGAGGTCGTCCTTGAGATGCCCAAGTTCATCGCTCGCGTTGATGATCTGCGACAACCTCGGTCGCTTCATCTTCAAGATCGTCGCCGCGTGCGTGATGTTCCCATCGGTCTCTATCAACGCCCGCTTGATGCACTCCATCTCCAGGCGTTTCTTGAGATCCTGCAGGCTCATCCCCCGCGCGATCACCTCCTCGACCAGCATCGCCTCCGGATCTCCCGCGAGCGCGGGGGCGCCCTGCTGGGCCCCCTCGATCCTCGCCGCGGCGACATCCTCGACCTCGACCTCCACCGTCAATGTGCTGTCGCCGAGGTCTTCTTCTTCCGCTTGTGCATGTTCCGTGCCGCCGACAGCGGACGATCCCTGCGGGTCGGCCTCGATCCCTTCGGGCGACCACCAGCCCCGCGCGAAGGACAGCCGCGGGGCCTCGGCGGACATCTGGCCCGTGGCGAAGAACTCGTCGAACTCGCGGATGTGGGGCTCGTCGATGACCGCGTCGTCGACGAAGAGCATCATCGAGCGCACGAAGTTCTCCAGCTCCCGGATGTTCCCGGGCCAGTTGTAGGACGACAGGAGCCTGAGCGCGTCGTGCGAAAAATAACGGGGCCGCGCGCCGCCTTGCGCAAAGTGCTCCGTAAAGTGCCGGACAAGCAGCGGAATATCCCCTCGACGCTCCCTGAGCGGCGGCAGCTCCAGGATCACCCCCTTGAGCCGATAGTAGAGGTCGAGGCGGAAGGTGCCCTGCCGGACCATCTCCTCAAGGTGCCGGTTCGTCGCCGCCACCACGCGGACGTCGACGCTGATGGGGCCGTTGCCCCCGACCCGCTCGAAGCAGTGCTCCTGGAGCACTCTGAGCAGCGACACCTGGGTGTTGGCCGAGATGTCGCCGATCTCGTCCAGGAAGATCGTCCCGCCGTTGGCCATCTCGAAGCGGCCCTTCTTGCGGCTGAGCGCCCCCGTGAAGGAGCCCTTCTCGTGGCCGAAGAGCTCCGAGAGCAGCAGCGTCTCGACGAAGGACGCGCAGTTGACCTTGATCAGCGGCCCGTCGCGCCGCCCGGACTGGCTGTGGATCGCCTCCGCGAAGAGCTCCTTGCCCGTGCCCGACTCCCCGGTCAGCAGCAGCGTCGAGTCCGAGTTGGCCACCTTGTCCACCATCCTGAAGAGGTGATGAAGCCGGGCGTCCTCGCCGATGATCGCCTCGTAGCGCTCCCTCCAGCGGTTGAAGGCCCTGCCCTTGACCTCCCCGATGTGGATGACCTCCGGCCCCTCGTCGACCACCACGGCCGCGATCCGGCTCTGAGAGGCCCGCACCTCCGCCACCTCCCTGTCCTCGAAGGGGTCGCCGCGCTCCAGCGCCCGCTGAAGGCGGTGGAGTTGCCTGCGGTTGACCTCGCCCATGTAGCGGTCCTGGAGCGCCGTCGGCACGAAGCGGCTGAGCTTCTTGATCAGATCGACCCCTTGATCGACGTGCTGCTTGGCCTCCTCGATGCGGCCGAGGCCGCGGCAGATCCGGCCGAGCTGGAAGAAGGCCAGCCAGAGCTTCTCGCTCTGGGCCTCGTCTTCGAAGATCCCGTGAGAGGCTCGCGCGTGCGGCTCGGCGGCCTCGAAGTCCCCCTCGTCGGCCAGGATCTGGGCCCGGAAGAGCGCCGCGTCCCCGGACAGCTCCCGGGCCTCGGCCGTGTCGGCGCTGAGCGCCAGCCGGCCCAGCCACCGATCGCGCTCGGCGCGCTGGCCGAGATCGTGGTGGGCCGTGGCGATGTGCAGGCATTGACGGTTCTGGAGCGTCGGCGAGGCGCTCAAGCCCTGGTGGGCCTTCTTGAAGTAGTCCAGCGCGATCTCGGGCTCTCGCTCGCCCAGCGCGATGCGGCCCCTGACGCTGCACCCGCGCGCGAAGAAGTAGCGGATCTCCCGCGCCTCGGTCAGCTCCAGCGAGGCCTCGATCAGCACCCTGGCCTTGGGCAGATCGCCGAGCACCTCGTAGACGTCGGCAAGGTTCAGCGCCGTGACGGCGAACTGCAGGTCATTGCCCGACTTTTTGAAGGTCGCCAGAGCGTGAAGGTAGCAGTCCAGCGCCTCCTCGAAGCGCAGCGTCTGCTGGTAGATGACCGCCAGGTTCAGCAGGACGAAGGCCCGCACGACCGTGTTGGCCGTGCTGTGGCCGAAGGAGAGGCACTTGAGGAAGATCTCCTCGGCCTTGGCGAAGTCCCGCCGCTGGACCGCGATCGTCCCGAGGTTGAAGAGCGCCCGCGCCTTCTCCTCGGGCCAGCCGCCCTGCTCGGCCCGCCGGCTGTTGGTCTTGAAGTGCTCGCTGGCCTGATCGTAGTCCTCGCGGTAGAGGCAGACCTTGCCCAGCGTGTTGGTCATGTCGATCGCCAGCCGCCGCGACACCGGCGAGCTGTCCTCGCCTCTGGCCTGCTCCAGCCCCTTGAGGCACACCTCCACCGCTCTGTCGTACTGCCCCTGCCCGTAGAGCGCCTCGGCCGTGTGGCTGAGCACCCGGACCAGCTCCAGCCTGTCGTCGCTCTGGCCGGCCTTGTAGAGCGCCTTGGCAAGCGCCCTCACGGACAGATCGTACTTGCCCATCTGCAACAAGATCCGCCCGATGAGCCGGTAGACGCTGGCCAGCCCCGCGCCCGAGCGCAGCCGCTTGAGCTGGCCGCAGTAGAAGAGCGCCTTGCGGTGATCGTTGAGCGAGGCCGAGATGTCGATCAGCCGCTCGAAGACCTCCTCGAGCCTGCCAGGCTCATCGAGCAAGGGCAGGACGGCCTCCAGGAGTTGCCGGGCCCTCTGGTAGGCGAAGGTCGCGTGGAGCTTCTCCGCCGCCGCCAGCGCGTACTCCACCGCGCGCCCCTTGTCGCCGCTGTTGAGCAGGTGGTGGGCGATCTCCTCCACGTCCACCGGGTGGCCGAAGCGCTGTCGCTCGATGAGGACCTGCGCCAGCTTGCCGTGCAGGTGGCTGCGGTGCTCGGCCAGCATGCCCTCGCGCACCTGCGCGGCGGCGCTCTCCTGGCAGAAGGACACCGTCATCTCCCCCCGACCCACCTTGCGCGCCAGGATCCCGGCCTCCGTCATGGCCATGAGCGCGTCGCTGCCCTGCTCCCGCTCCACGCCCTCGGTCAACTGAACGAGGACGTCCGGCGACATCGGCCGCCCGTAGATCGACAGGGTGTCCAGCAGGTGCCGCTGCGTCTGGCTCAGCGAGGCCAGCCTCAGCCCGAAGAGCGCCTCGGCGCTGTCCGGCAGCAGGCCCACCAGCGCATCCAGGTTGGCCGGGATGCCCGTCGTGATCGCCAGGATGCGCGAGATCACCTCCGGCTGCTGGAGGAACTGGCGGACCGTCTCCTCGTCCACCCCCCTCAAGTCCACGAAGGAGGCGTGCGGGCGGCTCCCCATCCCCCGCTGAAGCGTGGACAGCACCTCCGCGCCGACCTCGCCGCCGTCGGCCACTGTCAGCGCGAGCATCCCCCTGAAGCCCTCGCGGTGGACCCCCTCGGGGATGAACTCGTCGATGGGATCGAGGGCGAAGTTCTCCGCGATGTAGATCAACGAGGCCAGCGACGACGCGTCGGCCTGGTGCAGATCCCGCACCACCAGCACCGCCGGCCTCAGCCGCGAGGCCTCGGTGAAGAAGCGCCCCAGCAGCTCATAGAAGTAGATCTGGCCCGGCTGCGCCGCCCCCACGTTGACGATCGTCCTGGGCCGCTGCAAGCCCGACAGGCCCAGGCACACGCTCAGCTCGTTGAAGAGCCCCTGCGCCTCCTCGCTGAGCAGGCCGAGATCGTCCAGGTGACCATAGTATTGCGACACCAGGGTCCGGAGCGCTTGATAGGTCTGGCCGCCGCCCTCGCCGCAGGTCACCTCGAAGACCTGCTCGCCGCGCCGCACCAGCTCCCGGCGCCAGACCTTGACGAGGCTCAGGGTGGATTGGGCCTGCGGTCCGTGCACGACCACGACCGTCCCCGGCCGCTGCGCGCTCCGATAAGCCTCCCAGGTCCCCGTCAGCCGCTCCAGCTCGCGCTGGTAGGCCGGCGGGGTGGCCTTCTCGGCCTGGGCTGGCCCCACCTCCTCGCGCTCCTTGACGCGCTGGACGAGGGCGATCATCGCCGGAGAGTGGTGCTCGGTCATGGTCTCTTCCCTGCCCGATCTCGCCGGGCGCCTCCTTCAACCTTTCAATAATAACGTCAATCCGTTATGCAGCAAACACCCGGCGCCGCGCACGCTCCACGGGCGCGCCAGGCCCTCGCGCACACGCGAGAGGATCCACGGCAAGGCAGAGGCAGACATGAGGGTATTCGTCACAGGCGGCTCGGGCTTCGTCGGCGGCCACGCCATCGAGGCGTTGGTCCAGGCCGGCCACGAGGTCCGCGCCATGGCCCGGTCGGACAAGAGCGCCGCGATCGTCGAGGGCTTCGGCGCCCGTGCCTCCCGTTGTTCCCTCGGGGCCGTCGCGCTTGCGGATCTGGAGGGGTGCGACGCGATCGTCCACTCGGCGGCCTTCGTCGAGGAGTGGGGAACTCGACAGGACTTCGAGGTGACCAACGTCGAGGGGACCCGCCAGATCCTTGAGGTCGCCAAGGCCGCTGGCGTCCGACGCTTCATCCACATCGGCACCGAGGCGGCCCTCTTCTCCGGCACCTCGCTGATCAACATCGACGAGAGCGCGCCCTACCCCACCCGCCACCGCTACCTCTACTCCGAGACGAAGGCTGCCGCCGAGCAGCTTGTCCTGGCCGCGGACGGCGACGCCATGACGTGCCTGTCGCTCAGGCCGCGCCTGGTCTGGGGTCCGCGCGACAACTCGGTCATGCCGACGCTGGCGAAGATAGCCCGGGAGGGGCGCTTCCTCTGGCTCAGCGGCGGCCGATCACACACCTCCACGGCCCACGTCCAGAACCTCGCGCACGCCATCGTCCTGGCCCTCGACGCCGGCCAGGGCGGACACGCCTACTTCATCTCGGACGGCGAGGAGTTGACTCTGCGCGACTTCCTGAGCGCGCTGATGAGGACACAAGGGGTGGAGCTGGGCCGACGATCCATGCCCGGCGCCGTGGCGCGGCCGCTGGGCGCCCTCGTCGAGGGGATCTGGCGTCTGCTGCGCCTGCGCTCCACGCCGCCGCTGCACCGCTTCACCGCCGACATGATGTCGAGCACCATCACGGTTTGCATCGACAAGGCCCGTCGCGAGCTCGGCTACGCGCCGATCTTGAGCGTCAAGGAGGGGATGAAGGCCCTGAGCGAGGCGTCGAGGGCCACTTGATCCGCCGGCCATCGGCGGGCTCTTGCCCGCCCTCTTGAGGGCTGTTACCATCCCGCCCCGCCAAGGACCTGGATCCCTGGCGTCGTCCCTTTGCCTTGGAGGTCCCAGGTGATCGCAGAAAGAAGCAGCCTGCGCTTTGCCCTTCTCATCGCCGCCCTCACCCTCTTGAGCGCCGCTTGCGGAGAGGAGGAGTTTGAGTTCCAGCAGTCGCTGGGCTTCACCGGCACGCTGGGGCTCTCGGACGTCTTCCAGGCCGAGGCCGGCGAGCCCGTGCCCTTCGACGACGAGGCCTCGGTCGCCCTCGGGGTGGACTTCCTGCTCACGGAGCTGAGCCCCGAGCTCAAGCCCTACAAGGACCAGGGCCTCTTCACCCAGCTTCGCTTCGATCAGATCAAGTACGAGATCCTGGAGAATACGCTGACCACCGATCTCGAGGCGCTCGATGTGGCAGTGGGGCCGCTGGGCACGAAGGATCCCGACGCCGAGGCGGCCGTCCTGATCGCCACCCTGCCCCGGATCGAGGCCGGCCAGCTCGGCACCGGCGAGGCGACCATCCTGCGGGAGAACGCGGCGGCGGCCAGCAAGTTCATCTTTGATCTGGACTTCGCCTCGGCCGCAGGCACGATCATCACCGTCCGCCAGGGAGAGCCGACGCCCGGCGGGAACCTCAAGATCAAGATCGATATGACCTTCACGCTGGTGGCCGACCCGCTCTAGTCGACGCGGGATGATCGGGAAGGCCACTCGGCGTTGCCGCGAAGCGCCAACCCGAGGCGTCGCCTCAAGAAAGAGGGTGATTGATGCGCTCCGACTGGAAATTCAAGCTCCTGGTGCTCACCGGCGCCGCCTCGCTCATCCTCGCGGTGCTGACCTCCACGCGCCCTGGCGAGGCCGACACCAAGGCGGGGCTGGAGATCGACTTCGAGGGGCAGCTGCTGGATGAGGATCAGCGGCCCATCGCCGGGATCTACCCCCTGGAGTTCCTGCTCTACCGCGGGACGGACGACGAGCGGGCGATCTGGCGCGAGACCCACTGGGTCGCCGTCGCGTCAGGCCGCTACAAGGTCCGCCTGGGCACCGAGAGCCTCATCCGGCCCGAGCTCGCCCGCGACGGCCGGAAGGTCTTCCTCGGCGTCAACCTCACCGGCGCAGGAGAGCTGACGCGACAGAGCATCACGCTGCCCGACGGCGACAAGAAGCCCGACGCCGCCGAGGTCAAGGTCGACGACAAGATCGAAGACAAGATCGAAGACAAGAAGGCCATCGACAAGAAGAACGAGGCGGCCGCAGCGGCCAGAAAGGGCGCCGAGCCCCCTGCCCGCAACGATGGGAAGACCCAGTACAAGACCGAGTCGAGCTTCGCCGAGGTCGCCGACTTCGCCCGCCGCGCCGGCGTGGCCGAGGACGCCGAGAAGGTCGGCGGCAAGAGCCTCAAGGAGCTCGAAGACGAGATCGAGCGCCTGCGCGGCCTGCTGGCCGAGCACCGCACGGATCCGGCCGCCCACGCCAGCACCAAGGGCAAGACCCTCCTGGGCACCGACAACACCGTCCTGCCGCGCGTCGGCGGGACCGGCGGCAGCGCGTACCTGCGCGAGTGCCCGCCCGGCTACGTCGTCACCGGCATCCGCGGCTCCAGCGGCGCCCTTATCGACAGCGTCCAGCTCATTTGCTCGCCGCTCCAATGAGCGCTTCTCGCTCAGGGCGGCATTCATCCCACGACCCTCAACCATGGACACCAGGACACCACCGATGAACGCACGCACTCTCCTCTTCTTGCTCCTGACCGCCGCCCTCTGCGCCAGCGTCGCCTGCGACAAGGGGGACGACGCCAAGGTCGTCACCCCTTCGACCGACGCCGCCGTCGCCGACAAGGCCGTTGACGGCGCTGCCGGCACGCCCGCCGCCGACAAGGCCGCCGACGGCGCCCCCGCCGCCGACAAGGCCGCCGATGGCGCGCCCGCCGCCGACAAGGCCGCCGATCCCGCCGCTGTCGCCGCC
>SYOX01000355.1 GCA_005804885.1 Pseudomonadota bacterium
CGGTCCGGGACGAAGCCTATTACACCGAAGAAGAGACCGAACTGCGCGGCGACGGCGTGCGCTACGCCAAGGAAACCGACACCGAAGTCACCTGGACCGAAGAGGAATCCTACTTTTTCCGGCTGTCCCAGTACCAGGACAAACTCCTGGCCCTCTACGAAGCGCAACCGGAATTCGCCGCGCCGCGCTACCGGTTCAACGAGGTGATCAGCTTCGTCAAGTCCGGACTGCAAGACCTCTCGATCAGCCGGACCTCGTTCGACTGGGGGGTTCCGGTACCCGGCAACGACAAGCACGTCTGCATGTACCTGCAGAGCTGCGACAACGTCTTTGACCTCGACTGGGTCGAGGGCGTCAAGTACGGCGAGGTGCACACGCAGTCGGAGCTTGAGTACTCGGAGTATTGCTTCAAGGCGGCTGACGCCGGGATGCTCTCATCCCACCTCGACGACTACGAGGCCCAGGCGCTCCACCTCTTCGAGGCCGGGCTGGTTCTGCCCGGCTACGACTTCGTCCTCAAGGCCAACCACGCCTTCAACGTCTTGGACGCCCGCGGCGCCATCAGCGTCACCGAGCGCCAGAAGTACATCGGCCGGATCCGCAAGCTCTCGCGCGCCGCCGCGACGGCCTTCTTGAGCAAGCGCGAGGCCATGGGCTTCCCGATGCTCAAGCAGACCCCTGTCGTCGGCGTGGCCCCGCCCCAGGTCGAGGCCGGCGCGCTGACCGGCCGTCAGGTCTTCCTGGAGATCGGCGCCGAGGAGATCCCGGCCAGCTTCATCGGGCCGGCCCTGGACTGGATGGCCGACGCGCTCGTCGAGCGCCTGGGCGCCGCGCGCCTCTCCTTCGGCGCCGTCCAGACCCGCGGCACGCCCAGGCGGCTGGCCGTCTGGGTCGATGACGTCGACCCCGCCCAGGAGGACACCGAGGAGGAGGTCCTCGGGCCGCCGGCTCGCGTCGCCTTCGACGCCGAGGGCAAGCCCACCCGCGCCGCCGAGGGCTTCGCCGCCAAGCTGGGCGTCGGCCTCGACGCCCTGACCCGCAAGACCACCGATCGCGGCGACTACCTCGCCGCCACCCTCCGCCACAAGGGCCAGCCCACCCTGGAGATCCTGCCGACGATCCTCTCCGAGATCGTCGCCGGGATCCCCTTCCGCAAGTCGATGCGCTGGGGCCACGAGGCCGTCTCCTTCGCCCGCCCGGTCCACTGGATCTGCGCCCTCTACGGCGGCCAGATCGTCCCGATGGCCTTCGGCGACGTCCAGAGCGGCGACAGGACCTTCGGCCACCGCTTCATGAGCCCCGGCCCGATCAAGGTCGTCGACGCCTCCCAGTGGGTCCGCGATCTGCTGGCCGCCCACGTCGAGGTCGACATCGACGCCCGACGCCAGATGATCAGGGTCGGCCTCTCCGAGATGTCCGCCGAGGCCGGCGGGCTGGCCGTCCCCGACCCGGAGCTGGTCGCCGAGGTCGCCAACCTCGTCGAGATGCCCCTGGGCCAGCTCGGCCGCTTCCACGAGGACAACCTCAAGCTGCCGCCCGAGGTGCTCATCAGCGCCATGCGCAAGCACCAGAGATACTTCGCCTTTCAAGACGCGGACGGCCGCCTGCTGCCCTGCTTCGGCGTCTTCAACAACACGAAGGTCAAGGACCCGGCGGTCGTCGTTCACGGCCACGAGCGCGTCCTGCAGGCTCGCCTCTACGACGCCCGCTTCTTCTTCCGCGAGGACCGCGAGCGCCCGCTGGAGGACCGGCTGGAGATCCTCGACCGGGTCCGCTTCCTCGGCGGCCTGGAGAAGATCGGCGTCGGCGACGACCTCGGCAGCCGCACCCGCCGCCTCCAGGCGCTCACCGAGCGCATCGTCGCGGTCGTCTACCCCGGCGACGCCGCGATCCTGGCAGCGGCGCAGCGCGCAGCGAAGCTCTCCAAGGCCGATCTGGCGACGCTGATGGTCGGCGAGTTCCCCGACCTCCAGGGCACGATCGGCGCCTACTACGCCGAGGCCGACGGCGAGCCGGCCGCGGTCGCCCAGGCCATCGGCGAGCAGTACCGCCCCCGCGGCGCCAGCGACGGGACCGCCCGCTCGCCCGCCGGCATCTGCCTCGCCCTGGCCGACAAGCTCGAGCTCATGGCCGCCTGCTACGCCATCGGCCTGATCCCCACCGGCAACAAGGACCCCTACGGGCTGCGCCGGGCCGCCCTCGGGGTGCTGCGCACGCTCGACGAGGCCAGCCTCGACGTCGACCTGCGGATCATGGTCAAGGCTGCCGTCGCGGTCGTGCGCGGCGAACACGAGGCCGCCGCGGCCATCGTCGAGGAGATCATGGCCTTCTTCGGCGGCCGCCTGCGGGCCGAGCTTGTCGACGGACACCGCACCGACATCGTCGACGCGGTCATGGCCGCCGGCTTCGACCGCCCCATGGACGCGCGGCGCCGCGTCGACGCCCTCGACGCCATCGCGCAGCAGGCCGATCTTGCGCCCCTTGGCGAAGCCTTCAAAAGGATCAATAATATCCTCCAGAAGAACGCCGAGGCCGTCGACGCCAAGGTGAGCTTCCAGGAGGACAGGGTCGTTCAAGAGGAGGAGCGGACGCTGGGACAACTCGCTCTGGAGCTGGACACGACCATGCGCCAGCAGCTCGACGCCGGTGACTATCACGCAGCCCTCGGGCACCTCGTGCGGCTTCAAAAACCGCTCGATGACTTCTTCACCGAGGTCATGGTGATGCACGAGGACCCGGCCTTGCGCGCCAACAGGCTCGCGCTGCTCTCGGGCCTCCGGCGGACCTTCGAAACCGTGGCGGATGTCTCCCGCATCCAGGTCCGGGCCAGCTGATCGGCCCGCGCCCGCACCCCCTCTTGACGGAACACCCTTTCACCGAGGAACCTCCCGTGGATGGACAAACCCCCTCGCCGCGCTCTCCTGGCGAGGCCCCCGCGCGGTGGCTCGCCACTCTGGCCGCGCTCCTGATCTCGATGGCCGCAGCGTGCGGCGTGGACGTCGTCGGCGACGACCCCCCCCTGGACGCCATCTACGACCCGGTCGGGATCGCGCTGCACCCCTCCGGCCAGTACCTCTATGTGGTCAACAGCAACTTCGACCTCGACTTCCGCGAGGACCGCGGCGGCACCGTCGTCGCCATCGACACCGACACGCTGGAGGTCATCCCCAGCGCCACCGTCCAGATCGGCACCTTCGGCGGCGACATCGTCCTGAACAGCCCCGCCGAGGGCCCCCCCACCCGCGCCTACGTCGCCGTGCGCGGCGACAAGACCGTCACCGCCATCGACCTGAGCGCCACCGGCGCCCAACTCTCCTGCAAGGGCGGCCGGCTGACCGCCGCCTGCCGCATCCCCACCCTCAACGACGACCCCTTCGGCCTGGCCGTGACCTCCTCCGAGATCGCCCTGGAGGGCCGCACCGCCAGGATGGACTTCATCGGCGTCGCCCACCTGCTCGGCGGCAACGTCACCGGCCTGACCGTCCTGGACGACGAGGTCGCCGCCTTCAGCCGCGTCTCGGCCCCGCTGGTCTCCGGCGCCAACGACGTCGCCCTGTCTCCCCGAAACGGCCAGTTCTACACCACCAGCCGCTTCTCCAACGCCGTCGTCGCCTTCCGCCCCGTCATCGACAAGGGCAAGATAGCCGGCATCTTCGAAACCGCCGAGGTCACCATCGACAACGCCCGCCCCGCCGGCGGCTTCGACTCCCGCGGCATCGCCTTCAACGCCGAGGGCACCCTGGCCTTCGTCGCCAACCGCGGCCCCGACAGCCTCGTCTTCATCGACGTCGGCCCCACCGACCCACAGACCGGCTCGGGCACCCGGAATGTCGTCGTCGACGTCCTCTTCATGCCCAACGCCCCGGCCGAGATCGCCGTCATCGACGTCGGCGGCAAGACCCTGCTCTACGTCACCTCCTTCGAAGGCAAGGCGATCACCGTCGTCGACCCCGAATCCCGCGCCGTCGTCGACAACATCGACCTCTTCTCCGGGCCCTACGGCGTCGCCGTCGATCAAGAGCGACACAAGCGCCTCTACGTCACCCTCTTCGGCGACGACGCGGTCGGCATCATCGACATCGACCCCGCCTCGCCTTCCTTCAACACCCTCTCGGGGGTGATCCGATGAACAAGAACGCCAACATTTTGACGCTCACCGGCGCCGCGCTGCTCCTGCTGGCCGGCTGCACCGACCCCGAGCCGCCGCCGACCCAGAGCCTCCTTGGCCCCTCCAGGATCGCCTTCGGCAAGGTCTGCCTCGTCGGCGACGCCGCGCCCAGACGCCGCCTGCCCGCCGAGGCCTGCGACGACGCCGAGGGCGCCGGGCAGACCCGCGTCCTGATCGAGCGCGGCTACGTCACCAACCAGCTCGGCGACACCGTCGCCACCATCAACTTCAACCTCGAGATCCCCAAGCTCATCGACACCCGCCCCGACATCCCCGGCGTCACCCACATCCCCGTCGGTCGGCGACCCTCCGAGCTCGTCGTCAGCCTCGACGGCAACTTCGTCTTCACCTTCAACCAGGTCGACCAGGACATCAGCGTCATCGCCGAAGACCTCCAGCGGGAGGTCGCCCGGATCCCCGTCGGCGCCCCGGTCGCTGGCCTCTTCGCCGCCCGCAACAGCCGCGACGTGGCCGCCGAGGCCCTCTGGCTGCTGCTGCCCGATGAGGCCCGGATCGTCGAGGTCGCCTGGTCCTTCAAGTGCAACGGCGCCGCCGAGTACGTCGAGGGCTGCCAGCCCGAGCTCACCTTCGAAACCCGCACACTTTATCAGTTTTCTCCCGGCAGCCTGCCTCGCCATGCCACCCTCTCGGCCACCGCCGACAGCCTCCTGGTCACCTTCGGCAAGCGCGCCTCGATGGCCGAAGTCCTCATGTCCACCGGCCGCGGCGGCGCCACCGACACCCGCGCATGCCTCGACGGCGGCCAGGTCCCCTGCGTCGCACGCCGCATCGGCCTGACCTTCGGCTGCTCCGATGGCCTCGACAACGACGGTGACGGACGCGTCGACGCCGCGGACCCCCAGTGCCTCGATCCCCGCTCGGCGGAGTCCACCGGCGGCATCGGCCGCACGCGCCCCGGCGCCTGCGACGACGGCCTCGACAACGACGGCGACGATCGCGTCGACGCCGCAGACGAGGGCTGCGCCTTCGCCGGCGACGACAGCGAGCTGGGCGCCGTCCGCCCCGTGGCCTGCTCCGACGGCGTCGACAACGACAACGACGGCCTGACCGACGGCGACGACCTCGAGTGCGCCCTCGGCCCCTGGCACCGCAGCGAGGCCGCCCTGCCGGCCTGCTCCGACGGCGCCGACAACGACGACGACGGCCTGACCGACGGCGAAGACCCCCAGTGCACCTCCACGCTCCAGGACGACGAGGCCAGCCGCCCCGGCTGCAATGACGGACAGGACAACGACGACGACGGCCTCATCGACCTCGACGACCTCGACTGCGCCTCGCCGCTGGGCGACGACGAGGGTCCGGCCAGCGCCGCCTGCAATGACGGCGTCGACAACGACCTCGACGGCGCCGTCGACCTCGACGACCCCGCCTGCGCCGGCCTCTCGGGCTCCTCGGAGGCCGACGCCGTCCGCCCCTGCAACGACGGCGTCGACAACGACGGCGACGGCCTGACCGACTACCCCGCCGACCCCGACTGCTACGGCGCCTCGGGCGCTGGAGAGGCCTCCTTCGCGGCCTTCGAATTCGGCCCCATCGCGGTCGACCCCAAGGGCCGCTTCGCCTACGTCATCGACCGCGTCGAAGGCCAGCTCCTCATCGTCGACCTGGACCGCAACGCCCTGCTCGACCCCAACGACTGCGACCCCGCAGACACAGACTGCCGACGCCGGCCCTTCAACGACGACCTCGGCGTCCCCGTCGGCACCTTGCCCCGCTCCATCGCCGCGCGCCGCCTCGAGATCTCCAACCGCGACTCGCCCTCGGCCCCCGGCAGCGACCTGCCCGGACGCTTCAAGATCATCACCGAGCAGGCCTTCGCCGTCGTCGCCACCGCCCGCGGCTCGGCCTTCTTCGTCAACGCCGCCCAGGTGATCCGCACCTTCGACAACGGCCAGCTCATCGAAGAGGTCGTCGACCCCATCGCCCGCCTCGCCGACGGCCAGCCCACCGCCGCCTCGGCCTCCACCGTCCTGTGCGATCAGGACCTCGCCCGAGAGCTGCTCGGCGCCAACGCCACCTGCGATGACCCCGCCTTGCCCCGCCTTGCCCCCCCGGACACCCTCTGCGATCCCGCCCAGGACGCCAACTGCGAGTGCCAGACCGAAGATGGGCAGGAGATCTGCCTGCTGACCGCGCCCATCGTCCAGATGGTCTCGCGCGCCCAGCAGGTCTTCGACTTCAGCGAGGCCGAGCCCTTCGACGTCGTTCAGACCACCGAGGGCTTCTCCGACGACTTCTTCGCCGTCGACGACAACTGGAGCGTCACCTTCGAAGGGCTGCTGACCTCCAGCGCCAGCCTGATCGTCGACGAAGGCTCCCCTGGCGTCCTGCGCGCGACCAGCGGCGACTTCTGCGCCGCCGACCTCCGCCCCGGCGACCTCCTGACCGTCACCAGCTCCATCACCCCTGTCCCTGGCATCGAGCCCGACTGCGCCGACTTCGCGGATCGAGACCTCTCCTGGCGCGTCGACCGCGTCAACGCCGGCCAGCTGACCATCTCGCCCGTCGACGCCGACCTGGCCGCCCTCCTGAGGCGCCCCGACGACGCGCTCCCGCTCGTCGAGGTCCTGCCGCGCCGCGCCTGCTTCGCCGCAGGGCTCCGCGTCGAGGTCCGACCCGTCCAGCAATGGATCATCTCCGGCGAGCGCACCGGCGTCCTGTCCAATCAGATCAGCCTCGGCGGCGTCTGCGCCCCGCGCTTTGACACCTTCGACCTCAACAGCCGGATCAACACCGGCGAGACTTTCTCCAACCCCTTCTTCTCCTTCCAGCTCGTCGGCGGCACCAACCCCGTCCCCAGAGGCTTCAGCCTCAACTTCTCCACGGCCCGCCGCTTCGGCGCCTCCCAGCTCAGCGCCATCGGACCCTCACCCGACGACATGGGCATCTTCGAAACTCGACGGCGCGTCGCCCTGCCCATCCTCGACACCGGCAGCGACCTCATCCGCGTCTTCGACGCCAACACCAACCGCGCCATCACCGTCCTCTTCTGACCTCGGAGCGCGCCCGGCCCGGCCAAAACACCGCGCCGCCGACGGGTTTGCCGGCCCCTGATCGGGTTCGGCTGCACCGCCGCGCCGCCGACGGGTTTGCCGCTGTCGCGGCTGCACCACGCGGCACCTCTGTTTCGCCCCTGCCGGGGCTCTAAAGTGCTTGACCCGTCTTGGTGAGATCGAAGGACCGAAACGGTTTGCGGCCACGAGGTTGCCAGGACATCAACCGATCGATTTGAGCCCTTCGTGCGTCGTCGCATCCCTCCCCGCCCCATCGGGGCGGCTCGGTAATTGGAGCCCCGCAGGGGCGAGACGCCGTCGGCATGAGACGCCGTCGGCATGAGACGCCGTCGGCATGAGACGCCGTCGGCATGAGACGCCGTCGGCATGATCGTAGCCGCGCGGTGCAGCCGCGACAGCGGCAAACCCGTCGGTCGTCGGAGGGACCGCGTGTCCATCCAACGAAGGCTCAACCCGTCGGTCGCCGGAGGGATCGTGTGCCCGCCTTCCGGTGGCCCGGTGTGCTGAAAGGTTGACCAGTGGAGTGCGCATTGCTACTCTGAAGTTCGGACGTCGGATCGGAGCATGACGCACATGACGAACACGCCCACACCTTCCTTGGTCAACATCCCCGCGCAGCGCCGCTCGCGGCGCCGAAGCCAGCCCCAGCCGCCAGTGCCTGGTGACTGGTCTTCGTGGTACCTCACGGACGAGGACGACATGGGTCAGAGCTTCGAGCAGATGGACAGCGTGGCCTTGCTCTTGAGCAGCCTTGAGCATCTGATCGAGCAGCGGCAGTGGGCCGACGTCGTGGCAGGCACGGACATCTTCTTCGCCTGGATCGAGACAAAGCACCTGGTTCGCATCTCGCCGGACGTCTTCTTGATGCCCTGGCGCAGCGACCGACCCCGGCCCACATCCATCCAGACCTGGAGGCGAGGCCACAACCCCCCGAGCATCGCTATTGAGATCGTGTCGGAGGACTGGCGCAAGGATTACGAGGAGCTGCCGCCGAAGTACGAGCAGCTCGATGTCGAGGAGCTTTTCATCTACGATCCCGAGGGCGCGGCGCGGGCCTCGACACCGGGCATCAAGCCGCCCCGAGGTGCGAGGCGATACGCCATCCAGCGCTTTGCCCGAGACGAG
Source organism: Pseudomonadota bacterium (assembly GCA_005804885.1). GTDB lineage: Bacteria > Myxococcota_A > Bradymonadia > Bradymonadales > SYOX01. The sequence goes on from SYOX01000355.1 coordinate 8,329, forward strand.
CAGGGCCAGTGGGTCAGGACGCACGCGGGCGATGGGGCCTGCTGGTCGTCGGTCCTGGAGGTCCATCTGGTCATCGTAGACACCGAACAAGGCCCCCGTCCGAGGTTGTCCTTCGATCCCAGCGGCTGCGAGCTTGTCCCCACCGTCGCCGAGCATGAAAGATGCCTCAAGGAGGCCGAGCGAGAGCGCGCCGAGGCCGCAGATCAGCGCGCCGAGGTCGAGCGAGAGCGCGCCGAGCATGAAAGACGGCTCAAGGAGGCCGCCGATCAGCGGGCCGAGGTCGAGCGAGAGCGGGCTGAGGCCGCGGAGCAACGATCAGCCGCTCTGGAGGCTGAGCTGGCGGCCCTGCGGGCGGCCTTGCGGGCGCGCGGTCCCGATCCCGAAGACACCTCCTCGGAGTGAACTGGGTGACAAGACCGCCCCTGCCTAAGGCGCCGTTGGGGACGCGAAGGCGACGCGCCCAGGCTTACCAGCCCGTGCAGATCTCAGGCGCGAGAGCGTCGTCGGGAGTGACCTCGACGACGATGTGGGCCTTGTCCCTGTCGAAGTCGTTGCTGGCGAAGGCCCTCCACGAGGGCTCCATGCCCGGCTCACAGGTTCGCGAACCTTCAAGGTCGATGTAGTAATCGATGAAGGCGCCGAAGAGGTCGGGGTCGAAGGCGTCGGGCCAGTGGAACCGAAAGGCCCCCCTTTCGATGAAGCGCGATTCCTCGGCGATCACCGCCCCGACGACGGGATCGTTGAGCCTGGCGTAGACCACAAGGCCCTCGAAGGTGGCGAAGCCCTCGCCTTCGAGGGTCAGATCGAAGCGGAAGGCCTGTGGGTTGTCGGGATCGCAGCGCAGGCCGTCGATCGGAGGCGGGTTGGCCTCCACCGTGCCCGCGTGTCGCCGCCCCGGGCAGCCCGCATTGCCGTTGAAGACCTCGCCGTCGCACCCGCAGTAAAAACGCGGAGCTGCGGCGCTGCACGGATTCTCGGTCTGGCAGAACCAGCGCGCATCGCACCCGGCAGGTCCGTCGCAGAGCTGTTCGTCTGGGCAGTCGGCGTGTGTCTGGCAAGGGATCGCGTCCGCTGGGACGTCGTCGGGCTGTGCGGGTTCCTCGGGCTCGCCTTCGTCTGCGGCATCAACCGCCGCCCGCCCGGTGCCATAACGCACATCCGTGCAACCCGGCCCGAGGAGCCCCAGGCCCACCAGCGCCCACACCCCCCAGATCTGAACCGCAGGGCCGGTCCGTGGGCCTTGATGGCTCCACCTCCCAAGGCGAGGCGAGGGCTGGACTTGTTTGAGCCCCATTGTTTCGTTCACCCGCTCTTGCGTGCTGCCCGCGGGGGGTCGCCATTGCCTTGGATCAGAGCCAGGGCGGCCTGGACGGTGGCTTGCCTTGTCAAGCCCTTGCGCGCCCTCGATCGGCTGGGCTCGCTCTGGATCTGCATCTCCAGAGGCCAGTGTGGCATGTCTGTCCACCGCAGTACAGGGGAGCGCCGACGGGTTTGGCGCGCAGAAGGAGGCGATGGCACGGAGGGTGGGGTGGCGGACTGGGGCGAGCGGCGTGCGCCCTTCCCGTGGTCCGGTGTGCTGAAAGGTTGACCAGTGGAGTGCGCATTGCTACTCTGAGTCTCGGACGTCGGATCGGAGCACGACGCACATGACGAACACGCCCACACCTTCCCTGGTCAACATCCCCGCGCAGCGCCGCTCGCGGCGCCGAAGCCAGCCGCAGCCGCCTGTGCCCGGTGACTGGTCTTCGTGGTACCTCACGGACGAGGACGACATGGGTCAGAGCTTTGAGCAGTTCGACTGCATCCAGGTGCTCTTGAGCAGCCTTGAGCAGCTGGTCAAGGAGCGGCAGTGGGCTGACGTGGTGGCTGGCTCGGACGTGTTCTTCGGGTGGGTCAAGTCAGCGCCCCTGGTGCGGATCTCGCCCGATGTCTTCCTGATGCCATGGCCCCAAGACCGACCTCGCCCTTCATCCATCCAGACCTGGAGGCAAGGCCACAACCCCCCGAGCGTCGCGATCGAGATCGTGTCGGAGGACTGGCGCAAGGATTACGAGGAGCTGCCTCCGAAGTACGAGCAGCTCGACGCCGAGGAGCTGCTGATCTACGATCCCGAGGGCGCGTCCCGGGCCTCGATGCCGGGCATCAAGCCCCCCCGAGGCGCGAGGCGATACGCCATCCAGCGCTTTGCCCGAGACGAGGAGGGGGTCTGGCTGCGGACGCACGCGGGCGATGGCGCCTGCTGGTCGTCGGTCCTGGAGGTCCATCTGGTCATCGTGGACACCGCACACGGCCCCCGTCCGAGGTTGTCCTTCGATCCCAGGGGCTGCGAGCTTGTCCCCACCGTCGCCGAGCACGAACGCCTCCTCAAGGAGGCTGAACGAGAGCGCGCCGAGGCCGCCGATCAGCGCGCCGAGCATGAAAGACGGCTCAAGGAGGTCGAGCGAGAGCGCGCCGAGCATGAAAGACGGCTCAAGGAGGCCGAACGAGAGCGCGCCGAGGTCGCGGAGCAACGATCAGCCGCTCTGGAGGCCGAGCTGGCGGCCCTGCGGGCGGCCTTGCGGGCGCGCGGTCCCGATCCCGAAGACACCTCCTCGGAGTGAACTGGGTGACAAGCCCTCGTCCCACCGAGTCTTCGTGTGCGGCTCGAACCTGGAGATCGGCAAGCCTCAGGACCGAAAAGGAGCTCTGGGGTGGGGCTGTCGCAAGCCGAAACACCGACCAGAGTTCCGGCGCGCTGTCTTGGCGCGTCAATGGAGCCCACAAAGTCTACGGAGTGGGATTTGTGCCAGACCTTCCCTCGCTCGATTGCGCCGCAAGGTTTGCCTCGCTATCATCTCCTCGACGCCCTCTTCGCGGAGCCTTCGCCATGACGCGCCCCACCTCAACCCCTGCGATCCCGCTGGTCGGCCTCGCGCTGACCTTGCTGGTGGCCGCGATGGCGCTGGTGGGCTGCGCGGAGCCGGACGAGGCGCCCGACGTCGACGAAGCGGACCTCGTGGCGATCGAGATCGAGCCGAAGTCCTCGTTGACCGCCGTCGGCGAGCCGAGGCGCTTTGAGGCCTTTGGCATCGAAGCGAGCGGGGCTCGCAGGCCGATCTCCGAGCGCGTCACCTGGGCGCTCGCGGACCCCGAGATCGCGAGCGTCGATCCCGTAGGCGACGCTCTGGGCGCTCGCGCGGGCGCAACCACCCTGACCGCGCGCCTCGACGACCTGAGCGCCGAGGCCGCCCTCGTCGTCGTCCCCTCGCCTGTCGTCGCGCTCGGCCTGACCCCCGAGACCCCGCGCGTGGATGTCGGCGAGAGCGTCCACTTGACCGTCACGGCCCTCTTCGCCGACGACTCCAGCGGCTACGTCACCCCGAGCGTCACCTGGCGCAGCGAGGATCCCGCCGTGGCCAGCGTCGAAGACGCCCGCGTCACGGGGCTGGCGCCGGGTCAGGCCCTCATGATCGCCCGCATAGGGCAGGTCGAGGGCTCGATCCTGGTTCAGGTCGTCAGCCCCACCCCATGATCGCCGCCGAGCGGCTGATCACCCAGAAGGCCGACACCCCGCCGATGGTGTAAACCATTGATCTGTATATTATTTTTGTGTGATCGGGCGCGGCCCTGGCGATCAGGGCGCCGACGCCGATGGCCGCCCCCATCGCCGCGACCTGCCCAAGCTCGACCCCGAGGTTGAAGCCCAGCAAGGCCCCGAGCGCCCGCTCCGGGGGCAGCCCCAGCTCAAGGAGCCCCCCGGCGAAGCCGAGCCCGTGAAGGAGCCCGCACGCCAGCGCGAAGATCCAGGGCCGCTCCCTGGCCCCGAAGCCCGTCGCTCGCGCTTCGCGCGTCGACGGACCCCCTTCAGGTCGGACAGGGTCAGCAGAGCGCCCTGCGTCGCCGGGAGCCCCGAAGCCCGTCGCTCGCGCTTCGCGCGTCGACGGGTCTTCCTTCGGTTGTGGGGCGTCAGCAGAGCCGCCTCCGGCGTCGAGGTCAGCGAAGCCCGCCGCTCGCGCTTCGCGCGTCGGCGGGCCTCCCCTCGCTTGCAGGGCGTCAGCAGAGCCGTCTCCGGGTCGCCGGGCCAGCTCAACAGCCAGGGCCAGGACGGTCAGCGCGATCAGCGCCTCGGTCGCGCGCGGCGGCGCCTGGATGGCCCCGAGCGCGGCGGCGGCCAGCGTCAGGCCGTGGCCGAGGGTGAAGGCCATCGTCGCGCCCAGGAGGCGGCGCCAGCTGGAGCGAGCCAGCGCCGCGAGCCCGAGGAGGAACAAGAGGTGATCGAGGCCGAAGGCGACGTGCTCGAAGCCCACCGTCACGAAGGAGATCGGGCTGGAGAGGGGCGTCGACAGGTCGAGGGCCGGGTGTTCGGCGCTCAGGAGGCTGACCTCGCCGTCGACCCGCGCGACCACCTCCGCGCCGGCCTCCGCGAGCCCCTCGACGACGATCCCGGTCAGCCCGGCGGGCCCACACTCGGCGCGGAAGCGGGTCGTGCGGGTCGTGGCGGCCTCGAAGATCCGCTCGTCGACGCGGGCGCAGCCGCGCGGCAGCCGCAGCCTCACCGGCGCGGGCCTCCCATTTGCGACAGGGACCACCAAGGCGACCTCGCCGCTTCGCGGTGACACCTCAAGGGCAGCGGGCCGGAGGCCGTGGGAGAGGGCGTCGCTGGGCGTCGTCGCCCAGGCGATCAGGGCGAGCGAGAGCGCGGCGGGCAGGCCGTGGCGCCTGGGCGGGGTCAGAAGCCATTTGGAAATGAAAGGCCGAGTTGTGGGAGGGCGAAAGGGGTCAGATGCGGATTGGACGAGGAAGGACTGGGGCAGCGCCCCGTCCGACCGAGGCCGAGCCGCAGATGGCCTCTTTGGACCCCCACAACGACGGCCTTCAGTTTCCCAATGGCTTCTCAAGGGGGGGCTCCTTCGCGGTCGACTTCGGGCTCGATGACGAGGGGGTGGCGTTGGAGGGCGGCGCGGGCGGCGGCGTCGGCGGCCTCGCGGCGGCGTTGATCGAGGAGGTCAGCCCGGACCCTTGGCCTGACGGCGTCGAGGGGGGCCGGGCCGCCGGGGAGGATCTCGGTGACGCGGACGAGGTGGTGGCCGAAGGCGGAGCGGATCGGGCCGGACCACCGGCCGGCGGGCAGTGCGAAGGCGGCCTCGGCGAACTCGGGCCCGAGGCGACCTGCGAGCTCCTGTCGGGACTGGTTCAGGAGCGCGTGGCCGAGCGCGAAGGGATCGGAGGGGTCGAGGGCGAAGGGATCGGGGGGGGCGTCGAGGGGGGGCTGGGCGTCGAGCGCGGCGTCATTCGAGGCGTCATCCGAGGCGTTCTTGGTGTCCAAGTATGCGCGGATATTGAGGTTTACGTCGGGCGTGGCGCCATCCGGGGTGGGGGTCTTCGGGTCGAGGAGGGAGAGGGCGGCGAGGGCGTCGAGGGGTGCGCGGTCCTTGCGCTTGTCGCGGCTGAAGAAGCGGTGTTCGAGGGAGCGGCGCTCGGGGAGCTGGTAGTCGCCGGGGTGATCGAGGAGCCAGCGGGTCAGGGCGCCTTCATCGGGCTCGTCGGGGACGTTGAGGTCGAGGTGGAGGAACTCGACCTGCTGGACGAGGCGGCGTCGGACGACGAGGTCGTGTCGGTGGAGGCCGATGGAGAGCGCCTCGCGAAAGAGCGCCTCTTCGAGGGCGTAGGTCTGGGCGGCGGCGGCCAGGGCCTCGTCGGAGGCGGGGGCGCCGGTGCGGGCCTCGATCTCGGCGCGCTGGGCGTCGAGGAAGGCGCGGGGGACGACGATGGGCTCGGGGGTGTCGGCGTTCAGCAGGAGGTCGGCGGCGAAGAGGGCGGCGCCGATGAGGGTGAAGTGGAGCAGGGGGGCGCAGGCCAGGGAGCGGGGTGAGGGGCTCATGTCAGGGGGCGCAGTCGATGGGGCCGTAGGGCAGGGATTGGTCGAGGGCGACGCCGAAGGTCATGTCGTCGAGGTGCCGGGTGCCGAGGTGGGCGTGGATCTCCTCGCAGGCGCCGCCGACGCGGCTCAGGTCGCCGGGGCCGTTCTCGTAGCCGGCGGCGCCGACGACGGCCTGTCCGTTGAAGGGGTTGACGACGAGGTAGCGCTCGCCGAGGGCGGGGCGCTGTCGCCAGCGCATGTTGATGTACCAGGCTTCGGCGATGGCGGGCGGTCGGGCGCTGGAGCCTTGCCCGAACTCGTTGCTGGGTTCGCAGCAGGGCGCCCAGGGCTGGTCGCGGTCGGTGGAGAAGCCGCTGACCCGCTCGGAGAGCTCGTAATGGCGCTCGATGCCGTCGTCGATGGCGTCGGGCCAGCCGTCGGGGAAGAGCATCATGCCGCTGTCGATGTTCTCCTCGTGCTCCTCGCTGGTGACGAGGTGGGCTTCGAGGACGATGGGGCCCGTGGCGGGCATGGGCAGCAGGTCGTCGTTGCCGATGCGGGGGATGGCGCCACGGGCCATGCCGCACGGGCCGTTGTCGGCGATGAAGTGGACGCCGATCTCGTACTCGCCGGGGAGGGGCTGCCCGGCGCCGTTGACGAAGGAGTCGGCGGCGATGAAGTAGACGCCTGGGGAGAGGGGGCGGCCGACGGACTCGTCGTCGCGGTCGAGGCAGGCGTCGGGGTCGAGGGCGTCGAGGAGGTGGAGGTCGATGTCGACGTTGGCGCCATCGCGCACGCCCATCAGGAGGACGCCTGGCTCGTCGATCTTGAAGACGTAGGTGATCTCGGGGCCGGCCTCGTTGGTGTTGGGGGCGCAGGCGTAGCGGTCGAAGCGGCTGGCGGCGCCTCGGGTGTCCCGGATGTCTTGAAAGGGGAAGCCCTCGATGACGATGGGGCAGGGCTCGGCCTCGCAGGGGGGGACCCAGCTCAGGTCGTCCATGGGGTTGTCGGTGTCGGCCTCGTCGTCGTCGGCTCCGCCGTCCTCTGCTCCGCCGTCCTCGGCTCCGCTGTCCACGATCCCGTCGGTGTCGGCGAGGCCTCCGGCGTCGAGATCGTCGCCTTCAGGGTCGACTGCATCGGGCGAGGTGTCGAGGGCCTCGTCGGCGTCGGGCGTCGGGTCGTCGGCGTCTGCTGGGTCGTCGAGTCCGAAGGGATCGCCGGAGTCTGCGACGCAGGCCATGAGGGAGAGGGCCAGGATCAGGGCCAGGGGCGCGATCTGCATTGCGTGTTCAAGGTTTGAGGTTGTTGAACTTTCGCCGCGCCTCGGCGGCCTTCCTCTTGGCGTCGTCGGCCTTGCGCCTGGCCTCGGCGGCTTTGAGCTTTGCCTTGGCCTCAGCGGCCTTGAGCTTGGCGTCGGCGACCTTGGTCTTTGCGTCGGCGTCGGCTGCGGCGGCCTTGTTCCTGGCCTCGGCGGCTTTGATCTTTGCGTCGGCCTCGGCGTCCTTCTCTTTGAGCTCGCCGCTCTGAATCCCTTGGAAGTCGTCGGCGGTCTTCTTGGCGCTCTCGGCGGGCTCCTCGACGTCCTCGGCGGTCTTTGCGGCGGCGTCGGCGGTCTTGTTCAAGTCATCGGCATCGTCATCGGCATCGTCGTCGTCATCAAGGGCGATCTGGGTCTCCTCGCCGGAGCGGCGCGCGTCGCGGCTGGCGCGCTCGGCGTCCTGTGCGCGTTGCGCGGCGACCTCCTCGGCGGAGACCTCGTTGATGACGACCTGCCCGCCCGCGGGCGCGTCGTCGGGCTCGCTTGTGGCGTCCCTTCTGCGCTTCTGGAGGGTGACCAGGGCGTTGATGTCCTTCTCCAGCGGGAGCTCGGCCTCGACCTCGGCGTAGCCCTTCTTGCGGATGCGCAGGCGCAAGGTCGCGCCTTCGCGCCGCTCCTGGTCGAGCCGCAGCGGGGTGCGCCCGAGCTTCTGGCCGCCCTCGAAGACGGTGGCTCTGGAGGGGGTCGAGAGGATGAGGACCGAGACGGTCCTGGCCTCTGCGACCGCCGGGTCGCTGTTGGTGTAGAGGGCGACGCTGGTGCCCAGGCCCACGAGGGCCAGCAGGCCGGCGAGGGCGGCGAGGACGGCGGAGCCGATCGCGACGCCGCGCCAGGATCGCCGCGCGGGCGCAGGGGCAGGCGCCGGGGGCCTGGCGCCGAGGGTGTCCAGATCCCGGCTGACGGGCATCAGGGCGCTGGCGCCCTCGCCGGCGGGCAGCGGCGGAAGGGCCGAGAGGTCCCCGAGGGCCTCCAGATCTGCGATCATGGCCTCGCAGCTCGGGTAGCGGTGCTCCTGGCGGTTCTGGGTGGCCTTGGCGATGATGCGCCCGAAGGGGCCGAGCAGGACGTCCTGGCGCATCGGCGGCGAGTCGGCATCCATCTTCCGGGCCAGCAGCGCCATGAGGGTCGTGTCGCCGTAGGCCGACTCGCCGGTGAGCATCTCGTAGGCGGTGTGGCCGAGCGCGTAGAGGTCGGTGGCCGGCGAGATGGCCTCGTTGTTGAGCTGCTCGGGGGCCATGTAGCGCGGCGTCCCGAAGGTCGAGCCCTTGGCCGTCAGGCGAGCCTCGTTGCCCAGCGCCTTGGCGATGCCGAAGTCCAGCACCTTGACGTAGTCCTTCTCGCCGTGCAGCTCGCACAGGAAGATGTTGTCGGGCTTCAGATCACGATGGACGATCCCCTTGGAGTGGGCCTCGGCCAGGCTCTTGAGGGTCTGGGTCAGGATGCGGCGGACCCGCTCCGGGGCCATGGTCTGCTGGCCTTCGATGTGCGCGCCCAGCGAGCGCCCCCGCAGCAGCTCCATGGCGAAGTAGAGCATGCCGTTGTCGAGGCTGCCAGCGTCGTAGATCGTGATCGTGTGGGGGTGCTCCAGGCTGCAGACGACGTTGAGCTCGCGGCGGAAGCGCTCGACGCGCTCGGCGTCCAGGGCGGCCTGGGGCAGCAGGGTCTTGAGCGCCACTTCCCGCCGGGTGGCCAGCTGCACCGCGCGGAAGACGATCCCCATCCCTCCGCGACCCAGCTCCTCGACGAGCTTGTAATTCCCGTCGATGACTATCCCGAGCGGCAATGACTGCATGCCTGTCTCCGAAGCGCTCAAACAACGCCCGACTCTAACGACCGCAGCCCGTCGCCGTCAAATGGTCCGCCGTCGGGCGACCTGGGGAGACGCTGGGGCGCCACGGAGATTCACGGCGCGCAGCGCCTTTGGCCTGCCTCGGCGCCGCAAGGGGGGCCTGCGCGCCGCTACTTGTCCTGATCGGTGCGCAGCACGGCGATGAAGGCCTCTTGCGGGATCTGGACCGTCCCGATGAGCTTCATGCGCTCCTTGCCCCGCTTCTGCTTCTCGAGCAG
>SYOX01000356.1 GCA_005804885.1 Pseudomonadota bacterium
ACTTCACGATCGAGGTCGAGCGCGCTCTGCGCGTCCTGGACGGCGCGGTGCTGGTGCTGTGCGCGGTGGCCGGCGTCCAGAGCCAGTCGATGACGGTCGATCGCCAGATGCGGCGCTACCACGTCCCGCGCATCGCCTTCGTGAACAAGTGCGATCGCGTCGGCGCCAACCCGCTGCGGGTGGCCAACCAGCTGCGCGAGCAGCTCGGCCACAACCCCATCGTGATCCAGCTGCCGATCGGCCTTGAGAACAAGTTCGAGGGGATCATCGATCTGGTCGCGATGGAGGCGATGTACTTCCACGGCGACAACGGCGAGAAGATCGAGCGGGCGGCGATCCCGGCCGAGTACATGGATCAGGTCAACCACCAGCGCGAGCTCCTGCTGGACGGCGTCTCCATGTTCTCGGACGAGCTCATGGAGGCGATGCTGGAGGAGAGGGTCACCACGGAGATCATCCACAGGGCGATCCGTCAGGCGACCCTCGCCCACCAGATTACGCCGGTCATGCTGGGCTCGGCCTACAAGAACAAGGGCGTCCAGCCCCTGCTCAACGCCGTCGTCCAGTACCTCCCCAACCCGATGGACGTGACCAACGAGGCTCTCGAGATCACGCCCAACGGCGAGGTGCCGGTGGCTCTGACGAGCGACCCCGAGGCGGGGACGGTTGCGCTGGCCTTCAAGCTGGAGGACGGCCGCTACGGGCAGCTGACCTACCTGCGCATCTACCAGGGCAGGGTGGAGCGGGACTCCTTCATCCACAACACCCGCTCGGGCAAGAAGCACCGCGTCGGGCGGCTGGTGCGGATGCACTCGGACGAGATGGAGGAGATCACGGAGGCCGCGGCGGGCGACATCGTGGCGGTCTTCGGCATCGACTGCTACACGGGCGACACCTTCACCGACGGCAGCCGCGAGATCTCGATGACCTCGATGCACGTGCCCAACCCCGTCATCTCGATGGCGATCAAGCCCGTGGACAAGAAGGCCGAGATCAACGTCTCCAAGGCTCTGAGCCGCTTCACCAAGGAGGATCCGACCTTCCGGGTGATGACCGACCCCGAGAGCAACGAGACGATCATCAGCGGCATGGGCGAGCTGCACCTGGACGTCTACGTCGAGCGCATGAAGCGCGAGTACGGCGCCGAGGTCGAGACCTCGCCGCCGCGGGTGGCCTACCGCGAGACCCTCTCACGGAGGATCGACTTCAACTACCTGCACAAGAAGCAGACGGGCGGCTCGGGTCAGTACGGTCGCGTGGCCGGCTACCTGGAGCCCACCGAGGAGGAGTTCGAGTTCGTCGACGAGATCGTCGGCGGCTCGATCCCTCGCCAGTACATCGCCTCGGTCGAGAAGGGCTTCCGCTCGATGCTGGAGAAGGGCACCTTGATCGGCTCGCCGGTCGTCAACGTCAGGGTCGTCATCAACGACGGCGCCTCCCACGCGGTCGACTCCTCGGAGATGGCCTTCCAGGAGGCCGCTCGCGGCGCCTGGCGCGAGGCCTTCCCCGGCGGCAAGCCCAAGATCAAGGAGCCCGTGATGAAGGTCGTCGTCGAGGGGCCCGCCGAGTTCTCCGGCGGGATGCTCGGGACCCTGATGTCACGGCGAGGCCAGATCGTCGGCTCGGAAGAGGGCGACGGCATGGCTCGCATCCAGGCCGAGGTCCCGCTGGCGGAGATGTTCGGTTACTCGACCCAGCTTCGCTCCAACACCAAGGGCAAGGCCGAGTTCTCGATGGAATTCTCCCGCTACCTGCTCGTGCCCGAGGGCATCAGCAAGGAGCTCATCGAGAAGGCTCAAGCCGAAAAGAAGTAGAACGCCACAAGGAGGGTGAGATGAACGCCGAGCACTTGTACGAGCACAGCCCGCTCAAATTACTCCAGAGCAGCCCTCACGGGCAGCTTGGCGCCGGGCAGCTCGGCGTCATCTCGGCCAGAGCCGGGGTCGGCAAGACAGCCTGCCTGGTCCAGGTCGGCCTCGCGGCCCTTCTGCAGGGTAAACGCCTCCTGCACATCTCCCTGGGCGGTCAGACCGTCAGCCGCGTCCAGGCCTGGTACGACACGCTCTTCGTCGATCTGGCCAACTTCGTCCAGCTTGAGGCGCGCAACGCCACCCGGACCGACATCGACAAGCTGCGGCTCATCCAGTCCTACGCCAGCAACCTCATCCTCCCCGAGCAGATCGAGCGCTCCCTTGAGCTCTACGCAAAGCACATGTCCTTTGCGCCCGAGGTCGTCCTCATCGACAACTTCGACTGGACCGGCGACCCCATCGCCACCGCCGCCGCGCTCGGCGCCCTGAAGGCCAGCGCCCAAAGGATGGGCGCCGCTCTCTGGCTCACCGCCCGCTCCCACCGCGAGGATCCGATCAGCCACCCCCTCGGCCTGGCCCCGCCCTGCGACACCTTCAGCGGGCTCATCGACGTCGCCCTGCGGCTGGCCCCCGAGGCCGACGCCGCCGAGCTCACGCTCCTCAAGGACCGCAGCGACGTGGCCCCCGAGGTCCCCTCCATCCAACTCCAGGTCGACACGATGCGCGCCCTGACCGAAGGCGGGTGGCGCTCGACCGTCACCCTCCCGGCCGGCGTCTGCACCCTCCTCTCCGGCGGCGCCCAGGGCGCCGAGAGCGCCTTCGGCGATTGCGCGGAGCGCTGGGGCCTGACCGAGATCCACTACTCCTTCAAAGGCCGCCCCGTCTCCCGAAATACGGGCGTCCTGCTCCTGTCCGACGAGCAGCTCCAGCAGGGCCGGGTCAACGCCCGCTACCTCCAGGAGCACATGCACCGGTCCTACCCCGACACCCCCCTCTTCCAGAAGGTCCTCCAGTCGATCTGGCACCAGGTCAACACCGCCGGGCAGGTCTTCGTCATCGGGATCATCCTCGAAGACAACACCGTCAAGGGCGGCACCGGCTGGGCCGCGGAGCTGGCCAAGCACCTCAACAAGGAGCTCTTCGTCTTTGACCAAGAGCGCCAGTCGTGGCTGCTCTGGGACAACGACGCGTGGCACTCCCTCGAAGAGGCGCCCCGCATCACCTCGCGCCGCTTCACCGGGACGGGCTCCCGATTCCTCTCCGATCAAGGCCGCGCCGCCATCGAGGACCTCTTCCGAGGCTCCTTCGGCCCCCCCTCGGGCCAGAAGTCCTGAGACTCCCCTACCCCTCCTGAGACAGCCTCGACACCTCCTCCTCCAACGCCTCGATCTGCCGATGGTACTCCTCGGGTGAGATCTGGCCCGCTTCCGCCAGATCCGCGAGGCGATCGGCCTCGGCCTGGATCATCGCCATCAACGCCTCTGGATCGGCCGGCCCCGACGCCGATCCGGACTCCTGTGCGGACCCTGACTCGAACGACCACCTCACCTCGGTCTCCGTGATCCGAACCACCTCGCGCGTCCGGCCTCGCACCGCTGGACCTGCGGGCTCGATGACCCCCTCGACCACCTCAACCCCAGGATCACTCGAGGCCCGCTCGCCCGACACCCTCATCAAGGCGTCCGCCGGCGCCGACCCCGCGCCCGTCGCCATCGACGCCGCGGGCACGGGCGAGGTCGATCCCGTCGGGCCGCTCGATCCCGCCGAGGTGCCGAGGCGCTGGGTCAACACCACGAGCGACACCACCTCCACCTTCGAAACCGACAGCCCCATGCCTGCGAAGGCCCCGGCGATCTCCGGCGACAGCGCCTCGGCGAAGCCCTCCCTGTTCTTGTCGAGGTCCCCCGCGTCGCGCCGCTTCACGATCTCGGCGATGACCCGCTGCGCAGGGGGCTCCAGGACAACCTGGAGGTGCTTTCGCCCCACCAAAGGCTCCGCGCCCACCACCGCGCTGACAAAGCGCGAGGGCGCGTCTATCGCCACCCGGATCCAGATCTCCGCCTTGATGCGGCGCTGATCGGCGGTCCATACCTCGCTGACATGACAGCGAAAGGTCCACGGCGTGGCCTTGAGCCAGACCAGCCCAAGGCCGCCAGCGCGCCCTCCCTCGGCGATGTAGCGCCCCTCCCCCAGCACCCCCAGGGGCTCGTCGCCCCGCATGACGACCGCAAACTCACCGCCGCCCACCTCCAGGACCGGCTCACCCTGACCCAGGCCTGCGTCCCCGACCACCCGCGTGACCGTCTCTCGACGCTCCGGAGCGGGCCAGTCCACCTTCTTGCGGCCCACGGAGGCAACCCCGGCCTCCGCGAAGCCCAGATTCTTGAGCCCCTGATCGATCATGTCTCCCTCCCTTTGCTGAAGCCGTGGACATCTTCGCAAGCCACGCTCCCCCGACGCAAGCCCGACGACCTCAACGTCTTCACGCCCCCCTCTGCGCTCAGGTCCCCTCTCGTCCCCCGCGCCGGGATCTCACCACGGCAAGCACTTGCTGACCGCGGGCGCATGCCCCAGAATCAACGGGCGAGGTGGCCTCGCGCTCAGGGAGACAGGCATGCACAGGTTCATCCACATCGTGACGATCGGGGCTGCGCTCCTGGCGGTCTTCGGCGCTTGCGGCGACCCCGCGCCGGCCTCGGACCCCGCCGCTCAGGAGCCCGAGGGACAGCCCACCCCTGAGCCCGACGCCGCGGAGCCCGACGCCGCAGAGCCCGAGCCTCAACCAGACCCTCAACCTGAGCCTCAACCCGAGCCTGAGCCCGAGGTCTTCTCGGACGACCCGCTGGAGTGGGCTCCTGGCGCAGATGGCCCCTTTGCCGTCGGCTTCCGAGTCCAGGACGTGACATGGACCTCGCCTGAGAGCGGCGAGCCTCGGACGATCAAGGTGAACATCTGGTACCCGACCTTGACCACCGAGGGCGAGCCCGCCGTCTACCTGGGAGTGCGAGCCTTCACCGACGAGGAGGTCGTGGTCGGGGCCCCGCCCGCCGATCCGGTCTACCCCGCGGGCTACCCCGTCCACGCCCACTCGCACGGCTTCCAGGGCTTCGGCGGGACGAGCGCGGACCTGATGCGGCACTTCGCCTCCCACGGCTGGCTCGCGGTGGCCCCCGACCACACCAACAACACGCTGTCCGACCACCGCGACCCGCTCCCGACCGCCCACTACTTCCACCGACCGCTGGACATCCGCGTCGCCCTGGACACGATCGAGGCGCTGCCAGACGGCGATCCGCTCGCGGGCAAGGCCGACACCTCCCGCGTGCTCCTGAGCGGCCACAGCTTCGGCGCCTACACCACCTGGGTCACCGGCGGCGCCAGCCTCGATCTGGAGGTCATCCGACAGCGCTGCGAGTCCGGCGACATCCCCGAAGGCGGCTGCACCGAGGCCGAGCTTGAGATCCTCGCCTCGGATCTGAGCGACGCCCGCGTCGTCGCCACCTTGCCCATGGCCGGGACGCTCAGGACGAACTTCTTCGGAGAGCAGGGCCACCGGGACATCAAGGGGCCGGTCTTCTTCATGAGCGGCAGCGAGGACAAGGTCGGCGCCGAGGAGCAGTTCGCGCTCGTCGACGGGATCGACCTGACGTGGATCGAGCTGGAGGGCGGCTGCCACCAGACCTTCGCGCTGGGCTTCTGCAACACCCTCGACCCCCAGGAGGGCTTCACGATCGTCAACACCTTCGCGCTGTCCTTCGCCCGACACCTGATCCTGGCCGACGACAGCCCCGCGACCCTCGCGATCCTCGACGGCTCCGCCCCGGTCTCGGACAAGGTGACCACCTTCGAGCGCAAGCGCCCTTGATCATTCAGGAAACCATCCCCTGGAGGGTCTCCCACGGTCCCACTTGAGGCGAGGGCGTGTGGGTCAGGAGCCGCGCACGAGGAGGGGGTGCGAGGAGGCGCTGCACTCCTGGCCGCGCAGCTCGGTGAGGATCTCTTCGGGCAGGGGAAACCAGCGCAGGCCTTCGAAGTCGTCGTCGGGGACCGGATCATCGCACCGCTGCCCGGCGTAGCCTTCACAGGCGGCGCGGGTGACCTCGGCGGCGGCCTCGATGTAGCCCTCCAGCGCCCACTCGGGCTCGGTGGCGTGTCGGGCGCGGTAGTCGAGCACGCCGCTGCGGTAGGACAGGTCAAAGAGGCTGCGGGGGGGATCGGGGCGCCCGAGGCGGTGACGCCACAGGCCAGTGGCCGGATCGAAGCGGTAGAGCGGCAGCAGCCGCCAGCCCTCGGAGGCGACGAAGTTGACGGCCTTGATGAGGAAGTCGAAGACGGCCTCGGAGATGAAGTAATTGAAGTTGATCCGCACCCAGCCGGGCTTGACGCCCTCGCACCCCCGCATGATCTGGCGCTCGAAGGCTCTGGAGGTGGTCAGGTCGATGCCCAGCAGGCGGTGTCCGTAGGGGCCTGCGCAGGAGCAGCCGCCGCGGGTCTGGATGCCGAAGAGGTCGTTGAGGATGGCCACGACGGCGTTGTGGTGCAGGAAGCGATCGCGGTGGCGGACCATGAAGGAGACGATGGAGAGGCGCCAGGCGTCGGGGTTGCCCAGGATCTTGATGTCGGGGTTGGCGGACCACGCGGCGATGGCCCGCTGGATGAAATCCTGCTCGCGGGCGCGGATGCGCTCGGCCCCGACGGCCTCCTTGAGCTGGAAGACCAGGCCAGCGCGGATCGAGCCGATGATGGCCGGCGTGCCGCCCTCCTCCCGGTGCTCGATGTCGTCGAGGTAGCGGTGCTCCTTGTGGTTGACGTAGGCGACGGTGCCACCGCCGGGGACGGAGGGGACGCTGTTCTTGAAGAGGGCGCGCTTGGCGATGAGGATGCCGGGCGACCCCGGCCCGCCGATGAACTTGTGGGGTGAGATGAAGATGGCGTCCTTGGTGATCAGCGCCCCGTCGGGCTCATCGTCGGCCATGTTCATCTCGATCTTGACGTAGGGTCCAGCGGCGGCGAAGTCCCAGAAGGACAGCGCGCCGTGCTTGTGCAGCAGGGCGGCGATCTGGCGGGTCTTCGAACCGATCCCGGTGACGTTGGAGGCGGCCGAGAAGCTGCCGATCTTCAGGGGCCTGTCGGCGTGGCGGATCAGGGCCTCCTCCAGCTGCTTGAGGTCCACGCGGCCGTCGGCGTCCTCGTCGATGACGACCACGTCGCAGATCGACTCTCGCCAGGGCAGCTCGTTGGAGTGGTGCTCGTAGGGTCCGATGAAGACGACGGGCCGCTCCTCGGGCGGGATGAGCGACGAGAGGCCGTAGCGGGCGTCGAGATCGGCGGGCAGGCGCAGGTTCATCACGTCGATGAGCTTGTTGATCGCGCCGGTGGCGCCGGAGCCGCAGAAGATCAGGGCGTCGCGCTCATCGGCGCCGACGGCCTCCTTGATGATCCGGCGGGCCTCCTCGCGGAAGCGCGTCGTCTGGAGGCCGGTGCCAGAGGTCTCGGTGTGGGTGTTGGCGTAGAGGGGCAGGACCTCCTGGCGGATGAAGTCCTCGATGAAGGCCAGCGAGCGCCCGGAGGCGGTGTAGTCGGCGTAGGTCACCCTGCGCGGGCCAAATGGCCCCTCAAGGACCTGGTTGTCGCCGATGATGGCGGCGCGGATCGTCTCGATGAGCCTGTCGGCGTGATCGCCCATGCGTCCCTCCTCTCTGTGCCCGGCACAGAGTGCACCCTGACGCCGCCGAGCGCAATGGGGGTGGAGGTCGTCGGCTCGCTTCAGTGCTTGAGGATGAAGTCGTCGGGCTTGGCGGTCAGCAGGGAGCAGGGCAGCTCGCGCATGACCCGCTCGGCCGTGTTGCCCACCAGCGCGCCCTCGATCCCCGAGCGGCCGACGCTGCCCATGCACAGCAGGTCCGAGCCTCGGGAGGCGACCGTCTCCAGGATGGCCTCATCGGGCCGACCGCTGGCAAGGACGGGCTCCCAGGAGACTCCCCTGAAGTCCTCGATGTCGCAGAACTGCTGGAGGGCGTTGAGGGTGTGCTCACGGCTCTCCAGGCTGGCCTGGGCCATCTCGGGGTCGTAGAAGTCGCCGTAGACGTCCATCCACTGCCGCGGGATCAACTCCCGGACGGTCAGCACGTCGACGTGGGCGCCGTAGAGTTGGGCGATCTCCCCAGCCCAGCCCAGGGCGCGGCGCGAGGCGACCGAGAAGTCCACGGGGCACAGGATGCGCCTCGGGGGCCAGGCGCAGCCGGGCTTGACCACCCAGACCGGCCAGCGGCTCTTGTTGACGAGCTTCTCGCTCGTCGAGCCCACCAGCAGACGCTGGATCGCGCCGAGTCCGGTGGCTCCGACGACGAGCAGATCCGCGCGGTAGATCGAGGCCACCTCGAAGATCGCCAGGATCGGGCGCCGCTGGCTGACCTCACAGGTCACCTTGACCTCCTCGGCGCCCAGCGCCCTGGCCTCGGCCACCATCCTCGACTGGAGGTTTTCCATCAGGGGCTCGTTGGTGTAGAGCTGATCGTAGCGCCCCTCGGCGCTCTGCCCGGCGCTGCGCACGACATCGACGTCGAGGTGCCCCGGCAGCGCCGCCACCGCGTGGACCTCGGCGCCCACACGCCTGGCGAGCGCCAGCGCCGCGCCGAAGGCCTCGCGCGCCTGGGCCGAGAAGTCAAAGCCGACGACGATATGCTGGATGAGCTGTTCCATGATCTCTCCCTCTCGTTCAAAGTTGGGCTGGACGCATCTTTTGCGGCACCTTCCGGTCGAGCGCATCATCTGCATGATGGCGCGCTCAAGAGGCGCCCTGACGGCGCCTGTCGACGGCCTCACCGGCTTGCACAAGAGCAAGGGCAGTGCCACATGGATCGGCGCGGCTGTTGATGGACAAGGGCGCGGCTGATAGAACGCTGATGGGCTTGAGGGGCCGAGGTCGTCGAGGACGACAGCGACGCCGTCGGCCAGAAGACGCCGTCGGCAAGCTCGACGCCGTCGGCAAGCTCGACGCCGTCGGCAAGATCGACGCCGTCGGCAAGATCGACGCCGTCGGCAAGATCGACGCCAGCGGCAAGATCGACGCCGTCGGCCAGAAGACGCCGTCGGCAAGATCAACGCCAAGGAGGAGCACCCAGCGGGTGACGCCCAGGCGGGCCCATCGGCCCGTCGACACAAGCCGTCCTCGCATCGACGACGACAGCATCGGCCCGACGACCGACGGGAGTCAAAACCATCAGACCTCCAGGCTCCGACACGACTCCTGACGACCACAACCCCCCGGATCATGGCAGACAACACTCAGATCAACCGACGCAACCTCCCCAGAAACACCCGCGCCAACGGCGTAGCCACGCGGCGACGGATCCTCGATGAGGCCACCGCCCTCTTCGCCTCCCAGGGCTACGAGGCCACCTCCCTGCGGCAGATCAGCGGCGCCTCAAGCGTGGACATCGCCACGCTCAAGTACCACTTCGGCGACAAGGCCACCCTCTTCGCCGGCGTCTACCAGCACGGACATCAGGAGTTCCTCGCTCGCCTCAACCCCCTGCTGAACACGATGACCCGGATCTCCACCACCTTGGAGGTCAAGGCGCTGATCCGCGATCTGGTCGCCGTCGCCCACGACAGCCTCTCCCTTCAAAACGACTTCGTCCGCATGGTCCTCTTCCGCATCCTGGAAGACTCCTCCGACATCCACCACCTCGAAAACGAACTCCAGGGCATCGCCCTCGGACTCCTCGACGAGGGCTTCCGAGGCATGATCCGCAGAGGCCTCATCCGAGACGTCGACGTCCGCGCCCTCCTGGCCCTCCTCATCACCGCCATCCCCATGTGGTACGTCACCTCCGAGGTCAAACCCACCTGGCTCGGATCCCCACCTCCGCTGTCTGACCAGGGCCGCGAGCGGGCCGAGCGCTTCCTTTGCCAGCTCCTCGAAGGCTACCTCCTGCCCTGATCCCCCACCTTCGCCCCTTGCGCCGCTTCGCCCGAGGGCGTAGCCTTGACCTGCACCAGTTCGCCAGAGCAAGGAGGAAGCATGACACATCCCATGACCATCAACTTTCGCAATATCGGCCCCTCGGACGCTGTCGAAGCTGAGATCCGGCGGCGCGCCGACAAACTCCAACGCCTCAACGATCACTGGCAGTCCTTCGAAGTCACCGTCGAAGCCCCGCACACCAACCAGACCAAGGGCAACCAGTTCCAGGTCCACATCGACATGAAGGTGCCCGGGGCGCACCTCGTCATCTCGCACGACCCCGGCAACAGCGACGCGCACGACGACATCTACGTCGCCATCAGGGACGCCTTCCGGGCCGCGCGCAGGCGCCTGACCCACCACATCGAGTCCAAGCAGCATCGCTGACCCAGGACCACCCCAGATCCCTGGGATGGACGCGCGCCTCACGCCGCCCGACGGCCGATCTTCAGTTGGAATCCAGGAGGGGTCGGATCTGCTCTGCGCCGATGCTGTAATTCCTGGCGCAGTAGTCGCAGTTGATGCTGAGCACCTCGCCGCTGGACACGATCTGCTCCAGCTCCTCGCGGCCCATCGAGGCCAGCGCGCCCAGGACGCGCGCCTGATCGCAGTTGCAACCGTTGAAGACGGGGTTGACCCCCAGCAGCGAATAATCGAAGTGCTCCATGATCTGGGCCAGCAGCGCCTCGGGATCGCCGTCCGTGGCCAGAAGACCCGGCGTGATGTCCTCGAAGGTCCCCGCCCTCGCGGCCATCAAGGCCACCGCGCCCTCTTCGGCCCCGGGCAGGAGCTGGATGATCGCCCCCCCCGCCGCGCGGACCTCGCGCTCGCCCTCGACGACGCAAGACAGCATCGCGATCGAGGTAATCTGCTCGGAGCGCTCCATGTAGGCCATCAGGGCCCCGCTCAACCCGCCCTGCGGATCGGTGCCGATGAAGCCCTGGTGCAGCTCTCCATTGTAGAGCACTCGCACGACCTGCAGCACGACGCCCTCGCCGAGCTCGACCACCGCACCCTCCGAGACGTTGACGAGCCCTCGGGTCAGGCCGCCTGGGTGGGAGTCGGCCACGACGTTGAAGCGATACGGCGACGTGGACAGGATCGCCTGGACCCTCATGCCGGGGGACATCATCTCGCGGACGAGCACCGAGGCCGTGACCAGGTCGCCCACCATCGCCGCGTGCTCCGACGAGACCTCCTGGGCGTCGAGGATTCCCTGGACCGTGTCGGTGCTTCGGATGGTGATGACGCGAAAGGAGCCATCGTTGGTCATGGCTCGGATGCAGCGGTCTGTCTGGCCCATCGCTCTCCTCCTGCTCGGGTGGGAGGCTATTGCATCAACCCGCAGGCGCCGTCAAGGGATCGACCGTCTCGGGGTGCCCGTCAGGGTGGGAGGCGTCGTGGTCGCGGGGCTCCAGGTGGGTGGTGATGTGGCAGCGGGCCGCTGGCTCCAGGCTCTCGGCCATCATCGCCTCGCAGCGCGAGGCCCGCGCGTGGGCGTCCTTGAGGCTTGAGCCCTCCTCGAAGATCAGGTGCACCTCGATCCAGACCTCGGCGCCGACCCGGCGGAAGTGCAGCTGGTGGTAGTCGACGACCAGCGCCTCGGCGCGCGCCCTGCCCAGCGCGGCCAGCAGCGCGGCGCTGTCCTTGTCGTCGACCCGCTCCATCAGGCCGTCGAAGGACTCCTTCATGAGGCTCGCCCCGCTCCAGAGGATGTTGAGGCCGACCAGGATGGCCACGACGGGATCGAGCCAGACCAGATCCGTGATCCAGACCAGGGTGACGCCGACGACGACCCCCGCGCTGGTCCACATGTCGGTCAGGACGTGCTTGCCGTTGGCCACCAGCACCAGCGCCTTCTTGCGCCGCCCCACCCTCACCAGCGCGACGCCGAGCGCCAGGTTGACGAGGCCGAGCCCGGCGGTGATGGCGACCCCCAGGCCGAGCGACTGGACCTGCGGGCCGAGGGCCAGCGAGCGGGCCGCCAGCGCCAGGATGGAGAGCGCGGCGGCGAAGATCATCGCCCCTTCAAAGCCGGCCGAGAAGTAGGCGATCTTGCCGTGACCATAAGGGTGCTGGCGGTCGGCGGGCTGCGCGCCCCACCACAGGCTCAAGGCCGCCACGCCCGTGGCCGCGATGTGGACGACGGACTCGGCCGCGTCCGACAGGATCGCGTCGCTGCCCGTGATCAGCGCCGCGCTCAGCTTGCCGACCAGCATCAAGACCGCGGCGGCCAGACTCGCCCCCATCGCGATCCGCTCGGCGCCCCACCTCCCCTCAGGCGCCAAGATCGGCCTCCGCGCCAAACGCCTGCCGCGCCAGATCCGCGCGGCGCGTCTCGAAGCCCACCCGCGCGTCCAGCATCGACAGCGGCGGCCGGCAGGCCGGGCTCGTCCAGATCTGGACCTTGCGCCCTGACCACATCGCCTCGACGCGCTCCACGAACCCCATCGACAGGACCTCCAGACGCCTCGCCCCGACCAACAGACAAAGCCACCTGCCCTCGCATTCCTCATCGAGCGCTTGAAGACCGACAGGCGACCGGGATATGCACGCTGAGGCGGCGACGCATCGCGCCGCGACGGATCGCCCTCACCCCCGAGGTCAAGGCCGCAATGATCGACTCCCTCATCCCCCTCTTCAAGCCCCGCAGCGTCGCGGTCATCGGCGCCAGCCGTCAGGCCGGCACGATCGGCAACGAGATCCTGCGCAACCTGCTGCGGTGCGGCTTCCAGGGGGTCGTCTACCCCGTCAACCCCCACGCCCACGCCGTCCACGCCGTGCGCGCCAGCCCCAGCGTGCTCGACCTCCCCGAGCCCGTCGATCTGGCCGTCGTGGCGGTCCCGGCCGCCCGCGTCATCGAGGTCGCGCGCCAATGCGCCCAGGCCGGCGTCAAGGCCATGGTCGTCATCTCGGCGGGCTTCAAGGAGGCCGGCGAGCAGGGCGCTCGCCTTGAGGAGGAGCTCACCACCATCGCCCGCGACGCTGGCATCCGGATCGTCGGCCCCAACTGCCTTGGGGTCATCAACGCCAGCGACGAGGTCCGCCTCGACGCCACCTTCGCGCCCACCTTCCCCACCCCCGGGCGCGTCGGCTTCCTGACCCAGAGCGGCGCCCTCGGCGTGGCGATCCTGGATACCGGCGAGGCGCTCGGCCTGGGCCTGTCGACCTTCGTGTCGATCGGGAACAAGGCCGACGTCTCTGCCAACGACATGCTGGAGTACTGGGAGGAGGACCCCGACACGGCGCTCATCCTGCTCTACCTGGAGAGCTTCGGAAACCCGCGCAAGTTCTCAAGAATCGCCCGCCGCGTCGCCGCCCGCAAGCCCATCATCGCGGTCAAGAGCGGCCGCTCCGCGTCGGGGCGCCGCGCGGCCACCTCGCACACCGGCGCGCTGGCCGGCGTGGACGTGGCCGCCGACGCGCTCTTCTGGCAGACCGGGGTCATCCGGGTCGACACCATGGAAGAGCTCTTCAACACCGCCCTGCTGCTGGCCCACCAGCCCGTGCCGCGCGGCCGCCGCGTCGCCGTCCTGACCAACGCCGGCGGCCCCGGCATCCTGGCTGCGGACGCGTGCGAGGCGCAGGGCCTCACCCTCCCCCAGCTCTCCGAGCACACCCGGGCTCGCCTGAGCGCCTTCCTCCCCCCCGAGGCCAGCGTCCGGAACCCCGTCGACATGATCGCCAGCGCCTCCCCCGAGGCCTTCGAGCGCGCCGTGCGGATCTTGCTGGAGGACGACGACATCGACAGCCTCATCGCCATCTTCGTCCCCCCGATCGTCACGCGCGCCCAGGAGGTCGCCGAGGCCATCAAGGCCGGCGCCAGCGGCTCGCACAAGACGATCCTGTGCAACTTCCTGGGCTCGCACGGCGTCCCCGAGTCCCTGCGCAGCCTCCAGGCCGCCTCCATCCCCTCCTTCACCTTCCCCGAAACGGCCGCGATCACCCTCGGCCGCGCCGCCCGCTACGGCGAGTGGCTCAGCCGCCCCTCAGGCGCCCCCGCCGACCTCCCCGGGATCGACGCCGACGCCGCCGCCCAGACCATCCAGCGCGCCCTCGCGGGCGCCAGCGAGGGCGCCGCGGGCCTCTGGCTCTCGCCCGACGAGATCGCCGAGGTCCTCGGCGCCTACGGCATCCGACAAGCCCGACAGCGCACCGCGAGCACCGCCGACGAGGCCGCCAGCGCGGCCTCGCACATCGGCTTCCCCGTCGCCCTCAAGCTCATCAGCCAGACCCTGACCCACAAGACCGACGTCGGCGGCGTCCGCCTCGGCCTCCGCACGCCCGAGGAGGTCTGGGACGCCTTCGCCGGCATGGCTCGCCGCCTGGAGGTCGCCGGCCACCACGGGGCGATGCAAGGCGTGCTCGTTCAAGAAATGGTGCCGGAGGGGGTCGAGATCATCGCCGGGGCCTCCCTCGACCCGGCCCTCGGGATGCTCCTCATGGTCGGCCTCGGCGGGGTCCACGCCGAGATCTTCAAGGACGTCGCGGTCCGCGTCCACCCGCTCGAGGACATCGACGCCTCGGAGATGATCGCCGGGCTGCGCGCCGCGCCCCTGCTCAAGGGCTACCGCGGCGCCCCGCCGGCCGACACGGGCGCCCTGGCCGAGCTGCTGCTGCGCCTCGACCGCCTCATCTCCGACCATCCCCAGATCGTCGACCTCGACCTCAACCCCCTCAAGGTGCTCCACGAGGGCCAGGGCGTCGTCGCCGTGGACGCTCGCATCCGGGTCCAGCCCACCGAGGCGCAGCGCTTCGGGTGAGCGCCCGGCCGCTCAGAAGCCATTCGGAAATGAAAGGCCGAGTTGTGGGAGGGCCAAAGGGGTCAGATGTGGATTGGACGAGGAAGCAGTGGGGCGGCGCCCCCTGCGACCGAGTCCGAGCCGCAGATGGCCTCTTTGGACCCCCACAACGACGGCCTGGAGTTTCCGAATAGCTTCTCAGGGCGCCTCGATCTCCGGGACAACCAGATCGACCTCCGCCGACAGGAAGTTCGAGGAGGTCCCCGAGGCCTTGACCTCGCCCGCGCCGATGCGCACGCCCAGCAGGGAGATGGTGCTGAGATCGATGATCCCGTCGAGCCCCCTGGGGCCGAAGATCCGAGGCAGCGCCTCGAAGAGGCCCACGACCATCGACTCGACCCGCTCGTCGTCGAGTTCGAAGAGCGGCTCTTCGATCAAGTCCGCCCAGGCCTCGACCTCGAACTCCAGATCGAGCTCGCCGTCCACCACCCGCGCCGTGACGTCCAGCGCCAGAGAGACGCTCACCGCGGCCCACTTGACCCTCGGCCCGCCCTCCGGCGCCAGATAGAGATCAATAATAAGATCAGGCACTTGAACCTTGAGCGGGAAGCTCCCCGGCTCGACGCTGGCCACCGGCGGCAGCAGCGGCACCAGCTCGATGTCCACGGGCGTGTCTGCGCTGGCGTGCGCCTTGAGATCATCGCCGACCAGCAGCGCCAGCGCCCCGACGTCGAGCTCGATGGGCAGCTCGCCCCCCTCGCCGACCAGCTCGTTGACGTTGATCCTCAGCCCCCCCGCCCGCCACGCGGTGAAGAGCAGCTTGTTGAAGAAGTCCTCCGCCATCGCCAGCCTCACCATCCGCCTCGGCGACCCCTGCGGCGGCCTCCCCGGGGTCGTCAGGACGCCCGGCGAGTCGGGGATGCCCAGGGCGGGGCCGAGCGGCATGTCGACATTGCCCACCACGTCGATGCCCTGCGGCGTGACCGCGATGGACTCCAGCAGGATGTTGAGGATCAGCCGCTGGCTCAAGAGGTTGAAGTCCAGGTTCAGCAAGGAGGGATCAAAGAGCTGCGGGACGACGAAGTCCTCGACGAGATCGACCAGCGCCTCCTCGGCCTTCTCCCGCGCGAACTGCTCCATGATCGTAAAGACCACGTCCAGCAGCCCCTCGCCGCGCAGGTTGAAGTTCTCCAGCGAGACCACGGTGTTGCGCTGCTCGAAGACCGGCAGCCCCGCCCCGTCGAGGGTGATGACCAGCTCCGTGGTGATCCTGGCCGGATCGATGTCCAGGCCGCCGGAGATGTCCACGTCCGCGATCGACAGCTCCTTCTCGAAGGTGACGTCGATGGACAGGCCGTTGATCGCCGCCACGATCCCGATGTAGCCCTCGTGCAAGGTCAGATCGACGGTCACCTCCCCATACTCGAAGCGCTCGACCCGGAAGTCCTCGTCCTCCCCCGTCGGCAGCACCCCGGCCAGCAGGTTGTCGATGAAGCCGGCCTGGAGCTGGGCCTGGAGCGCCTGCTCGGCCACGTCCAGCGTCTCGGGCGTCAGGCGACCCGTGACGGCGTCCCCCATCGGCTCGCCCCAGGGCACGAAGTCGCCGTAGATGGCGCCCCGCAGCGCGCTCGTGGAGCGGCCGGCCTTGTCGAAGGCCACGATCTCCAGGATGTTGGCCCCGACGTTGAGCGGGACGCTGGCCTCGAAGGCGCCCTCGGCCCCCAACGCGACGGGGAAGCCGCCGATCTCGACCCTGTCGATCCCCGCCCCCGAGTCAAAGGCCGATCCCTTGACGACGAGCTGATCGCCCTGCGCCCCCTCGACGAAGAGGCCCCGCTCCGGCGCCGTGATGTCCA
This sequence comes from Pseudomonadota bacterium, assembly GCA_005804885.1. Classification (GTDB taxonomy): domain Bacteria; phylum Myxococcota_A; class Bradymonadia; order Bradymonadales; genus SYOX01. The sequence continues at coordinate 16,379 of SYOX01000356.1, forward strand.
GCTCCGGCAGGTTGACGTCGACCGCGATGTCGATCTCTATCGTCTCGACGCCCGCCGCCTCGACCTTGATCGTGCGGAGCCCCTCGGCCTGCTGGATCGTCGTGGCGAAGGCGCCGCCCTCGACCGGGACCGCCCGGCCGTTGACCAGCACCTCGGCGATCCCCTCGGTCGCGCTCCCCTCGACCGCGACCTCCAGCGAGGTCAGGATCTGCCCCGAGGTCGGGGTCACAACCCTCAGCTGCGCCTCCTGCTCGACCGGCGACCCTGGCCCTGCCCCCGCGCTGTCGCCGCCGCACCCGGCGGCGCCTGTCGCCAGCAACGCGAGGACGATCCCCGCCCGACTTGCACCCGACACGATCCCCAACCCCATCCCCTCACCTCCAGACTGCGATGCGCGGCTCGACCGCGCCGAGTCTAGGGAAGAGCGCAGGTTATTACCAACTCCAGGGGGGCTCCTCGGCGCAAGGACGACGCGGGCGAGCGCGCCGGGGAGGGCTCACCGCCGCAGCCAGTCGCGCGGCAGGATGAGGACGGGGCGGGTGGAGAGCTCAAGGAGCCGCTCGGTCGTGCTGCCGAAGATGTTGGCCTTGAACCCGCCCTTGCCGTGCGAGGGCACCACGATCAAGCTCGCGCCCGCCTCCTCGGCCGCGCTCACGATCGTCGGGGCCACCTCGGCGCTGACGATGACCTTGTAGCGGGCGCGCTCGTCCATCTTGAGCACCGTGGAGGACAGCTCGCCCTCATAGAAGCGCCGCAGCGTCTCCCAGAAGTCGCCCCTGACCGGCACGCCGGCCTCGCCAGGGAGCGCCGGCACGAGCACCGGCATGGCCATGACGTGCAAGACGGTCAGCGGCGCCTCGAAGACCGCCGACAGCTCCACGGCGCGCTGCAAGCCCAGGTGGCTGTCCTGGCTGAAGTCCGTCGTGGTCAGCAAGCTCCCGTAGACGATCGGCTCACCTCCCCCCGCCGCGTCCTGGGCGTCCACGACCAGCGCCGGGATCTTCAGGTGCCGCACGAGCTTGCGGGTCGTCGAGCCCACCAGCAAGCGCTCCAGCATCGTCCTGGAGCGCCGCGCGATGATCAAGAGGTCCACCCCCCGGCGCCCGATGAAGTCCATGATCGACTCGGCCGCGTCCCCGACCACCACCTCGGCGTCGCAGTCCACACCCCGCTCGGCGAGCCCCTGCTGGGCCTCGTTGAGGCGCTCGGAGATCTGCGACTGGACCTTGTTGATGTGCTCGATCAGCGCGTCGGAGGTGTGGAAGCCCATCGGCACGACCGTGTCGACGTAGAGCAAGGTCACGCGAGCGCCAAAGGCCCGCGCGAAGGCCTCCGCGTGGCGGTAGGCCGCCTCGGCGGCGTCGGAGAGGTCTGTCGCGACGAGGATCTGACGAACTTTCATGGCGTTGCTCCCTTGAAGGCGGCCAATGTCACCCGCCCTGCCCTGAGCAATCCCCGTGCCGACCTGCTCCAACCCCCCGCGCCCACCCTGGCCGCGCTACCGCGCTCGACCGCTCACGCAAAAAATGCACCAATCAACATCATCGCGCAAAATCTGCATATCGCATTGTTGAGGATCGCCCCCCGCACTCCACCCCCAGCGTGGCTCGCTGCTTGCTTGTGCGCCAGACTGCGCGGGCAATTGAGCCCCCCTCGACGAGAAGGCGCAATGACCAGCATCACCCGCATCCTCCTCCCCATCGACTTCTCCCCGACCTCCCGGCTGGCCCTTGAGTGGACCATGGGGCTGGCGCGAACTCACCGCGCGAGCGTCACCCTGCTGCACGTCCAGGATCTGCCGGACCTGACGCCGCTCTCTCCTTCCATGGAGGCTCTCCTGCCCTCCTACAACTTCTTGAACGAGGTGGTCAGCGCCCGCCATGAGGAGGCCAAGGCGCTCCTGGGGGAGTGGATCAAGCCCTACGAGGGAGATGGCGTCCCCATCGACTCGAAGTTCTGCCAGGGGGTGCCCTTCGATGTCATCCTCGATGTCTGCCAGCAGGGCGGCCACGATCTGATCGTGATGGGCACGCACGGGCGCACGGGGGTGGGTCGCTTCTTGCTCGGATCGACCACCGAGCGCGTCGTCAGGCTCTCCCCCGTCCCCGTGCTGACCGTCCGCCTGCCGACAACGGACGCCTGACAGGCGCGCTCAGGGATCTTCAAAGCCCTCGAAGATGTACCCCCGGTCCTCGCTGCCCTCGATGAGGCGGATCGCGCAGTTGCCGGGGTTGCCCTCGGTCTCGAACCACTCGGGGCTGTAGTGGCACCACATCATTACAAAGGCCCTCAAGGTCACCCCGTGGCAGACGACGATGAGATCCTCGATCCCGTGCTTGCGCAGATCGCGGTGGAAGGTCCCGAAGGCCTGGTGGACGCGCGTGGCGACGTCAAAGCGGCTCTCGCCCAGCGGGAACCGCACCCAGAACTTGCCCGCCGCCTGCTCCTGCTTGCTGTGCAGCGCGTACTCGTCCGGGAAGCGCACGGGGAGCTGATCGTCGGGCACGCCGTTGAAGAGGCCGAACTGCTGCTCGCACAGCAGGATGTGCTCCCGGCGATCCGTCACCCAGCCCCCCGCGGCCTCGACGATCACGTCGCCGGTCTGGCGCGTCCGCTCGTAGGGGCTCGTCCACATCCGCACGCGGGCCGAACCGGGCTCGCCGTGGATCGCCTGGAGGTGCTCCTTGATGCGCCGCCCCGCCTCGCGGGCCTGCGCCTGCCCGCCCGCCGACAGCGGGATGGCGTGATCGGCCATGTCCCGGTAGAGCGAGGGATCCACATTGCCCTGCGACTGAGCGTGACGAAGCAGGAATATCCTCACCGAGTCCTCCAGTGACTTGAGCATCTCGGCACCCGAGATCCTCGTCCAACACCCTATACATCGGAACCCGCTCGAAAGTAACGAGGGCGAGCGCCTCGGGGCGCCCCCCGCTGTCGAAAGCGCGGCCAGGCCGGCGACAGGCGCCCCCGACTGCTCTAGAATGGCCCGCCGCTTGGGCCCTACCCAGAAGGAGCATCATGGCCAGCAAACCCCCCCGCTCGAAGAAGCCCCGCAAGCCGCCCCGCGCCGAGGCCTCGCCGCCGCCCGCCGCGACCGCGCCGCCGCAAGTCCCCGCGCCGACGAGCCAGGGCGAGGAGCATTTGGAGGGCAAGATCGGGGCCTTGATCATCGGCGAGACCGGCTGCGGGGTCCGCGTCGGGGATCGCCGCGTCGCGCTCTCGACCGGGGTCCCCGGCGACAGAGTCCGCTTCGTCGACGGCAGCAGGCACGGCCCGCCCCAGCTCATCAAGCTCCTGTCGCCCTCCCCGGATCGCGTCGAGGCCCCCTGCGCCGTCCTTGACCGCTGCGGCGGGTGCACCTTCCAGGCGATGGACTACGCCCGGCAGCTTGAGGACAAGCGGGCCTCGCTCAAGATCACCCTCCGAACGCTGTGCGAACCGTCCCTCATCAAACCCGTCATCGGCCTCTCGAAGCCCTTCGGGTTTCGCACTCGCCTCCTGATGGCCGCCGCGCCCACCAAGGGCGGCTTCGACCTGGGCTTCTACCAGCGCGGCTCGACGGACCTCGTGGCCGCCGGCGGCTGCCCCGTCCAGCACCCGCTGACGCTGGCCGCCCTCGCCATGGTCAAGCAGGCCCTCGACGGCGCCTCCATCGAGGCCACCTCCCCGCGCGGGCACCGGGGCTGGCTCCACGGCCTCGGCGTCCGCGTCGATCCCGCCTCCGGGGCCACCGAGGTCACCCTCGCCGCCCAGAGCCCCAAGGTCCCCGGCGGCGACGCGCTGGTCCGCAGGCTCACCGCCCTGCCCGGCGTCAACGGCCTCCACCTGACCGTCAACCCCGCCCGCTCCAGCTACCTCTTCGGCGAGTCCTTCATCCACCTCGGCGGCCACCGCCGGACCATCTTCGCCCTCGGCGGCCAGCACTTCCACCTCTCGCCCGGCGCCTTCTTCCAGACCAACCACGAGGGCGCCGAGCGGCTCGCCGAGATCGTCGTCGACATGCTCCCCGAGCGCTCGGTCCACCTGGCCGACCTCTACGGCGGCGTCGGCGTCTTCGCCCGCCTGAGCCAGAGTCGCTGGGAGCGCGCCACCGTCGCCGAGAGCAACCCCCACGCCATCGAAGACCTCAAGGCGTGGCTCAAGAAGAACCCCGGCTCCAACCTCAGAGCCATCTGCGGCAAGGTCGAGTCCGTCATCGACAAGGTCCTTGACCTCAACCCCGACACCGTCATCATCGACCCGCCCCGCAGCGGCTGCCACCCCAAGGTCATCTCCAGCCTCGTCGAAAGCGGCCCACCCCTCATCATCTTCGTCGCCTGCGGCGTCGAGGCCCTCGTCCGCGACAGCCGGGCCCTCGTCGACGGCGGCTACAGGATCGACCGCGTCGAGTCCGTCGACATGTTCCCACACACCTCGCACCTTGAGACCGTCGTCCGCCTCGTCAAGGATCGGCCGAGGTGATCTCCAGCAATATCCGATGGATACGAAGCGACCCCCGGGCGTCGACGAGGTGAAGGCGCGCCTCCAGATCGTCGATCGCCCTGTCCGCGCTCATCTCCAGCGCGAAGGTCGACCGCCGCCCCGGCTCCACCCTCAGATCGGGCTGGCGCGCGTGGCTCCTGCGGCCCCGCCGCGAGACGAGGTCGCCCGAGATCGTCACCGGCTCGCCCACCCCCTCGACCTCCACCTCGACCCGCACCCTGGACCCCTTCGGCGCATAGGCGTAGGGACCGAAGACCACCGCCCCTCGGGCGCACCCGAGGGCCCGAGCGCCGGTCCCCTCGCGCCTGACGCAGCGGGCCTGGGAGAAGTGCCCAGGGTTTTCGAAGGTCAAGCGCGTGCTGGGCGGATCAGGGCCACGCCGCACCGCCACCTTGCTTCCCGCCGCCGCCGTCTTGCTTGCAGGACCCGGCGAGGGCGCGATGGACATCGTCGCCCGCTTGAACTCCAGCGCGAGCCCCTGACCGAGGAGCTTGCGGGCAAAGAGCCGGCATTCGAGCTTCGCCCTGTCCTCGGCGACCTCGACCGCGTAGGTGATCGTCACCGCGTCGCCCCCGCGCAGCTTCGGGATCGTCGGCTTGTGGAGGCGACCCTGCTGGGTGACGAGATCGTGGCTCAGCTCCACGAGCCCCTGCTCCCCCGTGACCTCCACCTCGATCTCCACCTCGACGCGCGATCCCGCAGGCACGGTGAGGTACTGCCCGCCAAAGACAAGCTGCGACCCGGCCAGATCGACCAGCTCGACGATCGGCGCCGAGAGCAGTTTTTGAGGCCCCTTGTTCTTCGCGGCGGAGGGCTCGGGGACCTGGAGGGTGCGCGCGACGACCTGGCGCATCCTGCTTCGCCGAGCGGGGTCGAGGGTCACGGGCGACCTTGAGGGGCCGAAGGGGCGCCCCGGAGCGGGCCTGGAGGCGGCGCAGCCGCGCAGCGCCAGATCGCAGGTGGTCAGCACCCCCTCGTCCAGGCCGTAGGCCTTGCGCGTGTAGACGTTCGAGAAGTACATCGGCCTCGGCGCGCCGTAATCGCGAAGGACGCTGCGGCCCGCGAAGTGAGCGCCCCGCTCCCCCATCGACAGCGCGTCGAGGATCGAGACGGCCAGATCGCTGTGGGCGAAGGGCTCGGCGACCAGCCCCGGCGCGCCACCCGGCGCGATCCAGATCAAGAAGCTCCAGCTCTGGCTCAGCGCGCGGGTGGCGTCGTCGGCGCCGCGGTCCATCCCCGCCGACTCGTCCGAGGTCAGGATCACGAGGGTGTCGTCGAGGACCCCCTCGGCCTTGAGCGCCTCGACAAAGGCCCCCACCCCCTCGTCCAGCCAGGACAGCGCCAGCGCGTGCGCGTCTCGACGCCCCCCGGGCAGCCTGGGCTTGTATCCCTCCGGCACGAGGTAGGGGTGGTGGGTCCCGACCGTCAGCAGGGTCAAGAACCAGGGCTTGTCGCCGGCCTGGAGCGACTTGACCATCCCGAGGCTCTGCTCGAAGAAGGCCTTGTCGTCCACCCCCCAGCTGTTGCGGGCGTAGCCCTCCTGAAACCACGTGTCCCCGAGGCTCTTCGAGAAGCCGATGTGGGCCATGAAGCGGTCCTTGACCATGAAGGCCATCGGCGCCGCCTGCAGGTAGACCGACTCGACGCCCACCTCGCCGAGCACCTCGGGCAGACATCGCATGTCGTTGTTATCATTGACGATCTGGCTCATCCGGGCCTGCGAGGCGTTGAGCCTGGGGTAGTCGCCGCAGAGGATCGAGAACTCACCCCGGTTCGTCTGGCGCTGATGGGCGATGAAGGTCGAAAAACTCAGGTGCTCCCGCGCGATGGCGTCCAGGCGGGTCATCTGGACGTCGTAATCGATCCCCTGGCGCGAGGCCAGGCTGGGCAGGTAGGCCCCAGAGACGCCTTCGAGCAGGACGAGCAGGACATTGCGAGGTGTCCGCACGGATGGGGCGCGCAGAACACCGCCCAGATCCGCCTTGAAGATCGCGGCGTCTCGGGGATCGAGCGCGCCGACCGCCGCCACGTCGAGGTTCGGCTCCTCGACCTCGGGCCAGGGGATCAAGTTGGCCAGGAGCAGGTTGCGCTGCCTCCAGGGCGCCACCTCATCCCTGGCCGGCCACAGCGTCGCGACGCCGCCGAGCGCGAGCCCGACCGCCAGCGTCGCCACGATCCGGCGCCCGCCGGGCCTGCCCTTGTCCGGCCACCCCGCCAGGGTCACCCCGAGGGCCAGGGCGCAGGCGACCGCGACAGGGTGGGTGAGGGTGGCGACCGAGCCCTGGAAGAAGGTCGGATCCCAGAGATATCGGAGGTGTCCCCAGGCGTCGACGGCCTCGAAGACGCGCACGAACTCGTAGATGGCGGCGTTGACCAGCACCCACAGGCCCACCAGCGGCGCGCCGAGCGCGCGGCTGCGCCGACCGGCCAGGAGGATCAGCGCGCAGGCGATGAGGCTCGCCCCGAGATCCGCCGCGACGCCCTGAAGATCCGAGGGCGCGACCCCGGCCTGCTTCTCAAGCATCAAGGTCAGCCGAGCGGCGCAGGGCAGCGCGACGACAAAGGCCGCCAGCGCGGCGTTCACCCACGCGAAGCGTGGCCTCTGGAGCTCCTCTGTCGTCATGGTCCCCGCGCCGAGATCGTCCATCTGCGCGACACCATAACGCAATCGGCTTCCCCCTTCACCTCAAGCGGCCAGGCGGGAGGCCTCAAAGCGATCCCTGGTCGAAAGGGGCCGGGGGCGCGATGGCGAGGATCGCGCGACGAGGCCGCCTGGGGCGCCGCAGATCGCGGCGGCGCCGTCTTCCATGAGGAGGAGCGGGCGTCCGCCGCGGCGTCGGGGGGTTGGAGGGGGAGCGGCCTACATGCCTCGATCTCCGGCAGAGGGGTTGGCTTCAAAGCGGAGCGCGGAGCGGCCGCCGCCGATCTTCTCGACCACGATCCGGGCCTGGATGCGCTCTCGGAGGCTGTCGATGTGGCTGATGATCCCGATCTGGGTGCCATCGCCGTGCAGCCGCTCAAGCGCCCCGAGGGCGGTGTCCAGGGCCTGTCGATCCAGCGCGCTGATGCCCTCGTCGAGGAGCAGGGTCTCGATGGGCATTACGGGGCTGTGGTGATCGGACAGGGCCAGGGCGAGCGCCAGGGACACCAGGAAGGTCTCCCCGCCGGAGAGCGTGGTCAGGGGCCTGACCTGGCCGCAGTGGTGCGCATCTCGAACGGAAAAGTCAAGAATCGGCGCGCCTTTGGCGTCGGTCGCGGTGACCAGCTCGTAGCGCGGCTCGAGGATGGCGAGGCGCGTGTTGGCGCTGTCGAGCAGCTTCTGGAGGTTGAGGATCTGGGCAAAGAGCCTGAACTCCTCGCCCTCTCTGCGGCCGATGAGCTTGTGGAGGGTCTTCCAGCGGTTGGCCTCGCGGTTGGCCGCCAGGAGGCGGCTCTGGAGGCCTTCGAGGCCCTCGGCCAGGCGCTCCTGCTCGGCCAGCGCCCCCTGGGCGACGCGGACCTCGACGGCGGCGGCCTCGCACTGGCGCTGGAGGTCCTCGCGGCGGCGGGCGAGGGTCTCGGCGGACTCGGCCAGGAGGTCGAGGGAGCGGGGGCGGCCCTCGTCGTGGGCGTCGAGCTCGTCCTGAGCGCGGGCGAAGCCGGCGCGGGCGACGGCCAGGGCCTCGTCGAGGCGGCGCTGGAGGGCGGCGAGCTGTTGGCGCTCCATGGGGGAGAGGAGGGCCTCGGTCAGGGCCTCCAGGTCGATGATCTCCAGCGCCCCGAGCTGCTCCCGGATCCCATCGACGACGTGGCGGCGGCGCTCCGTCAGGGTGGCGATGAGGCTGCGGCGCTCGCCATCGAGGGCCTGGGTGCGCTCGAAGCGGCGCCACATCGCGGTGGCCTCCTGCTGGGCGGCCTCGACTCTGGCGTCGGCCTCCTGGATGGACTCCTCGATGGCCAGTTCGAACTTCGCGGGGTGTCCGGCGTAGGGGTGTGCCTCGGCCTGGGATCTGAGGGTCTCGGCGGCCTCCTGGCGGGCGGCGCAGGAGGCGGCGCGCTCGGCCAGTCGGAGCGCGGCCTCTTCGGCTCTGGCCTTGAGGGCGTCGCGCTGGCCGAGGTGCTCGGTGAGCTGGCTCTGGGCCTGTGCCAGCGCATTGCGGCGGTCGAGGAACTGGCCCATGCGGCGCGTGGCCTCCTCGACCGCCCAGCCGAGGTCCATGACCCCTTCGTGGAGGGGGATGGGGATCTGGTGGGCGGTGAGGCTGTCGACCAGCTCGCGGGTGGCGCCGTCGATCTCGCGCTGGAGGTCCTCGATCTCGGTGTCGTAGCGCTCGACGGTGAGGCGTCGGTCCTCGGCGCGCGCCTGGAGGGCCTCGCAGGAGGCCGCCAGGGTCTCGACGGCCCGCTGGCCCTCCTGGACGGTCTGATCGCAGGTCTGGAGCAGGGAGGCGCCGGCCTCCAGATCGCGCAGCGCCGCCTGGAGGCGGGCGAGTTGTTGATCGAGGCCCTGGCGTGCGGCCTCGACGCGCTCTACGGGGGCATCGGCTTCGAGGCCGGCGCCGTGGAGGGCGTCGAGCCTGAGACGCTCGACGCGGCGTCGCTGGAGGTCGATGTCGAGCAGCTGTTGATCGACGAGATCGGCGCGGGCTTCGACGGAGGCCCGCTCGGCGGAGGCGGCCGAGCGCCGCTGTTGAAGCGCGCCGAGGCGTGCTCTGTCCTCGGCGAGCTGGCCGGCCAGCTCATCGTAGCGCCTGGAGAGCAGCGCGTCCTGCTCGTCGAGGTCGCCGGACTCGACGTAGGGGTGATCGGGGCTGCCGCACAGGGGGCATGGTCGGCCGGCCTTGAGGCGGGCGCGCTCGCGGCTCATGGAGAGGGCGAGCTTGACGTCGTCCAGGTGTTCGGCGCGGTCGTCGGCCTGGGCGGTGAGGGCGTCGAGCTTCTCGGCGTCCTGGGCCTCGCGGTCGGCGAGCGCGGCGCCTTGAGCGGCGAGCGCGGCGCGCTGGTCCTCGACGCCAACGCGGCGCCCGGCCAGCGCCTGGAGCTCCGAGGAGGCGGCGTTGAGGTCGGCGAGCAGGGCGCGGCGGGCCTCGTGCTCGCCGAGGGCGCGCTGGAGGCTCTGGCGGGCCAGCGCGAGGTCGTCGGCGCCGGCCATGGCGCCGCGCAGGCGGTCGAGGGCGCCCTTGCGGGCCTGGACGAAGGGCTGAAGGGCGATCAGGGCCTCGTCGAGCTGCGAGCGCAGGACGCGGGCGTCGGCCTGGAGGCGCTGGAGGGCGGCCAGGTCGACGTCGCGAGAGTCGATCCGGCTCTGGAGCTGGGCGGCGTGCTGGCCGAGGTGCTGGTGGCGCAGCTTGAGGGTGGACAGGTCGCGGGTGAGGGCTTCGAGGTGCGCGACCTTCTCATCGGCCCGCTGGAGCTTGTCGCGGCGGGCCAGCGCCTCCTGGAGCGACTCCTCGCAGCGCAGCGAGGCCTCGGCGGCGTCGGCGGCTTGCTCCTGGGCGTCGGCGTCGGCGTGGCGGGCCAGCCGCCACTCATCTTCGGCGCGGCGCAGCGCCTGCCTGAGCGCGCGGGCCTCGGCGAGCTGGGGTCGGGCGGCTTCGGCGGCCTCGACGGCCAGGGCCTTGGCGGCCTTGGCGGCGTCGAGGTCGGCCTGTGCGCGCTCGGCCTGCCCGCGCTGGGCGTCGCGGGCGGCGGCCAGCTCGCCGGCCTCGTGGCTGGCTCGGGCGAGGTCGGCGTCGATCTTGTGGAGCTCCCTCAAGAGGACCTCGGCGGCGCTGCAGCGGGCGTCGAGTTCCAGGCGCTCGATGTCCTCGCCGGCGCCGTCGCGGGCGATCTGGGCGGCGCGCAGGGCCTGATCGGAGGCCTCGTAGCGGCGCCGCAGATCCAGCCGCTTGAGCCACCAGGACTCGTCGGTCGAGGCCGCCTGGAGGGCGTCCTGGAGGCGAGCGCGCTGGCCCTGGGCCTCCTTGAGGCTTCCGCGCAGGGCCTTGAGGGCGTCGACGCCGATCATGGCGGAGTCGCTGGCCTCCTTCTCGAGGGTCTCGAGGGCGGCGCGAGACTCCCGCATGCGGGCGGCGGCCTGCTGCCCGAGGCGCTTGAAGACGTCGGTGCGGGTGAGCCGCTCCAGGATGGCGGCGCGCTCGGCCTGGGAGGCGCGGATGAAGGCGGAGAACTCCCCCTGTGCCAGCAGCGTGGTGCGCTTGAAGTCCTCGACGGTCAGGCCCTCGAGGGCGGCCGCGAAGCGCTCGTCGATCTCGGCCCTGGGGCTCTCCGGGCCGACGATCAGGCGGGCCTGCCCGTCCTCGTCGATGTGCTCCAGCTTGCGCTCGGCGGCCTGAAGGCGCCCCGAGGGGCTCAGGCGCGCGCGGCGGCAGCGCCAGGAGGCGCGGAAGCGCTCGCGGAGGCCGCCGGGGCCGATCTTGCTGAAGACGACCGAGGCGGAGCACTCCCCGGCGCCCTGGGACATGATCAGGCGGCTGTCGGTGTGGAGCTGGCCACGGACGCGGTTGAGCCTGGGTGTCTCGCCGAAGAGAGCCAGGCAGATGGCGTCGAGGATGGTGGACTTTCCGGCGCCGGTCTGTCCGAGGATCATGAAGAGGGGAGCGCCGCCCAGGTCGCGGTCGAGATCGATGCGCTGGGGTCCGTAGAGGGAGTTGAGGTTCTTGAGGGCGATGACGTGGAGCTTCATGAGCTGAGGTCCTGATCCGGGAGGTCAGCCTCGACGAGCAGGCGGAAGGCGTCAAGCAAGGGGTCGTCGGGGTCCTGGCCGGTGCGCTCGCGGACGAGCTGGCAGAAGACGGCCTCGGGATCGAGCATCAAGCCGGTCGGCGCGTCAAGGTTCGGGCGCGGCGTCGGCGACAGGCTCAGGCGCAGGAGGGCGGGCCTGCGGGCGGCAGGCAGGCGGGCCAGGGCCCCCTGAATGGGGGTCTCGATGTCGGTCCCGGCGGGCTCCCCGACGACGTCGATGCAGAGCAGCGGGGACAGCGGCAGCTCGGAGGTGAGGGAGACGAGTCGGCCGACGAGCTCGGGGAGGGTGCCGCTGAGCGTCACCACCTGGCGCCAGAGGGGCACCTCGACGGGCTCGACGGCGACGTGGTGTCCGTCGATGGAGAGGCGCAGGACTCGCCTGGGGGCGTCGGCGGCCTCGACGGTCATGGGCAGCGGCGAGCCGCTGTAGTGGATCCTGCCGCCGTCGAGGGAGGCGGCCGAGGCGCTGGCGCCGAGGGCGACGTGGACGAACCTGGGGTCAAAGATCCGCAGGGGGAGGCGCAGGGGGTCCTGGGCGTCGGAGGCCTCATCGAGCCCCTGGCAGAGGGTGTGGCCGCAGGCGATGAGCGGCAGATCGGGGTGGGTCTCGGAGGCCTGGTCGGCCAGCTGGCGCCAGATCTCGGCGAAGGCGTCGGCCAGCTGCGCCCGGCGCTCGGCGGGATCGAGGCCCGAGGGGCGGACGCCGAGCTGGAGGGCGTGGACAAAGGGCAAGGCGGCCACGACGGCGCGGGGTTGGCCGTCGGCGCCGCACAGGGGGATCAGGGCTCTGGGGGAGCGGCCAGGCTGGGGGCCGGGATCGGCGATGGCGCGCACGCCGAGGGCTTCGAAGAGGTCGCCGGGGGCCTCCAGCAGGGAGGCGGGATCGCGCTGCCCGCCCAGCAGGACGATGCGCGGGACGATCCGCGCGGCGGCGGCCAGGAAGCCAAAGAGGCGCCGCAGATCGTCGGGCCCTGGCGTCGCAGTATGAAAAATATTGCCACAGACGAGCAGAGCGTCGCAAGGTCGTTGGTGCAGGAGATCAAGGAGCCAGTTCAGGAAGCTCTGGAACTCTTCGGGGCGCCCGGAGGCGTCCAGCGAGCCGCCGAGGTGCCAGTCCGAGGTTTGGAGCACGTTCAGTGTTGCCATCGGGTCTCAACTTTGCAAGGCAGGGCGGGGAAGGGGAAAAGGCCTATCCACCCTCGAAGGGTCGATCCCCCCTGGATCGACGGAGAGACGCGGAGGATACAGGGAAGAGATCATGCACCGACAACTTTTCTTGTCGCCAGGGCGCAAAATGTTGGATCGGGACGGCAAAATCAATCTCGCGCGCGCTCTATTCACGGGGGTGGTCTTGTCATGAAGGGGGTGCCCTGTTAGCTTTGGGCGGTGACACAGCTCAACAACTTCCATTCCCAGGGTCTCGTTTTTGAAGCGCCTTGAGAGAGCGCGCGGGGTGAGGTGGCACCTGGGTCTGGATGCGAGGGGTCGATTTTCATTCCAGGGGCAGCGCGAGGCGCAGGTTCCTGCAGGTTTTTGAAGGATGGGGAGGCGTTCATTCCCCAAGAGGCGTGAGGTCATCATGAACAGGCGCGGCGTATGGATAGCCTTGGTGGGGGGTCTCCTGCTGGCTACTGCGGGTTGCTCTCAGGGGGGATCGGAGGGTGTGACTCCCAAGGAGTTGGAGGACACCAGGGCGGTCGAGCAGGGTGTCTGCGTGCCGGCGCCGCCGCTCATCCTTGCGACGAGCAAGGTCGGCGAGTGCGCGGAGGGTCGGGCGACGGTCTTCATCCAGCCCGATGTCCGCGCGGTCTGTGATCTGACGCCGCAGGTCTCCTTTGCGGTCGGGGGCCGGTCGATCCCTGATCCGAACACCTACAACTTCGGCCAGCACCAGGTCGTGATCACGGCCTTTGACGACGTCGCCAACACGACCTCGACGCGGACGGTCGGGGTGGAGGTGCGCGACACGCTGGCGCCGATCGTCAACGCGGGTCCGGACAGGCCCGCGGAGTGCGCCAGCCCGACGGGCACGGTCGTGCCGATCAACACCCCGACGGTGACGGACACCTGCGATCAGAGCCCGCAGGTGACGAACAACGCGCCGCAGAACCGCACCTTCCCCTTCGGCAGGACGCGGGTGACCTTTACGGCGACGGACTCCTCGGGCAACCAGTCGACGGCCTTCTACAACACCATCGTCTCGGACGAAACGAGCCCGACGATCAACGCGGGCAGCGATCTGATCGTGCCCTCGCAGGGCGATTGCGAGTACCGAGAGGGTCCGACGAACTTTGGCCCTGGCAGCGGGACGCGCATCCAGCTGGCCCGTCCGACGGTCTCGGACGCCTGCACGGCGGAGCGCGACATCGTCGTGCGCAACAGCTTGACGAACGACGGCTTGTTGACGCTGTGCGTCCGCAACAACGCCACCACGTCGATCACCTTCACGGCCATCGACGGCGCTGGTCGCACGGCGACGGACTTGATCAACGTCGAGGCGGTCTCGTCCAACCTGCCCATCACCATCACGAACAACCCGGTTGGCGGCTTTACGAACCAGAACGTGACGGTCGGCGCGCGGGTCGACAACTCGGTCGGGGCCGTGACCTGGCGGATGCTGGGCGGCTCTCCTCCGACGACGCCGCCCGGCAACGGCGCGCAGGTCTCGGCGGTCTTCTCGACCGAGAGCACCTACTGCCCGCTCTACATCTCGGCCACGGACACGCGGGGCGAGTCGGGCGCCAACAACGAGGTGTGCTTCGGCATCGAGCGCACGGCCCCGACGGGGACCTACACGTCCATCCCGACGCGCTTCTTTGACCCGAACAACCCCAACCAGGACGTGGACGTCAATCCGAACAACCAGGCGACCTGGCCGCTCTTCTTCTTCGGCGAGCACATCCGGGCCGAGGTCTCGGCGACGGACGTCGACGGGGCGCTGCGCAGTGGCATCGATCGGGTCCAGCTGCTGGTGGATCCTGGCACGCAGAGGGCCAGGACGCTCATCGACTTCGAGGCGGCGCGCTCGGGTCAGCCCGCGCGCGGCCCCGAGCGGGTCAACCTGACCGGCTGCAACACCCAGGACGCGGCCTGCCGCCAGGATCGCCAGATTGATCTTGGCGCGCTGGGCGTCGGCCCGCACCACATCCAGCTGCGTGTCGTGGACATGGCCGGCAACGTCGGCTTGAAGGACTTCTACCTCAGGGTGAGCAACTACGGCGGCGCGCTGGCGGACCTCCAGACCTGGTCGACGGGCCTGAGCAACAACTCTCCGCTGCGCACGCGGACCTTCCTGAACCAGGCCCGCACCCTCTTCGCCTCCGGCCAGCAGCTCTTCGAGATCTCGCCGGGCTACGCCTTCCTGATCTCCAAGCGGGCCATGATCCGCCTCGACGACGCCGAGCGAGACGGCGCCAACGTCGGTCGCCTCAAGCAGATCATCGCCCGCGCGATGACCTCGGAGGTCAACCGCCTCGTCGCGCTGACCGCCGCCCGTCAGTACGACAACTGGAGCGTCATCGGCACCGACGGCGCCTACCGGGATCGCATCCTGCTGACCGGCCGCAACAACAACTACATCGTCGAGGTCGCCCCGACGCTGGAGCTGGCCACTCGCCTGGCCGAGGAGGCCCGCAACCATTATCAAGGCGGCCTCTACGACCAGGCGGTCGGATCGGCGATCCGCGCCTTCAACACGATGTCGATCCTCTTCAAGGATGAGATCTGGTCCGCGGCCTTTGGCCGCAGGACCTTCGAGGTCACGCCGGGCCGCGGCGAGGCGATCCTCGACGGCAGCCAGCCCGGCGAGTTCGGCCTGCCCATCGCGCTGACGCTGCGCGCTCAGGTCGAGCGCGTGGCCAGCGACAACTCGGTGCCCAACGACGTGGTGGCCAACCTCAACCGCCTGCGGGATCTGATGACGACCTTCGAGACCGGCGTGCGGGCCGTCAACACCCTGACCAGCAACGAGTTCCTGGTTCGCAACATCTACATCCCTGCCGTCGAGGCCCTTGAGCTCTTCAACACGATGCAGGAGTCGCACATCTACACGCACTACTGGAGGGCGGCGACGGTCTACGTCATGGCCTTCGTGACGAACTTCTCGCTCTACCAGGGTCCGACTTCTCTGGTTCGTCAGTTCGGGGACGCGGTCAACAGCGATCCCCTCGTGCAGGTCTCCGAGTGCCGCTACGACAAGGCGATGCAGGCGCTCTCCGACGGTCGGCTCGAGAGCGGCCTCGTGACGGCCAGCAATGAGTTCACCCGCTCGAAGTGCCTCGTGCTGGCGGTCTACAACCGCTACTACCCCCCCACCTTCCAGCGTGAGCGCGCCATCGACCCGACGGAGTACGGCTGCCCGGTGCAGGCCCCCACGGTCAACGCCCAGCAGGAGTGCCCCTGCGGCCTCGGTCAGCAGAACAACAACGACCGCGACACCCTCTGCGACGGCGTCGACAGCGACTGCGACGGCGCCATCGACGAGGGCTACGCCCCAACGACCTGCGGCCGCGGCGGCTGCGCGCGCGCTTCGCGCTGCGTCAACGGCCAGATCCTGCCCTGCGTCCCCGGCGAGCCGCTCTCGACCACGGACAGGACCTGCGACAACCGCGACGACGACTGCGACGGCAGCATTGACGAGGAATACGTCGCGACGACCTGCGGTCAGCTCGGCTGCGCCTCGACCTCGTCCTGCACCAATGGCAGAGAGAACGCCTGCGTGCCTCGCCAGCCTGGCCCTGAGCTGTGCGACGGTCGCGACAACGACTGCAACGGTCTTATCGACGAGGGCCTGGACAACGATCGCGACGGCTACCACTCCGGCAACGGCGGCAACTGCCCCCGAGGCGGCGGCGACTGCAACGACAACAACGCCCAGATCAACCCCGGCGCCGAGGAGATCTGCGACACCATCGACAACGACTGCGACCTCCAGGTCGACGAGGGCGTCAAGAACTTCTGCGGCGACTGCGAGGCGGGCTGCACGGTGACGCTCTTCGGCGTCGGCGACGGCCGGATCCCCTTTGCGCCCAACCCCAACACCTCGTCCAACACCGATCTGGACGAAAACGGCCAGATCCAGCTGACGACGGACCAGATCAACGTCACCTTCGCGTGGTTCGTGTCCTCCTCGGGATCGACCGCCAACCAGCTCTTCAAGGTCGACACGCTGACCGGCAACCAGACCGGCCGCTACCCGACGGGCTCGAACCCCTCGCGGACCACCATCGACGACTTCGGCAATGCCTTCGTCGCCAACCGCTCGTCCGCCAACCTGACCAAGATCGCCAACTGGACCCCGGCCTGCGACCGCGACCTTCGCAACTGCCAGTGCCAGGATCGCAACAACAACGGCACCATCCAGACGGCCAGGGACAGCAACGGCAACGGCAAGATCGACGACAACGAGTACCTCGGAACCTCCGACGAGTGCTACCTGTGGACGACGGCCAGCGGCTCGCTGGAGTACTACCCCCGCTCGCTGGCCATCGACGCCCAGGGCATCGTCTGGGCCGGCAACTGGTCCGGCTCGCCGCGCGTCTACAAGATCGACCCGAACACCGGCGCGACGATCACCTCCATCCGCCTGCACACGCAGACCTACGGGTCGGTCATCGACCGCAACGGGATGCTCTGGACCGTCAACCGCGACACCGGCGTCCAGGGCATCAACACGGCCAACGGCTCGCTGACGCCCTTCTACCCTGGCCCCGGCGGCCAGAGCTACGGCATCGCCATCGACGGCCGCGGCCGGGTCATCATCGGATCGGCCTGGAGCCCCTTCCACACCAAGTACTTCGACCCCTCGACCCGGACCTTCGCGCTCGGACCCAGCAGCGGCTGGCGCACCGACTCGCGCGGCGTCACGGTCCTGGGCGACGGCGTCACGGCCTGCACCACGCACTGGCAGGGCGACGTGCGCCGCGCCACGTGCTGGACGGCCAACGACGAGAACGGCAACGGCCGGACCGACGAGGGCGACTGGCGCCTCTTCAAGGACGTCTACATGCCCAACTGCTACGGCGTCCTGGGCATCGGCGAGGGCTCCAACGGCAACCTGTGGGTCTCGTGCTACTACACCCACCAGGCCTCGGTCTTCTCGTCGGATCGGAACGTCAACACCATCAACGACCACGCGATCGGGACCAACCCCTACACCTACTCCGACTTCACGGGGCTCGTGCGGGCCAACTTCACCGCCCCGCGCGGCGATTACAGGCAGACCTTCAACGGCTGCCCCACCTCCGCCATCGAGTCCTGGGACAAGATTCAGTGGGGCGGCACCGTGCCGGCCAACACCCTGATCGAGGTCTACGCCAAGGTGGCCACCACCGTCGCTGGCCTGGAGGCCGCCCAGGAGATCGGGCCCTTTACGGCCAACGAGATCGACATCAGCAACCTGCCGGCGCAGAAGTTCATGACCGTCCGCTTCCGGCTGATCTCCAACCAGAACGGCGCCAACCCCAAGGTCAACTACCTCAACGTGACCCGTTACTGCGCCGTTGACCTCAACAACAACCAGTGAACTCGCCACGATGTCCAACCCCCGTCCCCTAAAGCGCCGCTCCCCAGGGTGGTCAGCTACCCTTCTGACCACCCTGGGCCTCCTCGCCCTCATCTCCTCAGGTTGTCCCAAGGAAGATGAGGGGCCGAGGCTCGGCGGGACCGGCAACCTCGATCCCTGCGAGATCCTGCGCAACTGCGACGGGGATCCCAACAACGACAACAACGACGATCCGCCCGACGCCGACCTCGACGTCCCCGACGATCCGGAGCCCGCTCCGGCCGACGTGGGCGACGACGCAGAAGGCGAGGACGCCCCGGACGCCCCCGAGCCCGACGCGAACCCGGAGCCTGAGCCGGACGCCAACCCCGAGCCCGAGTCGGACGCTGGGGCTGAACCCGAGCCCGACGCCAACCCCGAGCCTGAGCCGGACGCCAACCCGGAACCCGAGCCTGAGCCGGAGCCCGAGCCCCCGAACGGGTGCGCCGAGGGCGCCCCATGCCCCACGGGCCTCGTCTGCGATCGCCAGGCCAACGCCTGCGTGGAGTGCACCGGCGATCAAGACTGCGCGGGCCTGCGGGTCTGCAATGTCTCCCTCCAGGTCTGCGTCGACTGCTTCTCCACTCTGCACTGCCCTGGCTTGTCGCTCTGCGATGAGCGGACCAACGACTGCGTCGAGCGGCCAAGCTGTGAGGGCGAGGGCTGCACGCCGAGGGCGCTGTGCACGAGCTCCGACGACTGCGCCGACGGTCACTTCTGCACCATCGACGGCTGCCAGCCTGAGCCGCCCGAGTGCGGTCAGGGACGGGCCTGCCCGGAGGGCCAGTTCTGCTTCGGCGGCCAGTGCGAAGTGCTCGGCTGCTCCAGACAGAGCGACTGCGGTGAGGATCGCCAGTGCGACGTCGACATCGGCGTCTGTGTCGACTGCACCGAGGACGCCCACTGCGGCGATCGCTTCTGCCTTCAGGGCCAGGGCATCTGCCGCCAGTGTCGTGAAGATCGCCATTGTCCCTCGGGCTTCACCTGCGATCTGTCGGGCGTCTGTCAGGAGCCGGAAGACTGCCAGTCGGACGCTCAGTGCCTCGGCGAGCGCACCTGCCAGATCAACGACGACGCCCCCAACGTCTGCGTCGGCCCTGCTTGCGCGCCGGACGCCTACGAGCCCAACAACAACGTCGAGGACGCGGCGGCCTTGCTGGAGGGCGACAACGCCGTGTCGATCTGCGGCCAGGACGAGGACTGGTTCCTCATCCCGGTGGAGGCCGGCGACGGCTTCGTGGTCCAGATCCGCTACAACAGCCGCCTCTCGAACCTCCAGAGTCAGCTCCTGGACAACAACGACGACGTGGTCGAGTTCTTCGTCGACAACGAGTCGCTGGGCTTCATCCAGGTCACCCAGCAGCGGGTCGAGGTCGGAGGCACCTTCAAGTTCCAGGTGGAGTTCGTCACGGGCGACCCTCAGGACTACACCATCACCTACATCCCCATCCCCGGCGGCTTCTGCCTCAACGACGGCGCCGAGCCCAGCAACACCCCCGATCAGTCATCCCCGCTGTCGATAGCCTCCGTGGTCGGCCAGTTCGCCAAGATCTGCGAGGCCGACGAGGACTGGTACACGATCGATCTGACCGCCAACCAGAGCTACGTGGCGAGCATCTTTGCCACGGATCAGCCCGTCGCCTTTGAGATCGTCAAGCCCGACCGCACCCGCCGTGTCCTGAGAGACACCTCGCCGCAGCGCGTCAAGATCGTCCCCTTCCGAGCTGATGAGACGGGCGTCCACTTTGTCCGAGTCTTCCCGGTTGACCCCGACACGACGACCACTTATGAGGTCAACGTCAACGCCCAATGAAGAATGGTCGCTGGATCCCCATCGCCGGTCTCGCGCTGATCGTCGCTATCGTCGCGCTCTACCTCTTTCTGCGACCCCAGGATCGACCGGACAGGACGCCGCCAGCGGGCGCCCGGGCTTGCGCTGCGAGCGCCGACTGCGCCGATGGCGAGGAGTGCTGCGAGGGGGCCTGTGCGGACAGGGGCTCCTGCGCGCCCGATGCGAGCGCCGGGCTCCCCCAGAAGCCTCCCCTTGGCGACAAGCGCCAGGAGCCCTCGTTGCTGGAGGCCACCGGCGACAGGCTGCCCGCGCCGCCGCGCAAGCGCCCTGACGCTGGCCTCGCCGAGGGAGCCTGCCAGAAGGACCTCGACTGCGGCCCGACGCTGGCCCGGTGTGACGAGGAGAGCCAGCGCTGCGTCGAGCCCGACATCTGCCTGACGGATCTGGACTGCACCAAGGGCCGCTTGTGTCAGTACGGCAAGTGCGTCGACAAGGTCGAAGGGTGTCGCCTTGAGGACTGCATGCCTCAAGGGTTGTGCAACATCCGCTATGGGCAGTGCGAGAAGATCGCCTGCAAGACCAACGAGGACTGCGCTGGCCCGAGGGTCTGCCACGTCGAGTCGACGATCTGCGTCGAGTGCCTGACGGACACGGACTGCGAGGGCGGCGCGACCTGCATGCCTGGCCGCTTTTGCATGCCCAAGGGCGGCTGCGGCGGCGACGGTAACTGCGAGGAAGGGGCGCTCTGCGACACGCGGACCTGGACGTGCGACAAGAGCAAGTGCATCGACGATCCGAGGGAGGACGACGACAAGTGGAGCTCGGCCAAGGATCTCGAGACTGGCGACCATGAGTTCATGTCCTGCCCTGCGGACAACGACTTCTTCAAGCTGGAGATCTCCCAAGGCGAGGGCTTCGTCGTGCAGACCGACTTCAGGCCGGGCGGTGGGATGATCGAGCTCAGGCTGCACGATCAGGACGGCCTGGAGATCAAGCGCGCCGGCGACAGCAAGCTGACCGGGGACGTGGCGCTGGTCTGGCCGCGGGCGGAGAAGGACTCCATCTACTACCTGGGCGTCCTGCACGAGTTCGGCGTCAAGGTGCCCTACAGGCTCTCGTTTGCCGTGTGGCCGGGCGGGTTCTGCGAGAACGACCGCTACGAGCCCAACGACGACAGCGACGAGGCCACGACGCTGACCCACAGTGTGCGCTGGACGATGAAGCTGTGCGAGGGGGACGACGACTGGTTCTTGCAGTCGGTCAAGGCCGGCGAGTCGCTCGATCTCTTCATCGCCACCCTCGAAGGAGAGATCCCCCGCGTGGAGGTCTTCAGGGACGAGGAGCCCGAGCCGATCCTCGTCGACGATTCCTCACGAGACGAGAAAGTGCTACTGTACAAGAGCGACCGCGCGGCGGACTATTACATCCGATTCTCTCCCATGTTCGCGCACGCCGAGTCCATGTACGACATCAAGATCGAGGTGAAGCGGTGAGAAGATCCTCACCCTTCAACGACAAGGTCAGACCAGGAAGAGAGGGCTGCCCCATGAAACAGAAGTCCATGCTCCAGCACAACCCGCGGATCGGGTGGTGGTGTGCCGTGATGGTGTTGTCCCTGGCGGCCTCGGCGGCGTGCAGGAAGGACGCGGGGACAGGCAACATCGGCAACAGCGCGCTGCTGCCGCCCACGGTCAACGATCTTCCGAGGTTGACCAACAAGGCCGAGCTGTCCGTCTCGGGCACCCGGAGCATCAACTCGGTCGTCTTCGTCGAGGTCAACGCGGCGGAGGCCGTCCAGGTCTCCGATCAGCTGGCGATAGGCTTCTGGGACGGCAAGGTGGGCCTGGAGGAGGGGGAGAACAAGCTCATCTTCCACGCCAGGAACCTCGCGGGCACCCGGAGCGCCCCGGCCCCGACGATCACGGTCGTCCTGGACACCATCCCCCCTGCCCCGCCGACGCTCAAGGAGCCGGCGCCGCCTTGCGTGCAGGACACCTACACGCTGGAAGGGACGCTGGAGGAGGGGGCCAAGCTCTTCGTCGATGGCGTGGAGAGCGACACGGAGGGTCGCAACTTCAGCCTCGTGGTCCAGGCCACCGAACAGGGCGTGACGGTCGTCCTGACGGCCAAGGACGCCGCGGGCAATGAGAGCGAGCCGGTGGAGGTGACGCTCGTCAGGGGTCTGGAGGTGCCGACGCTCGACGAGTTCCCCGAGGTCACCAACGCGCTCAGCGTCACCCTCTCCGGGAGCAAGATCGCCGGGATGGGCGTCACCTTGCGCCGCGAGGGGCAGGACGAGGCCGAATTCATCGTCGAGCCCAACGGGGACACGGCCTGGGAGCACGAGTTCGCTCTGGAGGTCGGCCCGAACACCTTCTTCCTCAGCGGCCGCACGATCGACGGCGAGGACAGCTGCGCGGAGTCTGGCCCGCACACGATCATCCAGTCGAGCCTGTGCCCGCCCGTGATCACCAACCGCGATGAGCTGCCGGCCGCCACCAACAGGCAGCCCGTGCAGGTGGAGCTGTCGCGCTGCGAAGACGTCAGCACCTTCGTCGTCGTCAACGAGCAGGAGACCGAGGACGCCGTCCTGGTGGCCGACGCCGCCGCCGGCCTCGCGATCGTCCACGCGCTGGGGCTGGTCGAGGGCGACAACACCGTGCGCTACTTCAACCGCGACGAGGCCGGTCAGATCAGCCCGCCGGCGACGCTCGAGATCGAGTTCGACACGCTCCCCCCCAACGCGCCGCGCT
This sequence comes from Pseudomonadota bacterium, assembly GCA_005804885.1. Lineage (GTDB taxonomy): Bacteria > Myxococcota_A > Bradymonadia > Bradymonadales > SYOX01. Next base: position 38,670 of record SYOX01000356.1, read on the forward strand.
TCAACCCCGAGCCGCCGGAGACCTTCACCGAGGCGTCCATCGAGCTTCGGGGCACCAAGGACTCCGGCGTCAACCTCTGCGGCCGCCTCGACCCCAACCCGGACTGCGAGGAGGTCATCCCCTTCAACTCCTCGACGAGCTTCCGCTTTGATCAGGAGCTGGCGCTGGGCAACAACAACGTCTGCATCAGCTCCTTTGATCGCGCCGGCAACGTGAGCCCCGAGACCTGCGCGGCCATCGAGCGGCTGCGCAGCATCGGCCCCGAGATCGTCATCCAGGAGCCCTCCAACGGCGCGCCGATCAACAACAATCCCTTCACCGTCCGGGCCTTCGTGACCGACGAGGCGGGGCTGAATCAGGTCGAGATCTGCTTCGACGGGCGCCGCGACTGCCGGGTGGTCACCAGCGCCAACGACATCTTCACCCGCACGATCACGCCGGGCAACCTGGAGAACGGCAACTCCTACACGGTCACGGTGAACGCCACCAACCGAGGCAACGTCTCCTCCCAGGCCACCGTCACGGTCTTCTACATCACCTCCGGCCTGCTGCTCTCCAACAGCCGCCCCGAGGCCTTCAGCGAGCGCGCCCAGATCGTCGTCGACGGCCTCGGCCGCGTCCACGCCTTCTGGGCCGACGAGTGCTCCCAGTTCGAGGGCTGCGACGAGGCCCCGAGCAACCTGCCCTTTGACATCTTCCACCGCATGTTCGACGGCGACACGGGCTGGAGCCCCATCGCGCTGATCTCCGACGACGACAACGACAGCGAGTCCGAGGCCCCCGCCATCGCCGTCGACCTCGACGGCAACGTCCACATCGTCTGGCAGGACAACGGCAACATCCTCGGCAGCGGCTTCGACTACGACCTCTTCCACCGCGTCTTCAGCGTCAACGACGACTCATGGAGCGACATCGAGCTGATCACCGAAGGTTCGGACATCGACGACCGCTCCTCCTCGCTGGCCGTCGGCGGCGACGGCTCGCTGCACGTCGTCTGGGAGCGCCGCACGAACGAGGACAGCGGCGAGGACTTCGACATCTTCTACAGCCGCAACACCGGCTCAGGCTGGAGCGCGGCCATCAAGGTCTCGACCGACGCGGGCAACAACCGCTCCGGTAACGCCCAGGTCGTCGCCGACAGCGCCGGGATGGCCTACATCGTCTGGCAGGACAACGGCGACATCCTCGGCAGCGGCACCGACACCGACATCTACCTCAAGACCTACGACGGCGAGTCCTTCTCCGAGACCTACGTCGTCTCCAACAACGCCCTGGACGGCCTCTCCCTCGGGCCCAAGCTCGCCATGGGCCCCGACGACCGCCTCCACATCGTCTGGGAGGACACCGCCACGCTCTTCAACTCCGGCACCGACCTCGACATCTTCTACCGCTCCTTCACCTCCGATGGCCTCAACGGCAGCTTCGACGGCAACTACCGCCTGATCTCCAACGACCCCAACGACGGCGACTCCCAGGAGTCCGACATCACCATCAACCCCAACACCGGCGATGTCTTCGTCGCCTGGGTTGACCTCGGCAACATCTCCGGCAGCGGCGGCGACCCCGACATCTTCTTCGCCCGCTCCTTCGGCGGCATCTTCGGCAGCACCACCCTCGTGAGCGCCGGCAGCGACTTCGCCGAAACCAGCGAGTTCCCCGATCTGGCCTACGACGACGCCAACAACATCCTCCACTTTGTCTGGGAGGACGACAGCACCATCGTCAACGACGGCAACGACCGGGACATCTTCTACCTCGGCATCCAGCTCGAAGAGTAGGCCGCCCAGGGGGGGCTCCCCCGGCGCTCACCTGTGCGCGGCCTCCCCCCCTCGGGCCGCCTCGCCTCTCCCCAGCGCGTGACGCCATGCTCATCCTCCTGTCCCCCTCCAAGACCCTCGACTTCAACCCCAGCCCTGCGCCAGCCGCGCCCACCGAGCCTCGGCACCTGGACCAGGCTCGCCTCCTCATCGACACCGTCAGAGCGCTTGACGCCGAGGGGATCGCCGCCCTGATGGACCTCAGCCCCGCGCTGGCCGCGCTCAACGCCGGGCGCTTCGCCCGCTTCGACGCCGACGACAACTCCGCGCGCCCTGCCCTGCTGGCCTTCAAGGGCGACGTCTACAAGAACTGGTCACTCAAGGACTGGGACGAAGCCGACTTCGCCTTCGCCCAGGACCACCTGCGCATCCTCTCGGGCCTCTACGGCGTCCTGCGGCCCCTCGACCTCATCCGCCCCTACCGCCTGGAGATGGGCACCGGCCTGCCCAACGCGCGCGGCGGCGACCTCTACGCCTTCTGGGGCGGCCGCATCCGGGCCACCCTGGAGGACGACCTCGCCGCCCAGGGCGACGACCTGCTCGTCAACCTGGCCTCCGCGGAGTACTTCAAGGCCGCCGACGCCAGGAACCTGAGAGGCCGCGTCATCCAACCCGCCTTCAAGGAGGATCGCGGCGGCGCCGTCAAGACCATCGCCCTCTTCGCCAAGCGCGCCCGAGGCCTGATGGCGCAGCACCTGCTCAAAAACAGGATCGCCGATCTGGACGGCCTGCGCGCCTTCGATCTGGACGGCTACCGCCTCGACCCCGGCGCCTCCACCGACGAGGCGCCCGTCTTCGTCAGGAAGCATTGAGACATGGGCGCCGACGCCAGAAAGACCCCCGATCTGGAGCCCTCGTGGCTGGCCGTCCTCAACCCCGAGTTCGACAAGCCCTACATGCAGGCGCTGCGCGCCTTCCTCGTCCAGGAGATGCGACAGCACCCTATCTACCCGCCCGGCAAGGAGATCTTCAACGCCCTGTGGCTGACCCCCTTTGACGAGGTGCGCGTCGTCATCCTCGGTCAGGACCCCTACCACGGCGCTGGACAGGCCCACGGCCTCTGCTTCTCCGTCCGACGCGGCGTCCGACCGCCCCCCTCCCTCATCAACGTCTTTCAAGAACTCCGCGACGATCTCGACCTCCCCATCCCGAACCACGGCGACCTGAGCGCCTGGGCCCGGCAGGGCGTCCTGCTGCTCAACACCGCCCTGACCGTCCGCGCTCGCCAGCCCAAGTCCCACGCCGACAAAGGATGGGAGATCTTCACCGACAAGATCATCGAAGAGATCAACGCCCGCCGCGAGGGTGTCGTCTTCGTCCTCTGGGGCTCGTCGGCCGGCAGCAAGGCCCCCATGATCGACCGCAACAGGCACCTCATCCTGCGCGCGCCGCACCCCTCGCCCTACTCCGCCGACCGCGGCTTCTTCGGCTGCAAGCACTTCTCCAAGATCAACGCCTGGCTCGAAGCCCGCGACCAGGACCCCATCGACTGGCGCCTCTGACTTTGCCCCTCTCGGACAAAGGCGGACACGCGGTCCTTCCGGCGACCGACGGTTGAGTTGAGGGACAAGACGATCGCGACGGGTTGGCTTCGATGGTTGGACACGCGGTCCTTTCGGCGACCGACGGGTTGAGGGACAAGGCGATCCCGGCGGGTTGCCTTCGATGGATGGGCGTGCGGTCCTTCCGGGGACCGACGGGTTTGCCGCTGTCGCGGCTGCACCGCGCGGCTACTCTGTTTCGCCCCTCCGGGGCTCTATCTACCGAGCCGCCCCTTTGGGGCGGGAGGGGATGGGACAACGAACCGACAACCCGAATCGGTCGGTTGTTCTCTGGCGCCTCGGGGCCGCAAACCGCCTTGGCCTTCCGATTTCACCGAGACGGGAGACGCATTTTAGAGCCCCGGAGGGGCGAAACAGAGTAGCCGCGCGGTGCAGCCGGACCCGATCAGGGTCCGGCAAACTCGTCGGTCCCCGGAGGGACCGTGTGTCCACCCATTGGAGGCAATCCGTCGCGATCGATTGTTCCCGACACCCAGGGCAGGCGCCAGTCTGGAAAGAATCTCGGCATCCAGGGCTCTCCGCTTTGGGTCCTTTTCAAGACCAAGGGGGGGAATGCTTAGGGCTCAGGCGCCCTGCAGGATCGCGGCGACCTCGTCGTGGCCGCGCTCAATGGCGATATCAAGGGGCGCTCGACCCTCGCCATCCTCGATCTCGGGGGCCGCGCCGGCGGCCAGCAGCAGGCGGACGATCTCGGCGGGCTGGTTGGTGGCCGCGGCCAGGTGAAGGGCGGTGTGGCCCTGGGGGGTCGTGAGGTTGGGATCGGCCCCGCGATCGACGAGGAAGGGGACGGCGTGGGAGCGACCAAAGAGGAGGCAGTCGTGGAGCGCCGTGCAGCCCTTGTTGGACAGGCCGTCGACGGGGGCGCCGCGATCGAGGATGGCGGCCATGATCGGGACATTGCCCTGCCAGGCCGCCGCCGCCAGCGCGCCGTCGAGCCGCGCGCCGAGCGCGATGAAGAGCAGCGCCAGCGTTGTACAGCGCCCCGAGGAGATCGCCCACCACAAGGGCGACGGGCAGAAGTCGGACTTGAGCGTGGGCGCGTCGAGGTCGGCGCCCGCGGCCAGCAACAGGCGAGCGCAGGCCAGCAGGCGGCCCTCCTCCTCGACGCTGGCCTCCCAGAGCCTCGACATGCCCAGCGCGTGCAAGGGCTGGCGCCCCTTGGCGTCGCGCGCCGCGCAGGCGGCCGGATCGCGGTCGAGCATCAGCGCCAGAGCGTCCGTGTCCGCGATCATCGCGGCGGCGAAGACGTCGACCCGCGCGCCGAGGACCAGGAGGCGCTCGACGAGCGCCCTGGAGCCGACCACGGCGGCCAGCCGCAGCGGGGTCAGCGACTGGTAGGCGCCCTCGGCCTCCAGATCAGCGCCAGCGGCGACGAGCAGGCGGATCACCTCGACGTGGCCCCCGTGCTTTTCGCCGCCGCCCGGCGCGAGGCACTGAAAGAGAGGCCGCTGGGGGGTCGCGCGGGGCGCCGCCGCCGCAGGATCGGCGCCCTCGCTCAGCAGGAGGCGGACGACCTCGGCGGCGCCCCGCGCGCTGGCCTCGATCAGCGGCCTGGCCTCCAGGGCCAGACCAGGGGCGTCGGCGAGCAGGGCCTTCATGCCGGCCAGATCGTCCGCTCGGCAGGCCTCGATGAAGGCCGCGCGGGGCTCGATCGGCGTCACCGCCCCGCCTGACGGTCGAACCACGCCTGGGCGACGCGCGTGTGGAGGGGGAAGGCCAGCGGGGCGGGCTGGCGCAGGATCACGCGGGCGCGCGTCTCGTCGGTGGCCTCGAAGGGCGGCAGATCTGCCTCCTTGAGCCCGGGCGCGAGGCCGAAGACCAGGACGGTGCCGTCGGGGGCGCTGTGGACGTCAAAGAGGGTGATGGCGGCAGGATCGAGCGCGATGCCGGTCTCTTCGAAGACCTCGCGGACGCAGGCGGCCTGCCAGGACTCGTTCAGGTCGATGAAGCCGCCGGGCAGCGCCCGCTGCCCGAGCCGGGGCTCGATCCCGCGCTCGATGACGAGCAGGCCGCCGTCGACGGGGATCAGCGCGACGCCGACGGGCAGCGGGTTGAGGTAGCTGATCTGCGCGCAGCCCCGGCACTGACGCGGCCAGGGCTGCGCGTCCTCGAAGGCGTGTCCGCACCAGGAGCAATGGCTGTTTCTTGCGCTCATCAAAGCCTCCGTTGTCAAAAATTGCCTGATGGTGGCCTTTGCCACGCTCGTGCTCAACTTCACCCGCCGGATCCGGCAAACGAGGCTCGTCAGGACGAGCGACCAAGGAGGCACATCATGATCGATCTCTACACCGCGCGCACCCCCAACGGCCAGAAGATCCCCATCATGCTTGAGGAGACGGGCCTTGAATACACGGTCCACATGGTCTCGCTCGCCGGCGATCAGTTCAAGCCGGAGTTCCTGTCGAAGAACCCCAACAACAAGATCCCGGTCATCGTCGATCAAGATGGCCCCGGCGGCGAGCCCCTGACCCTCTTCGAGTCGGGCGCGATCCTGATCTACCTGGCCGAGAAGTCCGGGCGCTTCATGCCGCTGGATCCGGCCGGGCGGGCGCTGACGATCCAGTGGGTCATGTTCCAGATGGCCAACCTCGGCCCGATGCTCGGCCAGTATGGCCACTTCGCCCAGTCCGCCAAGGAGCAGATCCCCTACGCGAGCGAGCGCTACTCGAAGGAGGTCGACCGCCTGCTCGGCGTCACGGACAAGCGCCTGGGAGAGTCGGCCTTCCTGGCCGGGGACTACTCCATCGCGGACATCACGACCTACCCCTGGCTCTGGGGCTACGCGAACTATTACAAGCAGGACGTGACGCCCTGGCCCAACATCGTCCGCTGGCTCGACGTCGTCGGCGCGCGGCCTGCCGTCCAGCGCGGCATGAGCTTCGAGCAAGGTTGAGCCGATGATCTCGGGGCACCTCGCCGACTCGCCCTCGGCGAGCCTCAGCCGATCCGCAAACCCAAGGCTAAGTGACCGCAGTCACCTGGTTTTTTCCATGTCCATCGAGTCCGAGTCCTGCCCGCTCTGCGGGCGACCGCTGGTCCCTGGCCCTTGGGTCAACCGACACCACGTCGTGCCCAGGAGCCGAGGGGGCCGCGAGGTCTTTGACATTCACACGGTCTGCCACGACAAGATCCACGCGCTCTTCAGCGAGCGCGAGCTCGCCCAGGTCTACAACACCTTCGAGGCGCTGCTGGCCCACCCTGACATCCAGACCTTCGTGTCGTGGGTGGCCAGGAAGCCGCCCGAGTTCACCACGGGCCACCGACAGGCCCGCCGAAAGCGCCGATAAGGAGCCCGATGCCCTCCTCTGCCCCGCTGAAGATCGTCCTGATCAGCCCCTACGACCTGGGCCGCCAGCCCTTCGAACTGGCCCACCCTGCCGCGTGGCTGCGCCAGGCGGGCTTCGAGGTCGCCTGCGTCGATCTGAGCCAGGAGCGCCTGAGCGACGAGGCCCTCGACGGCGTCGGGCTGGTCGCCGTCCACCTCGGGATGCACACGGCCACCCGGATCGCCCTGGAGCTGGTCGCCAAGGTGCGCGCGCTGCGCCCCCAGGCCCACCTGTGCGCCTACGGGCTCTACGCGCCGATGAACGCCGCCTTGCTGCGCGAGGTCGGCTTCGGCACCCTGCTCGGCGGCGAGGTCGAGCCGGGGCTCCTGCACCTCGCGCGGCGGCTGGCCGAGGGGGATGATGGGCCGCAGCGGGAGCCGCTCATCGAGTTGAGCAGGATCGAGCACAGGGTCCCGGATCGCTCGACGCTCAAGCCCCTGTCGCGCCACGCGGCGCTGATCCTGCCCGGAGGGGCGCGCAAGGTCGTCGGGCACGTCCAGGCCAGCCGGGGGTGCAAGCACCTGTGCCGCCACTGCCCCGTGGTCCCGGTCTACGGAGGGCGCTTCCGGATCGCCCCGGTGGACGTCGTGATGGCCGATATCGATCAGCAGATCCAGGCCGGCGCGGAGCACATCTCCTTTGGAGACCCGGACTTCCTCAACGGGCCGGGGCACGCGCTCAGGATCATCCGGGCGCTGCGGGCGGCGCACCCGGGGATGACCTGGGACGCGGTCATCAAGATCGAGCACCTGCTGGAGCGGGCCGAGCTGCTGCCGGAGCTGGCGGCCTCGGGCTGCCTCTTTGTCACCTCGGCGGTCGAGTCGGTCGACGAGGCGACGCTGCTGGCCTTCGAAAAGGGGCACACGGGCGCGGACTTCGCGCGGGCGTCGCGGCTGATGCGGGAGGCTGGCATCGCGCTGAGCCCGACCTTCGTGCCCTTCACGCCCTGGACGACGCTCAGGGGCTACGTCGAGCTGCTGGAGGCCGTCTGCGCCCTCGATCTCGTCGAGGCCGTCGCCCCGGTGCAGCTCTGCATCCGGCTGCTGGTGCCGGAGGGCTCGCGGCTGCTCGATCTGGAGGGCTTCCGGTCCTTGATCGGGGGCTTTGACCCGGCGCTGCTCGGCTACCCGTGGCGCAACCCGGAGCCGGGCGTTGATGCCCTCCAGGTCGAGATCCAGAGCCTCGTCGAGGCCATGGAGGGGGAGAGCCGACGGGCGACCTTCGAGGCCATCTGGGCCAGGGCGCACGCGGCCCTGGGTCAGGCGGCGCCGCTCCTGGCGCCCTCCTCGGCCGAGGAGATCCCGAGGATGTCGGAGCCGTGGTACTGCTGCGCCGAGCCGACGCAGGCCCAGCTCACGGCGCTGTGAGGACGCCGACGAGGCAGGGCCGCGGCGGCGTCACTTGGAGGCGCTGTGGTAGGGGTTGCTGCCCTTGGCGTGGTCGGTCATGTCGACGATCTGGTTGATGGCGTCGCCGAAGGCCTCCTTGAGGGCGCGCTCGACGCCCTGCTTGAGCGTGGCCGAGGCCGACGAGCAGCCCTGGCAGCCGCCGGACATGCGCAGGTAGACATTGCCGTCGACGAAGTCCTCGAAGTGGATCTGGCCACCGTGAGAGGCCACGTAGGGGTTGATCTCCTTCTCCAGCACCTGCATGATCCGCCTTCTCATCCTTCACTCTCCTGCCCGGACCTCAGGTCCGGCTCGTGGGTTTGAGGCCCTGCGGGGCCTGCTGGTCTTCACAGCGCGCCGGGTCGTCGACGATGACAACGGACAGCGAGCCGTGCGCCTTCCTGAGCGCGTCTTCAACCTCGGCGGGCTCCTCGCCGCGCGCCAGGATGAAGCCGAGGTAGCTGTCCCCCTCGGGCAGCGGCCGGATGACGCTCAGGGCGTGGGTGATGATCACGTCCTCGATCCCGGGAACCTGGCGAGCCTCGGTCGCGTCCGTGGACTTGAGGAGGCCCGCCCCTGGGATGGGGATCATCATCACCCCTGCGGCCCTTGTATCGACCTCCAGCGGCGTGTCAAGGCCCAGGGCGTGCCGCAGGATGATCTCCTCCAGCCCCGCGCCGGAGGCGAAGACAAGGGTCCGGGCGCACAGGCCCCCGATGGAGCGCGCGGCCACCTCCAAGGCCTTGGGGCCGTCCTGGCACAAGCGCACCTCGGCGTGGATCGGCCCCTCGGTCAGCCCGAGCGCCCAGGCGGCCTGCGCGGCGCAGGCCCCGATGGCCTGCTGGAGCGCCTGGGGGTGCCTTGAGGGGGTGACGTAGATCGTCTCTTCGAAGAAGGGCCCTACGAGGGGGTCGGGCTTGTCGAAGATCGCCAGGATCTCCAGGTCGCCGCCCCTCATCAGCCCCTCGACGGCCACCTCCTGGCCGTCCATGTAGGACTCCACGAGGATCCTGTGGTGCAGGGGGTCGGGATCGAGGCTGGCGAGCAGGCGGCGCAGCCGCAGGAAGGCGGCGACGAACTGCGGGCCGTCGTCGGCGCGCATCACGCCCCGGCTGCCCGACAGCCCCAGGGGCTTGAGGACGCAAGGCAGGCCGACGGCCTCCACGACGCGGTCGAGGCAGGCGGCCGGGTCGTCATTGCGATCGAGGTCGACGAAACGCGGCCCGGGCAGGCCAGCGGCGGCCAGGGCGCGGCGGGTGGCGCGCTTGTCGCCAGCGCGACGGACGGCCTCGGGGTCGTTGGAGCGCAGGCCGAGCGCGCGGCAGGCCGACGCGGCGACGACGCTGTAGCGCGCGTCGACGGCCACGATGGCGTCGAAGGGGCGACGGGCGTGGGCGGCGGCGATGGCCTCCAGCGCGCGGGCCTCGTCGTCCATCGGGACCGTCATGAGGCCGCCGCCGCTGAGCGCCTCGACCGAGGAGCGCTCGTCGGTGGCCACCACGACCTCCAGCGGCAGCTTGAGGGCGTCGGCGGCCCGGAGGAAGTCTGCGGTCTTGTAGGCGCGCGTCGGGCAGAGCAGCAGGAGTCGGTGGGTCGGGGCCATGGCGCTCGGGGTCGGATCGCGGGTTGAAAAGTGCGGGGCACCTGGTCGAAGATGACCTGCGATGACCACCTTACAACGAATCGGCGGCGAGGGCACCTGGGCAGGATGACGTTGAACGCGGACATGACGCGGCTCAGGGACCTGATGCGGGCGCCGCTCCCGGATGAGGCGCTCGTGCGCGCCGTGGCCGAGGTCCTCAAGGCCGTCGGCCCCCAGGGCGGCGCGGTGGCGCTGGACTACGTCAGCGACCACATGGCCCGGTGGCCCGATCATCGGCGGGTCCAGCTGCGGCACCTCGTCCCGGCGCTGCGCCTGCACGGGCGCGGGCCGACGCGGCTGGGGGTCCGGGCGGCGGGGCAGAGCCATCCGGGGGCCATTCGGGAGCGCAATGAGGATGACTACCAACTTATCGTCGAACATCAGCTTTTCATGATCGCGGACGGGATGGGGGGCCATTGCAGCGGCTGGCTGGCGTCGAAGGTGGCGCTCTGGGGGGCGATAGAGCGCTACCAGCGGGGCGACGAGCCGGGCTGGGCCGAGGGGCGCGCGGATCCGACGCGGGATCGGCTCATCGAGGCGATGACGCAGGCCAACGAGCGGGTCCGGCGGATCGCTCTGCCGGGCATCGGATCGACGGTGGCGGCGCTGTGTCTGTCGGAGGGCAGAGCGCTGATCGCCCACGCGGGCGACTGCAGGGTCTACCGGCTTGGGGCGGCGGGGCTTGAGGCCTTGACCCGCGATCACACGCTGCTGACGGCGTGGGACGACCCGTCACGGCCCCTGCCGGCGCACTATCACGGCATCGTCACGAGCGCGATGGGCTGCAGCGAGATCGTCGAGGTGGAGATCGGCGAGTTCGCCTTCGGAGCCGGCGATCGCTTCTTGCTGTGCACCGACGGGGTCCACAAGGTGCTTCAGGAGGAGGCGCTGGCGGCGCTCCTTGAGGCGCACGGGGGTGATCCGGAGGGCGCCTGTGAGGCCATCGTGGCCGCGGCGATGGCGCGCGAGCCCGCCGACAACCTCAGCGCGTGCGTGGTCGAGGTGGTCGAGGCTCAGAGCGAGAGCCTGGGCTCAGGTCGCAGCGCGCCGCCGGAGGTCGGGTGGCTGTACTGCGTCGCCGGGCCGCTTGAGGAGGTGCCGCAGCGGTGGCGCGAGGTGGAGCAAGGGGCGGGGGCGATAGCGTGGTTTAACGATCTGCATCAACTCATCATGGGGCAGGACGTTGACATCGGGGGTTGACTCGCGCCACTGTGGGGCTGGTCGTCACAGGATAGAGCGCCAGATGCTCAGGATCCCAAATCCAATCTCCTCCCGGGAAGTGGGCGGGGGGCCCGAGAAAGAGAGAGAACATGGTCGTTCTTGAATTTGTCCGCGGCTCGCAGGCGGGCATGAAGGTCGAGTTGGACAAGGCCCGGATCACGATGGGCCGCGATCCAGAGAGCGACGTGGTGTTGACGGACCAGCGCACGTCGTGGAACCACTGCGTGATCGAGTGGACCGAGAACGGCTACGTGCTCATCGATCTGGGCAGCAGCAACGGGACCTACATCGGCGACGAGCTGCGGCCCGTGACCGTGCCTGAGCGGCTGACCTACGGCGAGTCCATCTGGTTCGGGGACACGGAGGTGCTCTTCCGGACGAACCTGGAGGTCAAGGGCCACGAGATCGCCGCGGAGGGCAAGAAGCCGCCCGTCGGCGCGACGATGACTCTGGACGCGCGCTCGGCCTTGGCGATGATGGAGCAGGTCCATCAGCTCAAGGCGCAGAAGATGCGCAAGAAGAACGTCGATGGCCGCAACCTCAACACCAACCCGGCGGAGCTCTGGGAGGGGGTCACCGACGAGAGCGTGGTGGTCGACGAGGTGCTCCGCGAGGAGGATCTGGCGTCCTTCCCCGACTCCTTCCGCCTGCGGGCCAAGCTGATCTTCCTGGCAGGCCCCCACGCGGGCCGCGAGATCTTCCTGGGGAGCAAGCCGACGACCTTTGGGCGCGCCGAGGACAACGTCTGCCCGCTGGAGGACGACGTCTGCTCGCGCTACCACACGGAGGTGACCCGCGACGAGAAGGGGATCTACTACGTCAGCGACCTGGGCAGCCGCAACGGCACGGCGCTCAACGGCAAGGACATCCGCGACAAGACCCCGCTGCAGCACCGCTCGCTGATGACGCTGGGTCAGAGCATCATCGAGTTCCACGCCCAGAACATCGACGAGCGCACCGAGAACCCGCTCTCGACGGTGGCGATGAGCCTGCCGCTCTACGCCTTCCAGGGCAAGGTGCTGACGCAGTACGAGATCACGCTGGGCCTGGATCCGACCAGCGACCTCTTCCTCGACGATCGCTCGGTGGATCGTCACCACGCCACGATCCAGTGGCGCGGGGACCACTTCCAGATCCGCGACTCGTCCAACCGCGGCACCAAGGTCAACGACAAGCGCATCATCCAGCACGATCTGGTCCACGGCGACAAGATCAACATCGGCGTCTTCACGCTCGCCATCGGGATCGAGGGCCTGCGGGCCAACATCGAGATCGAGCGCCTGGCCTTCCAGGACGCGGCCGAGAGCTTCGTCTCGGCGCCCTCGGATCGCGGCTCCTACAAGACGATGTTCCGGATCGACGTGCCGGCGGTGCTCAAGGAGCGCGTGCCGACGGCCTCCGAGCAGGCCCCTGAGGGGGTCGACATGTCCAAGATGGGCGTGCGCAGGCTCACCACCTGGGTCGCGCCCATGGAGACGCAGGCCAGCTGGCGCCTGCCGCTCTTGCTGATGGGCGGCATCTTCACCATCGTCTCCTTCGTGGCCCTCTTCGCCGTCACCGGCGGCACGGCCTTCATGAACGAGCCCCTGAGCGAGATCCACAACTCGCCGGCCTTCACGGCCGTGGCCGACTCCACCGAGAGCGTCAGCGCCAACTGCACCGCCTGCCACAGCGTCTTCAAGGGCCTGTCGCAGGACAACTGCAAGGGCTGCCACACCGACGTCACCCACCGCGCAAGCCACCTGGCCGCCGTCGACAAGGGCGAGAAGCGCTTCGATCCGAACTGCACCTCCTGCCACAAGGAGCACCAGAGCAAGGAGGCCCTGCTCGCCTTCACCAACACCCGCTGCATCGACTGCCACACCTCCAACCCCCACGGCGACCTGGCCAGCAAGCCCCCGCCCTCGCCCAAGGGCCTGGAGAAGATGCGCGCCAAGGCCCAGTCGATCCCCGTGCGCACGCTCTCGCGCGACGAGCTGCACGCCAAACACGCCGGCCTCGATCGCCGCTGCGTCGGCTGCCACTCCAAGGCCGACATGAGCGGCCCGCTGGACAACCCCGGCTCGGCCTGCTTCCGCTGCCACGACGCCGGCACCATCTCGGACCTCAAGGGCGCCACGGACTGCGTCTCCTGCCACGGCGGCGAGCACAGCGGCTCGGAGCCGCTCAAGCTGGTCAAGGCCCTGGGCGAGGACAAGATCAAGGCCGCCGCGGCGCCCTTCGGCGACACCAGCGGCTTTACGCTCAAGTCCATCGCCAAGGGCTTCGGCCTGGCCCTGCTGCTCTTCTTCCCGCTGGGGCTGATCCTGATGGGCCACGGCGTCTTCACCTCCTTCGTGGCGCGCCGCCACCGCGAGGAGGACTTCGTCCCGCCGCCCAACCCCGACAACTACTACGTCATCATCGACCCGGAGATCTGCGTCGCGATCAGCGCCTGCGCCTACGCCTGCCCCTACAACGTCATCGAGCTCGAAGGCAGCCCCAAGCAGGCCGTCACCAAGCGGATCGGCGCCTGCCACGGCTGCCGGGCCTGCGAGAAGGTCTGCACCCCGAACGCCATCATCGTCGTCAAGGCCGGCGAGGGCCTGCCCTCGAAGGACTTCCCCGACCTGGATCCCTACTATCAGGCCCCGGACGTGCCCGGCCTCTTCCTCATCGGCCAGGTGACCGAGTTCAAGGGCCTGATGAAGAACGCCAGCAACATGGCCGTCCGCGTCCTTGAGTACGTCAACATGCAGGGCCTCAAGCCCGGCGACGCCAAGAAGAAGGGCTTCGACGTGGAGATCTTCATCGCCGGCGCCGGCCCCGGCGGCGTCTCGGCCGCCGTCAAGGCCAAGCAGATGGGCTACAGCGCCGTCCTTTGCGAGAAGACCACGGCCGTCGCCAACACCCACCGCAACAGCATGCCCAAGGGCAAGCACCTGCAGCCCAACCCGCCCCTGCTGGCGGGCATCGGCCCGGCCGTCCCCTCCAAGTACGACACCCCCGAGCGCCCCAAGGAGGACGTCATCAACGACTTCGAGCGCGTCCTGAAGCAGGCCGGCGTCGAGGTCGTCTTCCGACAGGAGATCAAGGACGTCAAGCCCGACGGCGAGGGCTTCATCGTGACGACCACCAGCGGCACCTACAGGGCGCTCAAGGTCATCCTGTCCATCGGCAACAACGGCAACCCCCGCAAGGCCGGCTGCCTCGGCGAGGATCTGGACAAGGTCCTCTACAGCCTCGTCGATCCCGACGTCTACAACGGCAAGAAGATCCTCGTCCTGGGCGGCGGCAACTCGGCCGTCGAGGCCGCCTTCGCCATGGCCGACGCCAACGGCGGCACCAACGAGGTCACCCTCTCCTACCGCGGCGGCGTCGAGAAGATGAGCATCTCCGGCATGAACAAGGAGAAGCTCCTCAAGTACGCCGACCAGGGCAAGCTCAAGCTCATGCTCAACTTCAGCCCCGTCGAGATCAAGGAGACCACCATCGTCATGAAGGGAGAGGCCGGCCAGGTCGAGGTCCCCAACGACTTCACCTTCGTCTTCTTCGGCTCGCTCGCGCCCCGCAAGTGGCTCGAGCAGATCGGCGTCAAGTACGCCTCCAAGCCCGCCAACTGGAACCCCGGCGCCACCGACGACCTCTCCTTCCTCAAGGCCTGATCCGACGGCCCTACCCAGGGCCGCTCTCCCCGACCTCTGCTCGATCCCCACCCCCGTGATTCGACGGATCGCCTCCGATCCGTCGTCATCACCGTCTCGCTCCATGGCTGGTTCGGACCCAATCAGCATCCGGGGAAGCCAACCATCACCCGGAAATGAAAAACATCGCCCGGGCAGCCCCGATCATCGACTCGGGCAGCTCGATCATCACTGTGGCAGCCCCGATCATCGATCCGGGCAGCTCGATCATCACCGTGGCGCGAACAATCGTCATCCGGGCGAGCCAATCATCACCCGGAGATGAATAAACATCACACGGGCAGCCCCGATCATCACCCGGAAATGAAAAACATCACCCGGGCAGCCCCGATCATCGATCCGGGCAGCTCGATCATCACCGCGGCGCGAACGATCGTCGCCGTGGCAGCCCGATCATCATCCGGGCGAGGGCAATCGCTCTTCGGACGGCCCGATCGCAACCGCGACGACACCGACCCCCGCCGCGACGACCTCGCCACCCGCCCGAGTCGGCCAGCGATCCCGCCAGCGGCTCCTGCGGCCCACCCACCCCCGATCCACCTCGTCTTCGAGGGCGGGACACGCGGTCCTTCCGGCGACGGGCCAGGCGTCTGATCCCCGAGATCAGCCGCCCGATCAAGGCCCAGCTCCCCGACGATCCAGGGCTCGACGGGCGGTGGGTCCGATCAGACGCGGAAGGCCAGGACGATGGCGACGTGGAGGATGACGAGGGTGATGAGGGAGGCGGCCACGCCGATGTGGAAGACGAGCCAGCCGCGCCGGATGCGGTAGAGCAGGCGGCAGGCGTCGATGTCCTTCATGCGGACGGCGTCGTTGATCACGCGGTCGGCGGTCTGGCGCTCGCCATCGTCGCTGAGGCTGCTGATGCTGGTCATCAACTTGTTGAGCGCCGCCTCCTGGGCCTTCTGGAGGTCGTAGGAGCTGGAGAAGCGCGACAGGACGCTGCCTGAGCTGGCCTTGGAGGAGATGGCCTTGAGGCCCGGAGAGGCGCCTTCGAGCAGCTCGTCGCGGCGCTTGGTCAAGGTGGCCTTCTCGATGATGAGATCCTCCTCGACCTGGCTGTCGCCTTCGAGGCTGGTGATCCGCCGCGGCAGCCACTTGTAGTAGGTGACGCCGAAGACGCCCGTGGCGATGACCGCGAGGGTCAGCCACATGATCATGCTCGTGACCGTGCCGCCGAACTGCCCGCCTGCGTGCAGGAGGGTGGCCACGAGGGCCAGAGAGCCGATGTAGAGGTGGGCGCGGGTCCAGGTCAAAAAGGCGCCGAACTGGAAGGACTTGAAGGTCGGGTCGCCGGTCTCCTTGTCCTTGCCGCTGCTGACCTTGAAGCCCTTGATCCGCCGTCGGCCGGCCAGCGTGACGGCCCCGAAGAAGCAGGCCAGCGCCACGCCGCCGAGCGAGAGCATCTGCCAGGAGTAGGGCGTGTGCCCGCCCTTGTCGATGAACTCATAGCCCTTGATGCCCACCAGGGCCGCGGTGACGAGCATGAAGAGGAGGCCGAGGATCGGGTGGGTCAGCTCAATCCGTCGCCGCTTGCTCAGGGTGCTGTGGCCGATGTTCTGGCCCTGCTGCGCCCGGAAGACCTCGGCGATCTCCTCGAAGTACTGCGTGGGGTCGACGCGCAGGATGGCGCCGGTGGGGCAGTTGTTGACGCAGTTGGCGTAGTCGAAGCCGTGGCACAGGTTGCACTTGGTGGCGATCTGGGGCCGCTCGACCTCGATCTGCTTGCCGTCGACCATGGCCGGGACGATCCGCGGCTTCTTGGTCGTGATCATGGTGATGTTGCCCCAGGGGCAACGGTTGGCGCACGAGGCGCACCCGATGCAGAAGTCGTGGATGTCGACCTCGCCGGAGGACTTTCGGTGGATGGCGCCGGTCGGACAGCCGATCATGCACTCGGGGTTGACGCAGTGGCGGCAGGAGGCCGGCAGCAGGATCGTCTCGTGGTTGCCGGCCTTGTCCATCTTCGTGCGGCGCGTCAGCTTCTTGCCGCGCCTGGAGAAGCGCGAGTAGCCGTGGCGGTCGTGGCAGGCCTTGACGCAGTTGCCGCAGCGCACGCACTTGTTGAGGTTGATGTTGAGCAGCGACTGGCCTTCCTGCGCACCCTCGTTGAGGAAGGCGCCGACGAAGATGGCCACCGTCTTGCCCTTCTGCAGGATCGCGCTCTGGTCCTCGCCTCGGGCGCTGGCGTCCTCGCTGAGCGACTTGTAGAGATCCGGATGGTCCCGCTGGAGCGCCTGCTGCAGCACGTCCCTGTTGATCTCGATGACCTCGCAGTAGCCCATCGACACCAGCCTCACTTCCCGCTTGCGGCTGGCGGTGGACTTGAGCCCGATGATGTCCCCGACGTTGTAATAGGACAGGATCGACTCGGTCTTGCGACCCCCCTCCTCCCTCATGCGGACCAGCTTGGCCATGCTGGCCTTGATCAACATGATCGAGCTGTCCGGGTCCTCCTCCGTAAAGATCGTCTTGCCCCGCTCGACCGAGTGCAGCTTGGCCTCGCCGGCGATGTAGGCCATCGTCTCCTCGTCCAGCTCCGTGAAGAAGCGGTGCCGGCTCAAGAAGGCGCTGATCTCACGGACGCTGTTGCTCTTGCGCAGGTAGTCAAAGACCTTGCCCTTGACCTTCTTGTTGGCCTGCTCGACGACCGTCTTCTCGATCTCGATCAAGGTCGTGATCGTCTCGGCCACCACCGTCGCCGAGCGCCTCGCCCGCCCCAGCAGCGCAACCTCGCCGAAGTACTGCCCCGGCCTGTCGAGCGTGGCCAGGATGTTCGTCTGCCCGTTGTCGCCGACCGCCTCGATCCTCACGCTGCCGCTGCCCAGGATGAACATCGTGTGCCCGTAGTCCCCCTGACCGACGATCGTCTCGCCCTTGTCAAAGGTCTTGGGAAAGGCCCGCTCCCCCATCTTCTTGCGGCTTTCGGGATCGAGGACCTCGAAGAATGGCACCGCGCCGATCAACGACACGACGTCGTTGCGCGTGATGCTCTGGAAGGCCATCGTCGGAGCCCGTCGCTGAAGCGGTGAAACACTCATGTCGTCAAAAACCCCCGTCTCGCTCGCCAACCCCCGTGATCGATCACTGAGGGCGACTTGCGTGGACCGATCTGAGATTGGTTGAAAACCACGCCCTCAAGATAACCGCCCCAAGCCCGCCGGGTCAAGGTCCGCGCGCTTCGTCACAGACGGGATCACCCCGCTTGACAGCCCTCGGCGCCAAGGGCCATAACTTGTCCTCGCCAAACACCGCTGACCTCGGCCAGCACGACCGGGATCTTGTTGACCTTCACGGAGGGGACCCCGCCATGCCGATCTTCCACTCCCCCAGGCGGCTCCAGTTCGGAGCCCCCCTGCCCCCACCCAACGACAACAGGCCCACCGAGGCCCTCTTCGTCCGCGGCAACACCCCGCAGGGCTTCGCCTTCTCCGTCACCTGGACCTACGACCGGGGCGCCGTCGGCTACCACGTCTTCCGCTCCCAATCCATCCGACACATCCGCGACCGCTCCATGAGCAGCCTCTGGAGCGGCTCCTACGGCGACAGCGTCGACCACTTCGTCATCGGCGACACCCTCGACACCATCATCGACAACTACCGCCTGCGCGGCGCCACCCTCATGTTCTACTGGGTCCTCTCCCAGGACTCCGCCGGCAACCTCCGCCCCGTCCAGAACCTCCAGGTCCGCATGGCCGACGACTTCGCGCGCAGCCGCAAGCACCTCCTGCTCGAATTCGCCCCCGCCGCCCCCCTGCCCCCCGCCTCCTACGCCCAGGCCGAACAACCCCTGGCCCCCACCACCCCCATCCCCCGCCTGGACATGCCCCGCACTCCCCCCTACGCCTCCTCCACCCCCAGGCTCGCACGACAGCCCGAGCGGCCCCCCGATCCCATGGTCCCCACCCTCGAAGACGACGACGGCTGGAACCCGCGGCGCCCCTCCACACCCAGAGCCGGCGCCCCCTCCCCGCAACCCGCACAGCCGGCCCCGCTGCGCCCCTTGCGCCAGGTCTTCTTCATCACCTTCACCGCGCCGGCCGTCTTCCAGATCCAGAAGGAAGGCCCGCCGGCCCAGAGCTACCAGATCTTCCTCGGACCCCAGATCCCACCCTCGGCCGAGATCGCCGACGCCCTGTGGGACGGCACCATGCTCCCCGGCAACCCCATGCGCTGCTACACATTGCCCAGCAATGTCGAGGGCTTCCGCGACGCCTCCTCCCCCGCCGGGCAGACCGCCTACCTGGCCATCTTCGCCATCCACCCCGACGGCAGCCGCAGCCAGCCCGCCCTCCTCATCCCCCACACGCCCCCGGCCGCCCTGGCCGACCTGACCTGATCAACCCCGCGACACCCGCGCGTCCGGCGCCTCCGTCCCATAGCGCGCCCAGACCCCCGCGCCCTCCCGCAGCACCACCCCCGTCCGCATCAGCTCCTCGAAGATCGCCCGCGTGCGCTCAAAGGTCTCCACATAGCGACCCAGGTGCCGAGGCACGTAGCCCATGTCCCGGAAGATGACCTCCGGGATCGTCATCGGCCCCTGCAGCGCGTAGGGCAGGTTGCTGAGCACCCCCGTCAGGTTGCGGTGGGCCACACGGACACAGTACGTGGCCTCGGGGTCGATTCGACCCAGCGAAGGCAGCAGCACCCGCGCCCCCAGATCAAAGACCCGCTCCAGGCTCATCAAGAGCGCCCGCGCGTCCTCGATCTCCGGCGCCCCGAAGGACCGATCGACCGTCAGCCGGTTGGAGAAGAGCAAGCCCTGGCCCCGCTCAAAGAGCGCCATGTGCCCAGGGCACGGCCCCGACGCCTCGATGACGGCCAGCTCCAGGTGGGCCAGCCGCAGCCTGTGATCCCCGCGCAGCGGGATGAAGTCCAGCACCTCGGGCGCCGGGCCGAAGTAGCCCTCCAGCGCCGCGTCGAAGGGCGCGCGCTCCAGCGCCTCGGCGCAGCTGGCCTCCTCAAAGAGCGCGTCGGCGATCTGGACCAGCGCACGGCGGCGGCCCCGCACGAAGGGGCCGTATTCGCCCGGCTGGACCATGTCAGGCGAGAGCGCGAAGAGATCGGCCTCGGTAAAGAGGCCCGCGCCCGCGATCTGATCGGGGCTCCAGTCCAGCGCGACCACCCGGCGGATCTGGGAGGGCTCAAGGCCAAGCTCGGCCAGCGCGATCCTGAAGGCGGCGTGGGTCAGCGGGTGGGGCGCGCCGATGACGCAAGGCGGATCGCCGAGCACGACGTAGGAGGCGCGCGGCTGGCCGAAGGGCAAGGCGAGCCCGGGCCTGGGAAGCGTGACGCGCGCCAGATCGGGGCCGAGGCGGTGGAGGGCGAACATGGGGGGGGAACCTGGGCTACTCGGAGCCCATCCGGGAGGGGGACCGAGCCAGGCCGGCGACGACCGGAGCCCTCGCCGGACGGGCGCCTACTTGTAGGTGAAGCGCAGCTCGTAGTCGCAGATGCTGAAGATGTCGCCCTCTTCGACCTTCTTGGAGTCGATGCGCTCGCCGCGGTAGTCGATGCCGTTGGTCGAGTCGAGATCCTTGATGTAGTAGGCGCCGTTGCGGTGGATGACGGCGGCGTGCTTGCGCGAGATGTTGCCGTCGCGGATCGTCAGGTCGGTCATCGTGGAGCCGCGGCCGATGATGAACTTGTCCTTGTCGACCGGGTGGCGCTGGTTGTTGAAGATCAGCGTCAGGCGGCCCTGGCTGGCCGCGGCCGGCGGCTGGGGCGCGGCCATGACGGGGGCCGGAGGGGGCGGCGGCATCGGCCCGCTGTTGTACTGGGGCGCGGGCGGCGGCGGCTGCATCCGCGCCACCGGCTGCGGAGGCGGCGGAGGCGGCGGAGGAGGCGGCGGCGGCGGCGGGTCCTTCACCCGCTGTTCGTCGCGA
>SYOX01000357.1 GCA_005804885.1 Pseudomonadota bacterium
CCCCCTCGCGCCCGACGCCGATCCCAGCGCCGCCCAACACGCCGGCCCCTCGGCAGGCGCCCTCGCCGCCTGCGCGCCCCTCGCGCGATATCCCGGTCGGCCGCCCCGCGCCCCCCGAGGCGCAGATCGCC
Source organism: Pseudomonadota bacterium (assembly GCA_005804885.1). Lineage (GTDB taxonomy): Bacteria > Myxococcota_A > Bradymonadia > Bradymonadales > SYOX01. The sequence continues at coordinate 132 of SYOX01000357.1, forward strand.
GCCCGGCGCAGGCACCACCAGATGGCCGAGGTGATCTCGGACGGTGAGGCAGCGCGGCCAGCGGCGCCTGCCCCCAGAGGGGCGCGGGCGGCCTCGAAGCCCCTCGTCCTGCCGCACGGGCTGGCGCCGCCGGCCTCCGGGCTGGCCCCGGAGCCGCTCAGGCAGCCCGATCTGATGGACAAGCTCGACGTCGCCGCCCGCCGCCAGAAGATCCGCGCCACCGACACCGACAGTCTGAAGCAGGAGGAGGGCGCGCCGCAGCGCGGCGGCGCGACCTTGCTGCTGTCGACCCTGCTGGCGGCGCTGCTGCTGATCAGCCTGGTGGTGGGGCTGCTCTTCGTCTACCCCGCCTTGCATTACAGGGCGCTGGTCGCCGCGATCGACGCCGACATGGCCAGCGCGCGCCAGCAGGAGAGCCTGGACACCTTCACGGGCTACAAGGACGCCGCCGCGCACCTCCAGTCCGCCGTGGCGGCGCAGGGGCCCGTCTCCGGGGTGGTCACCGACGCCGCAGACGGCTACCTGGAGCTGATCGGCGTCGAGGGCCACGCGAGGCGGCGCCTGGCGGCCCGCGCCCGGCTCGCCCGCGCCCACGCCATCCTTGAGACCCGCTACGGCCTGGAGACCACCCCGAGCGCCGCCCTGATGCTCGCCGAGCTGGAAGGCAGCCAGGGCGCCGACGACCTGGACGCGATCTCGGCCCGCTCGCGGCTGCTGCTCCAGGGGGGCAAGTTCGACGAGGCCGCCGAGCTGCTCAACCGGCACCGCCCCCATCACCCCGGCTCCATCGAGGTGACCTACCTGCTCGGCGAGGCGATGCTGGGGCAGGGCAAGGATGAGGAGGCGCGGGAGCGCTTCGAGGAGGCCCGTGGGCTGGACACGCAGCACATCGAGTCGCGGCTGGCGCTGGCCCGTTGGTATGCGACGCGCAAGGACGACAAGGCCAGGCTGCGCTACGACGAGATCACCTCGCGGCTGTCGAGCGAGCACGCCGAGGCGATCGTCGAGCGGGCGCTCTTCGAGATCGAGCGCGGCGACGATCTGGAGAAGGCCAAGGTCGACCTGAGCCGGCTGATCAGCCACATGACCCAGACGATGAGCCCGCGCGAGAAGGCCCGCGCGCACCACGCCATGGCCCGCTACCACCAGCGTGTCGGGGCGCTGGACGTGGCGCTGGCCTCTCTGGATGAGGCCCGCAGGCTCGATCCGGCCTTCGCCGACGCGGCGCTCTCGCGCGTGGCGGTGCTGCTCGAGGCCGACAGGCTCGAAGAGGCCCAGGCGGCGCTCGGCGAGGCGCAGGGGCGCTTCGGCGAGCGGCCGAGGTCCCGGGGGCTCAGGGCGGGGGCGGCCATGCTGGGCGGTCGCCCGGACAAGGCCCTTGAGCCGCTCGCCGAGGTGATCGAGCGAGACGGTGAGGCGATGCTGCTCAAGGGCCAGGTCCTGCTGGAGCTCGGCCGCTGGGTCGAGGCCGAGCGCGTGCTGGACAAGGCCATGAGCGCGGACCCGCGCGGGGCCGCGGCCTCGGACCTGGCGCTGGCGCGGGCGATCCAGGGTCGCGACGACGCGATGCGGACGCTGCGCCAGGAGGCCAGCGGGGCGCAGGCCGCCTCAAGCTGGCGCTACGGCGTGGCCTTGCTGGGCCGTGGCAAGGCCGCCGACTCGGTGCCGCACCTGGAGCGCGCCGAGCGGCTGGACCCGGAGGGGCGCTTCCGCTTCCGCTTGCCGCCGAGCTACGACCTGTGCCGGGCGCACGCGGCGCTCGGCGCGCTGGACAAGGCCCGGGAGAAGTGCCAGCGGGCCCTGGCCTCTCGCCCGGCCTACCTGCCGCCCCACCTGCTGCTGGCCGACATCGAGACGCGGGAGTCCAGGCCCGCCGCGGCGCTGGAGGCGCTCGGCAGGGCGCTGCTTCAGAGCCCCGATGATCGCAAGATACGCCGCGCGGTGACCCGCGCCCAGATCGCGCTGGGGCGCTTCGACGAGGCCGACGCCTCGCTCAAGGTGCTGCTGAACGACGACCCGCAGGACAAGTCGCTGCTGGCCCTTCAGGGCTTCCATGAGTTCCGCCGCCACCGCCACGAGCGGGCCATCGGCTACTTCAAGAAGGCGCTGGAGATCGAGCCGAACGACGCCGAGATCCACCTGAGCATGGCCTGGAGCCTGATGGCCCTCGATCGGAGAGCCGAGGCCAGGCCCCACATCGATCTCGCGCTCAAGGAGGCGACCTGGGGGCCGCGCGCGGCGATCGCGCTGGCCGAGTACCATCGCCTCTCGGGCGATCCTGGCCGCGCCATCGCCACGGCCAGCGCCGGGCTGCGCCTGCTGCGCCAGCGAGGCGCCGCCGAGGAGCCGCTGGCCGAGGCCCACACCATCCTCGCCCTGTCCTACGAGGCGCAGCACAACATCACCCACAGCACCGTCCAGCAGGAGCTGACGGCCGCGGCCCTCAGCTACGCCCCGGCCTGGTACCACCGGGCCAGAGTGGCCCGCGCGCGCCGAGACACGCGGGTCTACCACGCCCGCCTCCAGAAGGCCGTGGACCTCGACCCCTACTTCTGCCCTGCGGTCGAGCGGCTGCGCGAGGAGGTCGGGCGAGACGCGCGCCTGGGCCTGCGCGTCCCGGACACCTGCCGCCCCTGAGCGACCTCAGGGGGTGCCGAAGATCTGCGCCCAGACCGAGAGGGGATCTCTGGCCGGCTCGGCCTCCGCGGCCTCTTTGGCCAGGGAGGGGAACTGGCCGGCGCTGCGCACGGGCCGGCTGAGCGAGTCGCCGGGCACCTCGGAGAAGAGTATCATCCGACTCTGGTAAAGGGCCCAGACGAGCCCCAGCGCGGCGGTGACGTCGAGGGTGCGCAGCTGCAAGAGCTCCGAGAGCGTGCGGCGGCCGTCCATCGAGGCCATGAAGAGGCGCTCCTTGTCGTTGGCCGGGAAGGTCGAGAAGGAGCTGGTGTAGTACGAGGTGGGGGTGGCGTAGCGGTGGACGTCGCCCTGCATCAGCTCGGCGAGCTGGTTGGCCGAGGTGGTGCGCGCGATCCCGTCCCGGATGAACTGCAAGGGGTTGAAGTCGATCTGGCGGACCTTGGGGTCGGCGGCGACCTCCTTGAAGGAGAAGGCGCCGCGGGTCAGCGCGAAGCAGACCAGGATGATCTGGCGCGACTGCTCGATGAGCGCCACGTCGAGCTCCTCCTCGGTGATCAGGCCCCGTCGGACCAGCTCGGAGCCGAGGTTGCCGGAGAACTCCCCGTCCAGGACGACGTCATTGACGGCGTCGAGGTCGAGCAGGCCGCGCTTGGCCAGGATCGTCCCCAGCGTGTCGTCGTTGGAGTTGCTCTCGGCCCGCACCGGGCAACCCTCCACGAAGTCGATGGCTCGACGGACCTCGTCGCGGCGCACCGTCAGGCGGCCAGTGCGCCGACCAGCGCGCAGGCGAAAGAGCAGCGCGCAGAAGTCGACCTTCGACAGGTCGCCCTCCTCGGGCAGAGAGGAGTCCAGGTGAAGCCGGTGGGCCTCCCTGGTCTCCAGGGCCACCGTGGGGATCGGCGCCGACGAGGTCGAGACGTGATCCTCCTGCTCGGGCAGGTAGTTGATCAGCATCTCGTGGAGGGCGTCCATGGAGAAGGGCTTGTGGATGAAGTCGTCGGCGCCGTAGCGCTGAAGATCGCGCTCCAGGTGGCTGACATTGCGGTAGACGGCGCTCATGACGACCACAGGGACGCGGCGGCTGCCCGCGTGGGACTTGATCCTGCGGCAGACCTCGAATCCGTTGATGCCCGGCAGCAGGAGATCGACCAGACACATATCGGGGTCGTTGCCCTTGAAGAGGGCCAGCGCCTCGTCGCCGTCAAAGGCCCCGATGGCCTCCAGGCCCAGCGCGCTGACGAAGCCGCGGTAGATGTAGTTCAGATCCTCCTGATCCTCGACGATAAGGACCTTCGCCCCCTTTCGGACCTTGCGGGAATCCATATCCCGCGCGGTCGAGAGGCCCACATCTCCCGGGAACGAGCCCGGGTCGTCAGAGTCTGGCCCAGGATCGCTGAGCGGGTTGCTGGCGCCGTCGCCCAGCCGACCCACCAGCTCCGGCAGCAGCGCCACCAGGAGCCGGGCCAGCGTGCGCGGGTCAGCGGGGCGAGCGAGGAACTCGTCCGCGCCGCTCTCGCTCATGTCCTGCTCGACCATCTCCCTGTCGGCGAAGATGTCGCTGGTCATCACCACCGGGATCGCCGACCCCTCGGCGCTCTTCTTGATCGCCTTGCAGACCTCGAAGCCGTCCAGACCCGGCAGCAGCGCGTCGAGGAAGCAGATCCTGAACCCCCCCGTCTCAAAGGCACGCAGCGCGCTGCGACCGTCCGTCGCCCGAACCACCTGCGCCCCAAGCTCCCCGCAGAGGCTCACCAGCGCCGGCGCCAGATCATCCTGTTCCTCCGCGATCAAGACCTTCCACATGACGCCCGTCCCCGCTCCTGTGGCCCCTCGCCCACGCCCAAAGGCCTACCCTTCCACCCGCGCGTGTCTGTGCTAGACTGCGGCGACGCCGCGCGAAGCGCCCAGACACCGACCAAAGACACAAACCATGGACCCCGATCAACGGCTCAACGTCAAGAAACCTTCCCACCGCGCGACGCGATCCCTGGCCGCTCTGTACCTCATTGTTGCGCTTTTGTCCTGCCTTGATCCTGTCGAACCGACGCGCATCATCACGGGCGTCATCACCGACACGAACGACCGCCCCATCCAGGGGGCCGTGGTGATCGTCGGGGACCGCCACGCCTCCACCAGCGCCCAGGGCGCCTTTCGCCTCAGCGACCTCCCCTCAGACGAGATCCACCCTATCACGGCCGTCGCCGCCGGTCATACGGCCTGGACCCTCGACGCGGGCACCCTGACCCAGTTCACGGCGCGCCTTCGAAGCCGGGCGCCAAGGCAGACGCCCGCCGAGGCGCCCCTCGCGCTGCTGCTGACCCTGCCCCAGATCGATCCCGTCGATCGCGTGGTGTTCTTGAGCGTCGACACCGGCGTCGTCATCCCGGTGCGCGTCTTCGGCGGCAGCCAGCAGATCCCCATCACGCTGAACCTGCCCGTCGGACCCCGCACCCTGTCCGCCATCAGCCCCCCGCCCGCGCCCGGATCGCCCGCGCTCCACGCCCCGCCCTTCAGCCTCTCGCTGGGCGCCGAGGGCGCCTCCTCCCAGCGGCCCCTGCTGATCGCCCCCGAGCGCCGGATAGCCGTTCGCCTCGACGGCGGCCCCACCCCCATCGATCGCCCGCTCTCTGGCCTGGAGGCCTCGCTGACCTGCGCCGGGGCCAGCGGCCCCATGACCCTCGTCGGGCGCGCCGGGCTTGAGTCCTTCGACGGCCAGACGCTCTCCATGACTCTGCTGCCTCAGGTCGACCCGCTCGGCGCGCGCTGCGATCTGGTCGCCACCTGGGATCTGAGCAGCCCGATGGGGCCGGTCCGCCACGCGGCCTTCGCCACCGACATGCCCCTGCCCGAGGCGGCCTCGGAGATCGGCCTCAAGGCCCCCACCCCGAGCCTCCTGTTGCCCGAGGTTCGCCCCGGCGAGGGGATCATCGCCTGGGAGGCCGCCGACGGGGCAACGCTCTACGATCTCTTCATCGCCCCCGACGAGGGCGATCAGGTCGGCGAGCCGATCTGGAGCGCCACCACCGAGGCCACCGAGGCCGCCCTGCCCCGCCTCCCCGCCGAGGCCGCCGCCCTCATGGGCGAGCACGCCGGGCGACCCATGCTCGTGCGCGTCGTCGCGCGCCACGTGCCGGGCTTCGACATCGAGGCCCGGTGGGACTGGTCCAACTACCACGGCTTCGTCGCCTCCCCCTGGCTAACCTTGCCCGAGGGGACCCTTGCGCCTTTCGGGCTCGCCGATCCATAGTGCGCCGCCCATCAGGGCGCGCCTTGAAAAATGGACCGCGGCGGTCTACTTTAACAGGCGCTCGGCCCTGCAAGGCTCAGCGCGAGGCGGGGAAGATCAGGCGAGGCGAGGATGAACACAGCTGACAAGGTCGCGGAAAGGAAGGACAAGGTCGTGGATGGCGTCGACATCGCGATCATCACCCATGGCGTCGTGGGCGCGACCGACAAGCTCGACGCCGGGTCCGAGGCGGCGGCCGGTGGCCTCTCCAAGGAGATCATCGAGGCTGGCATCGTCGACATCATCAGGACGATCTACGACCCCGAGATCCCGGTCAACATCTATGAGCTGGGGCTGGTCTACGAGGTGACGCTGGACGACGCGGGCGCGGCGCTCGTGCGCATGACGCTGACCTCCCCGGCCTGCCCGGTGGCCGGCTCGCTGCCCGGCGAGGTCGAGGAGAAGGTCCGCTCGGTGGCGGGGGTCCGCGGCGCCTCGGTGGAGCTGGTCTGGGATCCGCCCTGGAGCCCGGAGTTGATGAGCGAGGCCGCCCGGCTGGAGCTGGGCTTCTTCTGATCCGCGAGGCTCAAGGATTGGGGGGCGCGTCGACGAGCGCCCCGATCCAGATCGGGTTGGTGAAGGCCAGCGCGCTGGCATGGCTGCCCGCGACGGGCTTCAGCGGTCGCGCGCCGGTCGCCCGGACGACGAACCAGCCGGGCTCTCCGATGGGCACCTCCAGCGCGGCGTCGAGCCTGATCGGCGCCTGATCCCCCGACAGCCCCTCCCAGCGCTTGATGACGCCCTTGTCGGAGATGACCTCGACGGCCTCCACGTCGATCCAGCGGGCCGCCTGGACCTTGACCTTCAGGACGCCGCGCCGCCCCGGCGCTGGCGCGACGAAGCCGCCGATCGGCGCGCCGTCGAGGGAGGCGTCGATCATCGGCCCGTTGGTGACCACGGCCTTGCGGTGGAGCAGGGCGTCGACGATGGCGGCGGGCGACAGGGCCTCGGGCGAGTCGACGCCGACGTGGATCATGGTGCGGGCGTAGCCGGGCTCGTCGCCGGCGACAAGGTGGGTGTCGCTGTTGCCCGTCGCGACGAAGAGGCCGCCCTTGTTGAGCATCAAGAACCAGTCCTCCATCACGATCATGGCGTCGTCGACGCGGCCGCCGCTGAAGACCTCGATGGCGTCAAAGCCCCAGCTCATCCGCGGGTCGCTGGCCTCGACGCCGCCTCTGGCCAGGCCCATCGCGTTGAAGTAGCCGCTGTCGCGCGTGCGAGGGTGGTTGATCTGGATGATCTTCTGCTCGGGTTCAAGCGCGCGCAGCGCCTCGAAGATCGCCGCCGGGGTCTTGTCGCCGGGCGCCAGCGCGCCCCCGGCGGTCAGCTCCGGGCGGTGGACGAGCGGGAAGGCGTTGAAGTGCCCGAGAGACGCGGTCGTCACCTCGTCGCCCACGAGGGTCGCCAGCCACCGCCCGGCGCCGAGGGCGGCGATGGTCGGGCCGTAATCGGTCACGACGTTGTGATCGGAGCTGCCGAGGATCTCGACGCCCTCGACGATGTTGCTGATCACGCGCTCGTCGAGGGGGACCGGGGAGTCGGTCGAGCGGGCCGAGTGCTGGTGCAGATCGGCGGCCAGCCAGCCGCGCGTGTCGATCGAGCGGCGCAGCGCGAAGCGGGCGCGGGTCTCCTGGCCGGCCTCGACGACGATCTCCTGTCGATCCAGATCGTACTCAGGCCCGCGCGCCGCGGTCGCCGCGTAGCGGCCGGGCGCCAGGGCCGCATGGCCCAGGCCCGTGATCGTCGACAGGCGGTTGCCGCCCGCGCGGGCGTGGTGCGCAGGCCCGAGGTCTGGATCCGGGGTCCCGTCGAGGCCCTCCAGGATGACCTTGCCCGGCAGCGCCGCGCCCTCCCCGTCGACGATGGCGAAGGTGAGGCGCCCGGCCTGGGTCACCTCAAGGGTCAGCCTCTCGCCGCCGGGCTTCAGCGGGGCGGGATCGCCGATGGCCCCCCGGCCTCTGGCGAGGGCGAGCGCCTTGAAGTCCTCCCCGGCGGGCAGGACGCCCGAGACGACGCCCCGGGCGTCGGCCGCGAAGCGCGCGAAGGGGCGCCCGTCCTCGCTCTGGATCTCGACCCACGCGCCCTCGACCGGCCCGCCGCCGCGCTCGACGACGACGACCTCGAAGGGCGCCACGGCCCGGCCGAGCTGCTCCATGACGGGGCCGACGAGATCGCCGACCGAGCCCGCGCCGACGATCAACCGCCGGGTGTAGGTCACCTTGGATTTCGGGTGTAATTGCGCGACCTTGACGTCCAGATCGCTCCAGCCGCCGCCGTGAATCGAGGACATCACCCCCCCCTCCCCGACGTAGGCGTAGCTGACGCCCTCGGCTTCGGCCGCGATCCACTCCAGCGAGGGCCGCTCGCCCTTGAGCTTCGAGCCCAGGCCCGGCGCGAAGGGCCTCGACGCCCCCCACTGGAGGGCGTCGCCGAGTTCGTAGTCCGGCCAGTCGCGCGCCCCGCGGTTCTCGATCGTCGTCTCGATCGTCAGCGCCGCGCCCGTGGCCGGCAGCGCGTAGCGCGTCGTCACCGCCACGTCAGGATCGCCGGTGTCCTGCCCGACGACCTCGATCACCGCCCCGAGGCCCGGCCCGCCCGCCTCGACGATCTTGACCTCGCCGTAGCTGGCCTGCCGGGGCCAGGTGCGATCCAGGAAGAGGAGCACCTGCTGGAGACCGTCCACGCCGCGCCCGGCCAGCCCCGCGTCGAGGATCGTCCCGCCCGAGGCGCCAAAGCCGCTCTGGTGCCCCGCGGCCCCCACGATCACGATCACCTCGCCGTTGGACAGGCGCAGATCCCCCACCCTGCCCTCGGCGGCGGCGCCGCGCAGGAGCTGATCGGCGCGCTCGATGACGAAGGCCCTGGCCCCGGGCAGCGCGCCGCGCGCGTGGACGGTCTGCTCGCCCCGGCCGTGCTGGGTCCCCGAGCGCGAGGGGCAGCCCACGAGGAACAGGGCGAGGGCACACAGGGCCCAGGAGACAGGGCGTCGCGGCCAACAGACGGCTTGACATGCGTTCAAGTGTTTCATACACTCCGGGGCGTCGAAGAGGGGTCATGGGCCCACCACGCGGGGAAGAGTTCTACCACCGATGAGATTCATCCACACTGCAGACTGGCACCTCGGGCGCATCTTCCACGGCGTGCACCTGACGGACGATCAGGATCATGTGCTGCGGCAGTTCCTGGATCTGGTCAGGGACGTGCGGCCCGACGCGGTGTTGATCGCGGGGGACATCTACGACAGGGCGGTGCCGCCGCCGGACGCGGTGGTCCTGCTCGACGAGGTCTTGAGCAAGCTGACGGAGCTGAGGGTGCCCGTGGCGATGATCGCGGGCAACCACGACAGCCCCGACCGCCTCGGCTTCGGGGCCAGGCTCTTTGAGAGCCACGGGCTGCACGTCTCCTGCAACCTGTCGAGCCAGCGGCGCCCGCTGGTGCTGGACGACGCCTACGGGCGGGTCCACATCCACATGCTGCCCTTCGCCGATCCGCCGCAGGTGCGCGAGCACCTCGGCGACGACACCGTCCACAACCACGCCCGGGCGATGGAGGCGCTCATCGAGCAGGCCAGGGCGCGCCAGCCGCGCGGGGAGCGGTCGGTGCTCATGGCGCACGCCACGGTGGTCGGCGCGCGGACCTCGGACTCGGAGCGGCCGCTGGGGGCCTTCCCGGGCACGAGCGCGATCGAGTCTTCGAAGCTGGCGGGCTTCGATTACGTCGCGCTCGGGCACCTGCACACGCCCCAGGTGATCGACGGGCGGATTCACTACCCCGGATCGCCGCTGAAGTACTCCTTCGGCGAGGCCGAGGAGATCAAGGCGGTCAGCGTCGTGGAGATGGACGCGCTCGGGCGGGTGACGATCGACGCGGTGCCGCTCTCGCCCCGGCGCGAGGTGCGCAAGGTGCGCGGGCACCTGTCGGATCTGCTGGCGAACGACGACGGCAAGAGGAGAGAGGACTTCGTCGCGGCGGTGCTCTACGACGACGGGGCGGTGCTCGACCCCATCGGCCGCCTGCGCGAGATCTACCCGAACATCCTCCATATCGAGCGGCTTGCGCTGGATCTGCCCGGGGCGATCAACCCTCCGACCGATCACCGAAAGCGGACCCACCTGGATCTCTTCAAGGACTTCTTCAACGAAGTCACCGGCGCTCCGCTCACCGAGGATCAGGAGCTGGCGATGGCCGCGCTGGTCGAGGGCCTCGATCGCGAGGACCGGGAGGTGAGCCCTTGAGGCCCGAGCGGCTCGTGATGAGGGCCTTTGGTCCTTACGCCGCCGAGGAGATCATCGACTTCTCGGCGCTCGGCGCCCACCCGCGCTTCCTCATCCACGGCCCCACGGGGGCGGGCAAGTCCACCATCCTCGACGGGATCTGCTTCGCGCTCTACGGCGAGGCCTCGGGGGACGACCGCCCGCCGACGATGATGCGCAGCGACCACGCCGATCCCGAGGCGCTCACCGAGGTCACGCTGGACTTCTCCATCGGGGCCGAGCGCTACCGGGTCGCGCGCGTGCCCGAGCAGGAGCGCCCGAAGCGGCGAGGCGAGGGCACGACGGTGCTGCGGTCCACGGCCACGATGTGGCGGCGCACGCAGGCCGAGGGGGTCGAGGATGAGGGCTCGGTGGTGGCCCACCAGTGGAACAAGGTGACCCAGGCCGTCGAGGAGCTGCTCGGCTTCCGGGCCGATCAGTTCAGGCAGGTGGTCATCCTGCCCCAGGGTCAGTTCAGGCGCTTGTTGACGGCCCGCTCGGCGGATCGGCAGGCCATCATGGAGACCCTCTTCCAGACCGAGATCTACCGTCGGATCGAGGAGCAGCTCAAGGGCAACTCGCGCAAGATCACCCGCAGGCTGGAGACGCTGCGCGACCAGCGCCATATCATCCTTGAGTCGGCCGGCGTCAGCGCGGGCCGGGATCTGGAGCACCTGCTCATCGACGCGCGGCGCGACATCGTCGCGCTGGAGGCCCGCCGCCTGGATCTCGACGCCGCCGCCGCCGCCGCGCGCCGGGCGCTGGCGGAGGGCCGCGCCATCCAGGAGGCGCTGCGCCAGCGCGACGAGCGCGAGGCCGACCTCCTGAATCTCCAGCAACGGCGCCCGGTTATCGAAGCGCACCGGATCGAGTTGAGCCGGGCTCGGGCTGCCGCCGCCGCCCACCCCGCCGAGGAGCAGGCCGCGCTGACGGCCCTGCGCCAGGCTCAGGCGGAGACGCAGCTCGACGCCCTCTCGGCGGCCGCACGGCGCGCCGAGGCCCTCTGCAAGGAGGCCGAGGGCGGGCTGGAGCGCCTGCGGCGCGCCGAGCCCGAGCGCCTCCAGCGGCAGGGGCGGCTCAACGAGCTGGTGCAGCTCCGGGAGCGGGTCCACGAGCTGGAGGAGGCCCTCGGCCTGCTTGGCGAGCTGGACGCGCGCCTCGGCGCGCTCGACGCCGAGCGGCAGGACACCGCCGCGCACCTCGACGCGCAGCGGCTCGCCGCCGGGGCCTTGGAGCGCGCGAGAGCGCAGGACGCGGCCTCGGCCGCTCTGGCGGCCGAGCTGTCCGAGGCGGTCGATCGGGCCGCCCAGGGCGTCGAGGCGCTGGACCGGCTCGACGCCGCCGCGGCGCGGCTGGCCGAGGCCGGGCGGGCGCTGGCCGAGGCCGAGGCGCGCTTCGCGGAGATCGAGGAGGAGTGCGCCCAGGAGATCCTTGAGCTGTCGCTGATCGAGTCGGCCTGGTTCGACGCGCAGGCCGCCATCCTGGCCGCTCGCCTCGTGGCCGGCGAGCCCTGCCCCGTGTGCGGCGCCGCGGAGCACCCCAGGCCGGCCACCCGCGAGGGGTCGCTGCCCAGCGAGGCCACCCTCAAGCGAAAGAGGCAGAAGATCGAGGCGCTGCGCGCCGCCAGGGAGAGCGCCCGCAAGCAGGCCGAGGGGCATCGGCTCGAAGAGGCCACGGAGCTGGCGGCCTGCGCCAGCCTGCGCGAGCGGCTCGGCGCGGCGCTGGACCGCGGCGCGCTGGCGGCGCAGCTGGAGCGCGACCGGGCGCTGCTCGACGCGGCGCGG
>SYOX01000358.1 GCA_005804885.1 Pseudomonadota bacterium
CCCTTCGGAGGGCCCGCGCGCTCTGACGCTCTCCCAGCTCATCGCCGGCGCGGCCGAAGACGACTCGCCCGCCCCCGTCGAGTCCCCCACCTCGATCGGCAGCTACAGCGGGGGCGGCTGCGGCGCGGGCACGCTGGTCCAGCCGACCTCCGCCCCCAAGGCCGCGCCCGTCACCGCCGCGCCCGCGAAGGCCCCGGCGCCGGCCCCTCGCGCCGCGGCGCCCTCCACGACGGAGACCGCCGGGCCGATGGTGGCCGACCAGGAGGCCTGGAGCGCGCTCCTCCTTGAGCGGCAGGCCCTGGAGCTGCGCAACATTGCGCTGGAGCAGCGCGTCGCCGCCCTCCAGAACGCCCTGCGCGCCCTGATCGACGAGTAGCGCCGCCAACTCCTCGCCGCCCACAACGCGAGCCTCGCCCGCCCTCCTCAAGCCCGCATAGCCGCGCAAGGACAGGCCGCCCCGCGAGGCGATCCAGCCCCACGCGGGCGCCCAGGGGACGCGCAAGAACCCCGATGAGGCCAGACCAAGGCGATGGGATCATACCAGACCACAGACGAAGGGCTTGCTTTGTGGGCGAGGACAGGGGGATGGCCTGGGCATGGGCCTGAGCGAGGCTGGTGCACCGCACCGCCCAGTGATGGCAAAGGCTCAGGGCGCCGCCTGGACCGCCCACAAAGTGAGTCTCTCGGCTGTGGTCTGGTATCAGCCCACGCCGGCGGCAAGCCGTCCTTTTCGATGGCCGGGGCTGCGTCGGATCAACCCCAGATCGGCGCCCAGGGGGGATTGACGAGGCGCTGGCCGCGGGCGAGCCCGTCGATGGCGGCGATCTCTTCAGCGTCGAGCTTCAACGATAAAACATCAATATTCTCAATGAGATGCGCGTGGGACGTCCCCTTGGGGAGGGCGGCGACGCCGGGCTGGTGGAGGAGCCACGCCAGGGCGATCTGGGCGGGGGTCCTGCCGTGGGCGCGGGCCAGGGCGATCAGGGTCGGGTCCTGGCTGACGAGGCCGCGGGCCAGGGGGCAGTAGGCGGCCAGGGTGGTGTTCGAGGCGCGGCAGGCGGCCAGCAGCGGGGTCTGGGCCAGGAAGGGGTGGTATTCGACCTGGTTGCAGGCGATGGGGGCGTGCTGGCGGGCCTCGGCCAGCAGCGCCGGGGTGAAGTTGCTCACGCCGATGGCGCCCACGCGCCCCTTGGCCACGAGATCGATCATGGCGCCGAGGGTGTCGGCCATCGGGACCTCGGGGTCGGCCCAGTGGATCATCAGCAGGTCGACGTGGTCGAGGCCGAGATCGGCGAGGCTGCCGGTCAGGGAGGCGCGCAGGCGGTCGGGGGCCAGCTCCGTGCGCCAGACCTTGGTGGTGATGAAGAGGTCGCCGCGCGGGAGGCCGGACTGGCGGATGGCGGCCCCGATCTCGGCCTCGTTGCCGTAGAAGCGGGCCGTGTCGATGTGGCGATAGCCCAGCGCCAGCGCCTCGGCCACGGCGCGACGGCAGGCCTCGCCGGTGAGCTTGTAGGTGCCGAGGCCCAGGGCGGGCATGGGGGTCCGGGTCATCATGGCGCAGGCGCTCGGGTTTTCGGGCCGTCGAGGCTTTATCGGCGCTCCGGGCGAGGGACCAGGGGCGGGTTGCGGGCCTCGCCCTTGTCGGGGCCGACCTCGACGTGGGGCAGGATGAAGGCGGGCGTGACGATCGAGGTCGGCACCGCGCGCAGCGGGTCGCCGCTGGCGCTGTGGTAGGAGGCCCCCGACTCGACCCCGGAGCTGAGGTAGTTGAAGACGACCGGCTCCCGGCTGGCCGCGGCGATGTCGCGCAGGTTGCGCAGGATGACGTGGCTCAGGGACGCGCCGCGCACCAGCGTCTCCTGCCCTTTGGCGTCGACCATGACGGCCCAGGTGGGCCGGGGGAAGTCGCCCATGGAGGCCATCGGAGAGCCGAGGTGGGCGCCGGTGACGAAGAGGGCGTCGTCGGCCAGGCGGCGGACGATGAGGGCCTTGTCGTAGCCTTCGTCGTTGGCCAGCTTGAGCAGCGCCTTGCCCAGCGCCGCCGGGGCGCTGCCCTGCGGGCTCTGGATGACGAGGTTGCCGGGGTGGCCGACGATCCGGGACTGGAGGGGCGCCCGGCCGTGGCCGTCGGAGGCCTTCTGGTGCTTGGAGGGGATGCGGGAGGCGAGCTGGGCCACGAGCCGCCCGTCCTTGATCAGCTCGACACGGCGGGGCTCGACGCCCTCGTGGTCGATCTTGTAGTGCCCGAGCAGGGCGATCCCGGCCTCTTCGGTCAGCGCCGGGTCGTCGACGACGCTCCAGCCCTTGGGCATCACGGGGCGGTTCATCTTGCGGGCGAAGGTCGGCTCCCCGCCGCCGCCGCTGGCAGCGGAGGACACGGGCGCGGGCGTGCCGGAGAGGTTCGAGGCCAGGAAGTGGCGCATCACCTGGGCGGCGGCGGCGCCCTCGAAGAGCACGGGGCCGTCGTAATCCTCCATCACGGGGGCGACGCGCAGGGCGGCGACGCGCGCGGCCAGGGCCTTGACGGCGGCCTCCAGGTCGGCCCTCGGGGGGAGGGTCGCCATCGAGGGGGCCACGAAGTCGACCGCGTCGATGAGGGTGGTGCCGTCGTCGGCCATGGCGCTGGCCGAGGCCACCAGCCGCACGGAGGTCTCGGTGGTGTCGGCGCGGCTGCCCTCAGTGTCGAGGTGGCGGCGCCGCACGAGGCCAGCGGTGATCACGACGCCGGTGTGGGTCAGATCGGGGTTGTCGCGCAGCAGCCGGGCCAGATCCCGCACCAGCGCCTCGACCTCCTTGAGATCGGCGTCGAGCGCGCGCGTGGGCTGGACGACCACGACCGGGCTGATCCGGGTGTAATCGGCCAGCAGATCCTCGACGGCGGCCTTGGGGCGGTTGCGCAGGAAGGCCTCCTTGCTGCTCATCGAGCGCAGGGCGTCCTTGTAGGCCTCGTCGGTGATGAGCCAGATGGCCCGCTGGAGCGCCGCGGGGTCGTCCTCGATGGGGATGGCGCTCTCGCCGTGGCCGAAGCCGCCGCCGTAGCTGTCGAAGTTGGAGTTGTCGAAGTCGTAACCCCCGACCCGGACATCGACGTCGATCACGCGGCGCTGATCCTGGTCGGCGCCGACGATGGCGCCGGCCTGCGCCCGCACCTCGACGATGGAGGCGTCCAGCACCGTGCAGGCGATCCTGTAGGGGCGCGCGGCGCCCTCGAACTGGAGCCCCGAGGAGGCGCGGCCAAGCTCGGCCTGCATGGCCGCGAAGACCGGATCGGCGAAGGAGATGCCGGCGCTCGCGGCGCCCGCGGGCAGTGTGCAGGCCAGCAGCAGGAGGGCCGAGAGGGCCGACGGCGACGACCAGGATCTAGCGGGTTGCATCAGCGGGCCTCCGTGGGCAGCTCGGGGGCCGGCAGGATCGGCCCTTTCTCGTTGGATCTGGCCTTCTTCTCGATCTCGACCTCGGACAAGAGCAGGCTCGGGCTCATGGCGCTGACCGGCACCCAGCCGGACTCGGCCCCGCAGTAGCCGTTGAAGACCGCGTAGTCGTCCGCCGCCGCGATGATCTTCTGGAAGACCGTCTTGGGCGTGCCGGCGATGTCCACGCCCCGAACCAGCTCGTCCGGGCGACCGTCGGCGAAGACCCGCAGGAC
Source organism: Pseudomonadota bacterium (assembly GCA_005804885.1). Classification (GTDB taxonomy): domain Bacteria; phylum Myxococcota_A; class Bradymonadia; order Bradymonadales; genus SYOX01. The sequence goes on from SYOX01000358.1 coordinate 3,647, forward strand.
CATCACGGGGGTGACCTTGAAGGCCTGGGGGCCGTAGCGCTGGGTGTTGGTGAAGCCGCCCGAGATGTCGTCGAAGAGGTAGCCGAAGGGCTTGCCCTGGCGCTTGAGCTCCTCGATCAAGAGCCTCCTGAGGCCGTCGTGGCTGACCGTCATCGAGGGCGTGACCATCAGGTTGCCCTGGCGGGCGACCGCCGGCCTGCCGATCTGCCGGCGCCCGTGGCCGTTGGAGGCCTGGACGGACTTGAGCGGCAGCCGGGAGGTCAAGAAGCCGCCCAGCACCCCGTCCTCGATCAGCGCGACCCGCTGGGCAGGGACCCCCTCGTCGTCAAAGCGGTAATGACCCGAGAGCGCCTGGCCCTCGTAGGTGGTGATGGTCGGGTCGTCGGTGACCGACAGGAAGTCCGGCAGCACCCCCTGGCCCAGATCGCTGGTGAAGGTCTGCCCCGAGCGCTCGTCCCGCTGCCGGTGGCCCTCGACACGGTGCCCGAAGATCTCATGGAAGAAGACCCCGGCGGCCCGCCCCGAGAGGATCACCGGGCCAACCCAGGGCTCGACCACCGGCGCGCCGCGCAGCGCAATGAGATCGTCGATCACCTTCGCGATCGTGGCCTCGATCTCGGCGCTCTCGGGCAGCCCGCCCGGCTCTCGCGCAAACGCGCTCTCGTGACGGGACAGCTCCATGCCGTCGTCGGCCAGCGCGCTGGCCTGGACGATCATGTTGACCCGCCTGTCGCCAAGCTGCAGCCGCGTCCCCTCGCTGGTCGCCATGAAGGTCCGCGTCTCGCTGGCCCGCAGCACGACCTGCGAGGCCAGGATCGACGGCTGGGCGCGGAAGGGCGCCGACCAGCCCTTGACCTGATCGACCCACGCGGCCCTGTCCACCTCAAGCGGCGCCAGCGGCTCGATGAAGGTGACCGGCTCGACCTTGGAGAAGGCCCCCGAGTCGTCCTCCTCCTCGACGCTGACCCGCTCGTTGGTCTGCACCCGGATGAAGGCCTCCGAGGCCGAGCGCCACGTCTGCTCCGTCACCAGCCAGAGCGCCTCGCGCAGCGCCACCGGGTCCTCGTCCAGCCCGATCCGCCGAGAGGCGAAGCCGCCCCCGCCGCCGCGGTTCCGGTTCGTGTTGTCGAGCTTGTAATCCCCGACCCGCACCTCCACATCCAGCCACCGCGAGCGGCTGACCTGATCGCGCACCAGCGCGCCGAGCGACCCCTCCACCGACGTCCCCACCACGTCCACCACCGTGTAGCTGATGAAGTAGGCCTTCGGGCTGGCCTCCCCCCCCAGCACCTTCATGTGGCGCTCCAGCTCCTCGCCGAGGATCACCAGCACCGGATCAGGGCTCACCTGACCCGCGCCCTCACCCTCAGGCCGCACCTCCAGCGTCGGCGCCCTGCCCGGCTTGCCCCAGGCCCGAGCCTGCTCGCCCTGCTCGCCCGGAGTCTCCGACCCCGTCGTCGCGCAAGACGCCAACGCCCCGATCCACGACGCGCACAGCACCAGCCACACACAAGCCCTTGAAAACATGAGCCCTTCCAACAACTTACACGACGACATCGCCACCTCGCCTCGCGCCCCGGCACCCTCGCCCACGTCCGCGCCGCCCGACCTCCGCCGAGCGCGCCGCCTCCTTGTAGTCCATTTCCGCGCCCCCGGCCAGACGCGCCTGTTGACAGCCCCTCGGCCCTCCGACCATGATCGCGCCATGGTCCCGACACAGGAGCACGCGATGCACCCCACACGACTCTCCACCCTGACCGGCGCCCTCGCCTTCGCCGCAGCGGCCTCCCTGACCCCGCTCCCCGCCGAGGCCTTCTGCGGCTTCTACGTCTCGGGCGCCGAAGGCAAGCTCTTCAACAACGCCACGCAGGTCGTCATGATGCGCGAGGGCACCCGCACGGTGCTCTCGATGCAGAACAACTATCAGGGGCCACCGAGCGACTTCGCCATGGTCATCCCCGTGCCCGTCATCCTGAGCGAGGAGAGCGTCAAGACGCTGGCCACCTCCGTCTTCGACGACGTCGACCGCATGGCCTCGCCCCGGCTCGTCGAGTACTGGGAGATGGACCCCTGCGAGCCGGAGTATCGCTACTACGACAAGATGGTGGCGGTGTCGGACGAGGGCGGGGGCGGCTGGGACGAGGAGAGCGAGCCCGAAGAGGAAGACCTGGGCGTCAAGGTCGAGGCGGAGTTCACGGTCGGCGAGTACGACATCTTGATCTTGAGCGCCAAGGAGTCCAACGGCCTGGACAAGTGGCTGCGCCAGAACAAGTACAACATCCCCGAGGGCGCCGCGGGGGTGCTGGCGCCCTACGTCGAGCAGGGGCTCTTCTTCTTCGTCGCCAAGGTGGACGTCAAGAAGGTGACCTTCGACCAGGGGCAGGCGATGCTCTCGCCGCTGCGCTTCCACTACGACACGGACAACTTCTCGCTGCCGATCCGGCTCGGGATGCTCAACGCCAACGGCCCGCAGGACCTCATCGTCCACATCCTGGCCCGCAACCAGCGCTACCAGGCCGCCAACGCCAGGAACGTCACCATCCCGACCAACATCGGCGTCTCCGACGAGGTCCGGACCCGCTTCGGGGAGTTCTACGCGGCCCTCTTTGATCGCACCCTGGCCAAGACGCCGGGCGCCGTCGTGACGGAGTACTCCTGGGACGCCTCGTCCTGCGACCCCTGCCCTGGCCCGACGCTCATGCCGGAGCACTTCGCCACCCTCGGCGCCGACGTGCTGCCCAACCCCGACCCGTGGGGCTTCGTCCTGACCCGCATCCACACCCGGTACACGAAGGAGAGCCTGGGCGAGGATCTGATCTTCGCCGCGGCGCCGCCGATCGTGGGGGGGCGGGAGGTGATGGGGGCGACCGGGGAGCTTGAGGAGGGCGCCCAGGCCAGCGGCATCAACAACTTCCAGGGGCGCTACATCATCCGGCACCCCTGGACCGGCCCGGTCGAGTGCGAGGCGCCGATCCGGGGCCGCTGGGGGGGGCCGCCCGACGGCAGCTGGCCCGAGGGATCGGGCGACGGGGGCGTCAAGGCGGCCCAGGGCGTGGCCTTCGCCCCGCGCGGCAAGATCGAGCTGGCCTCCATGATCACCACGCCCATCCCCGCGCTGGATCTGTCCGCCTCCGAGCTTGAGGCCGTCGAGAACACCGAGCCGAGGCCCGTCGTGCTCCCGCCCGGCGGGGTCAACGAGGGCGGCTGCGCCTCGTGCAGCGCCGTCGAGGGCGGCCGGGGCGTCGCCCCGTGGCTGCTCCTGGTGGCCCTCGGCGGGCTGTGGCTCGGCCGACGCCGCAGATAGCGGGTCCATGCAACTCCCCCTGCTGTCCTCCCCCTGGCCTCACTCCCCCTGCTGTCCTCCCCCTGGCTTCACTCCCCCTACTGTCCTCCCCCTCGCTTGACTCCCCCTCCTGTCCTCCCCCTCGCTTCGCAAGGGGGAGGGACGCTCGCGGTTGGGACAAGGGGGTTCGGCGGGGCGACTTCGTTGACGGACACAAGACCCCGTCGGGAACAATCGAGAGCGTTGATTCAGCAGTGTTGACAGGTACTTCGAGATCGGCGAGTCGACTTCGTTAACGGACAAGGGGGATCGGCGAGTCGACTTCGTTGATGCGATCCGCACGTTGACGGCCCACCCGGGCTCGCGCCCGGGTCTACAATTTGTCCAGGGACGCCCCTGCGGGGCTGGCCAGGGGACGTCGACCTTCCGGCGACGGGCTCTCTTGAGGGCGTGCGAAGTCTGCCTCCGAGCCCCTTGATCCTTCCTGAAGCCCGATGGGGGCGACATTCGACGCGTCTGGCGTCGGCGTCGACCCGATCTCGGCGAGGGATCAGGGCTTTGAGGAGGGCTCGACGCCCTGCTTGGAGCGGTCGACCTCGACGATGTTGAATTCGACGCGCCGGTTCTGCGCCCTGGCCTTGCGCTGAAGCTCCAGCGACAGGGCGCTGCCGTCGAAGTCCATGACGCTCATGAGGGGCTGCTCGGCGCCCTTGCTGACGGCCTTCAGGCGCGCCGCGTCCACGCCCGACTCGACGAGCAGCTCCATGACCCCCTGCGCGCGCCGCTGGCTGAGATCGGCGCTGCCCTCCTGGTCGTCGCAATGGCCCACCACCTCCATCAGGACGAGCTCGGGGTTGTTGATCATCGTATCGGCGACGGACTTGATGACCATCACGAAGCGCTTCTTGACCTGATGGCGGCCCGTGTCGAAGGAGATCCGCTCCAGGACCTGGATGTTGTCGCCCATGGTGAGGGTCGTCCCGCGATCGGGGCAGCCGTCCTCGTCCTCGAAGGCGTTGAAGATCTCGGGCTCGTTGGGGCACATGTCTCCGGCATCGAGGATGCCGTCCTGATCGTTGTCGGGGTCGGGGCAGCCCTCCTCATCCCCGAAGTTGTCCTTGTCCTCGGGCTCAAAGGGGCAGGCGTCGACGATATCGAGGATGCCGTCCTGATCATTGTCGGGGTCGGGGCAGCCGTCCTCATCTTCGAAGCCGTCGCGATCCTCGGGGTCCATCGGGCACAGGTCGGCGCCCTGGCACTCGGGGCTGGACAGCCCCTCGTCGCAGACGGCGTCTTGATCGTTGTCGGCCTCGGGGCAGCCGTCCGAGTCCTCGAAGGTGTCCGGGTCCTCGGCCGCCTGCGGGCACAGGTCCTGGGGCGCGCGCAGGCCGTCGCCGTCGTCGTCCGCCACGCAGCCCTGGCCCGGGACGCGCAGCGCGCCCTCGGCGCAGGGCCAGGCGCACCCCGACACCCCGACGAGCCCCACGATAAGCCCCACGACGAGCCCCGACCCGATTGCGAACCGCACCCCGACCATGCTTGACCTCCGCGCCCTCGCTCCCCTTATTGTCTCGATCCACAATGGACCAGACGCCCGAGGGGAGCAAGGCGATGGCCGCGCGGCGCCGCGCGGCTGGCAGAATGGCCGAGAAAGAGCGATGATGGTTGGTCTTCATCGACGCGCGCGGCGGATATAAGAGGTCGCCGCTCGACGCCAGCGGGGCAGGGAGCGCCCAGTGCGGATCGCGCCAGACCAGTTCGTAGCCATCGACATCGAGACGACGGGCGGCAATGCCGACACCGATCGGATCATCGAGATCGCCTTGATCGCCTTCAAGAAAGGCGAGGTGATCCACCGGTGGCAGACCTTCGTCAACCCGGGGAGGCCGATCCCGCCGATGATCACCCGGCTGACCGGGATCGCCTGGGGCGATGTCGCCGACGCGCCGCCCTTTGGGCGCTTCGCGCCCTACGTCCAGCGCTACATGGAGCGCGCCGGCGCCGTCGTGGCCCACAACCTCGCGCCCATCGAGCGGCGCCTGCTCGGCGCCGAGCTTGAGCGCAACGGCGGCGCCTGGCCGGAGGGCCTCGACGAGATCTGCACGCTGAGCTGCGCGCGGCGCCTGCGGGCCGAGGGCGTCCTGAGCGCCGAGCGCCTGCGGCTCGACGCGCTCTGCAAGTCCCTCGGGGTGCGCCTGCGCCAGCACCACCGGGCCGAGGCCGACGCCGAGGCCGCCGGCTGGTGCCTCCTTGAGATGGATCGGCGCCTCGTCGCGGCTCACCTCGCCGCCGCCCAGCATCGCCCTGCCCTGCCCGCCCTGGCCGCCGACGCCGCCTTCGACGCGATCGGCGCCGCCTCCCGCCGGTCGCGCAAGAAGCGCGGCCAGTAGGCCGACGATCCCGACGGGTCGGCGTTGTTGATCGGACACACGGTCCTTGCGGGGACCGACGGGTTTGCCGCTGTCGCGGCTGCACCTCGCGGCTACGATCATGCCGACGGCGTCTCATGTCGACGGCGTCTCATGCCGACGGCGTCTCGCCCCTCCGGGGCTCCAATTACCGAGCCGCCCCGATGGGGCGGGGCGGATACGACAACGGACGGACGGCTCAAATCGGTCGGTGGGTGTCCTGGCGCCTCGTGGCTGCAAACCATCTCGAGCCGTCCATCTCACCAAGACGGGATACGCACTTTAGAGCCCCGGAGGGGCGAAACAGAGTAGCCGCGGGTGCAGCCGGACCCGTTCAGGGTCCGGCAAACCCGTCGGCGGCGCACGGGGCCGGCAAACCCGTCGGCGGCACGTGGGGCCGGCAAACCCGTCGGTGACGCGGGTGCGGCCGGACCCGTTCAGGGTCCGGCAAACCCGTCGGCGGCGGGCGGGTCCGGCAAACCCGTCGGTCGCCTTGAAGCCCCCGATGCCTTGATTTATGATTGGGCAAAGGCTGGCCGCTCCTTCAGATTCCGTGTTCACAAGCACCACCGGGTCCCCACGATGAAAGCACGCGCTCTCTGCTTCTGGATCGTCGCCGCGACGCTCTCCTTGAGCGCCGACGCCTGGGCCGATCCCGTCGAGGTCTGGCCCTCGCCTCGGCAGGTCGTCGCCGACGAGGAGGGCCTGCTGCGCTTCCGGCTCGTCGTGGCCAACACCGGCGTCGAGCACGCCCGCGACGTCCGGGTCGAGGACGCGCTGGCCGAGGGCGCCGAGCTCGTCGAGAGCCACCCGGCGCCGAGGATCGAGGGAGACCGGCTGATCTGGGCGCTGGGCGACGTCGCGCCGGGCTCCAGCGCCTCCATCGAGGTCGTCCTGCGCGGCGGCCCCGACCTCGGCGCCTCGGTCTCGTCCGCCGTCGGCGCCCCGAGGGACGCCCAGGCTCGCCCCGTCCTCGTCGACCCCATCGACCCCTCCCTGCTGACCTCGCTGGCGCCGACGATCGACGCCGACGCCGCCGACCCCGAGGTCCTGGCCCTGGCCGCGCGCTTCGACGGCGACCCGGTGCGCCTGCACGCCTTCGTCCAGAAGCTCCTCTGGCAGCCCTACGAGGGATCGCTGCGCGGCGCGCGAGGCACCATCTGGAGCGGCGCCGGCAACGCGCTGGACCGCGCCAGCCTCCTCGTGGCGCTGCTGCGCGCCTCCGGCGTCCCCGCGCGCTACGTCGGCGCCCGCCTCGACGAGGACCAGGCCCGCGCGCTGATCTTGGCCATGTTCCCCGAGCGCAAGAGGGCCATGACCGCCGGCCTGAGCCCCGAGGAGCTCGTCGCCCAGCTCCACGACCCCGACGCCCTGCGCGACGTCGTCCCCCCCGCCGTCCTGGACGCCATCCAGGCCACCTCCGCCGAGGATCTGCTCGAGCTCGCCTTCCCCGACCCCGCCGCCGACCCCAGGCTGCTGGCGCTGGCCCAGGACCACGCCTCCGTCGAGTTCTTCGACGGCGACCAGTGGATCCTGCTGGACCCCGTCCTCGACGAGGCCCCCGCCGAACTCCTGGCCCCCTTCGACGAGATCGACCCCGCCCGACGACACGCCGTCTCCGTGCGCGTCACCTCCGAGTCCTTCAACCCCCTCTTCGGCGCCGGGCTGGCCTCCCGCGAGGAGCGCGCCGCCCTCACCATGAACACCGTCGAGCTCGTCGGCCGCCCCGTCGCGCTGCGCCATCAGGTCGACACGCGGGTCCAGTCCGGGCTCGTCTTCGGCACCATCCTGCACACCTACAGCCCCGAGCTGGTCGTCGGCGACCAGGTTGTCGCGCAAGGTGCCGCATTTCAAGAGATTTTTTCCAACTTCCCCGGCGGCAACCAGATCCTCATGGGGATCTTCATCGACGTCGAGGTGCGCTCGCCCGGCGCGGCCCCCTTCGAGTACAGCTACGCGGTGCTGGATCGCCTCGGCGCCGCGGCGCGCTCCAACAGCCTTGAGGAGGATCAGGTCGTCACCCTCGGCGGGCTCGGCGAGCAGCGCGCGATCCAGCCCTCGGACGTGGTCAACCTGCACGTCTCGGGCTGGGGGACGCCCGCCCGGGCGACCCTGGCGGCCCAGGCCCGCACCGAGGCGCTCAAGCGCGAGGCGCTCAAGTGGCAGGCGCGGCTGGCCGAGCTTCAGGCCGCCGAGGGCCAGGTGCCCTCCTCGGCGGCGGGGCGCAGGGCCTACGACGAGGCCAGCCGGGCCGCCGAGCGGACCACCCGGCAGCTCGGCGAGCTGCTCGGGCTCAACCTGCTTGAGCTGTCCGAGATCGCCACCTCGACCATCGCCGAGAGCCTGCGGGTGGTGGCCTTCGCCGCCGAGCCGCGGCTGACCTTCGTCGAGTCCCGCGTCAGCGATCTCGGCCCGGAGGTGGAGGTCGATCTTGCGCGCGACGACGTCGAGGTCATCGCGCCGCGCGACGTGGGCATCCACGGCACCCGGACCTTCAACACGGCGCGCGGCCTGACCCAGACGCGGCTGGAGGGGCTGGTGCTGGCGCCCTGGGCCAACGGGGTCGTCCCGGTCGACACGCCCACGGTGCTGGACTTCGCCCGGCAGCAGGGCATCCAGGTGCGGGTCATCACCCGCGACGACGCGCTGGATCTGTACCGCCTGCCCATCCCGCGCGACGCCCGCGAGCAGCTCCTCAAGGCGCTCGGGCGCGGCAAGGCGGTCATGATGCCCGAGCAGGAGGTGATCATCGAGGGGCAGGCCTGGTTCAGCTGGCTGGAGTACGAGCCGGCCACCGGCAAGCTGATCTCCGCCGACGCCAACAACCGCCACGTCGCCGCCGTGTCCTACGCGCTGCGGCTGGCGCGCAATGAGTGCGGCTACCGCTGCGGCTACGTCATGGGCTTCTTGACGGGCTTCTTCGGGGCGCTGGGCATCCTGGGCATCGATCTGGCCTTGATGAAGGCCAACCCGACGCAGGCCGTGGTCAACGCCACCGCCGGGCTCGGCTTCGCGGCCCTGGGGTGCTTCCACACCGGCGCGGGCGGCGCGGGAGGCTTCGGCTACGCGCTGGGAGCGGGAGGCGCCTCGGTGGACGTGGCCATAGGCGCCGGCATCGCCGTGGGGCTCTCGCTGGCCGGCGCCGTGGACGTCCCCGGGATCGCCGGCGCGGCCCTCGGGCTCAACACCGGGCTGTGCCACGGCTCGATCATCGGCGGCTCGATCCTGCTGGGGATCGCCGCCGGCGTGGCCGCCTCGGACCCCCACCTGCCGCCGGGCACGACGGACGCCATCGGCCCCGTGCGGCGCCCCCTCTCCTTCAGCCGCCTGGACCTCGACGGCCTCGACGCCGTCGGCCTGCGCGCCCCGCCCGGCGCCCTGGCTGGCGAGCACCTGCGCCTGAGCGGCGACTTCTCGGCCACCTTCGACGGGCAGGCCGCGCTCAAGGGCGGCGAGCGCCTCCAGGCGCAGGGCACCTTCACGAACCTGGACACCGGGGAGGTCGTCCTGGACGGCGCGGGCGAGCTGTCTGAGCTGGAGTGGGTGTCGCTGGAGGGGTCCGCGTCGATGTCGGCCAGCGGGTCGCTGGCGCGCTACGACGGCGGCGGCCCCTCGGTCGCGCTCGACGATCTCCAGCTCGCGCTGGAGGGCGGGCGGGCGGCGGCGCTCGGGACGCTGGGCGGCCAGCGCGGCGTCTTCCTCGTCGAGGCGGACGCGATCCTCATCAGCGGCGGCGAGGCGCTGGCGATGCCCGACCGGGCGACCCTCCAGTCGCAGGGGGCCTCGCTCGCCCTCGATGGCGAGGCGCACGGGAGCTTCGTCGGGCAGATCGCGCTCGATGGCGCGCAGGTGAGCATCGAGGGCGGCGGTCAGCGCATCGCGACGATCAGCGGGGCGCCCGGGGCGCTGGCGCTGCGGCGCGGCGAGGTCGGGGTGATCGCGCCGCGGGCGTCGAGCAGCCTGTCGGGGGAGGCGCGGTGGAGCGCGGAGGGGCCGGAGTCATGGGATGTGTCTTTTGATGAACAAGGGCGGCTACTTATACAACCCGAGGCCGGGGCGCAGGCCGGTCGGACCGAGGCAGTGCACCTCTGGCTTGAGGTGGACGGGATCGAGGGGGTGGCGGCCAGCCGCACGATCGCGGTGACGCTGGAGGAGGACGCCGAGGCGGTGGAGGTGGGGCTGCGCTACGACCCGCTCTTTACGACGGTGGCGGCCGGGGTCGTCATCCCGACGGTCTTCCAGGGCGCGGTGGTCAACCGGGGATCGGCTGCGCGGCGCTTCGCGCTCAGGGCGGAGGTGCCGGAGGGGTTTTCGGGGCAGCTCGCGGCGCCCTCGCTGCTGCTGGAGCCTGGGGAGCGGGGTTCGGTGGTGATCGCGGTGGGCGCGCCGGAGTCGCTGCCGGCGCCGGGGACGCCGCTGCGGGTGCGGCTGGTGGCCGGCGTGGGCGGCGTGGAGGGCTCGGCGGAGGTCGAGATCCCGCTGCCGGCCGCCCAGGTGGCGCGGCTGACCTTCGAGCCGGCGCTGCACCGGCTGCTGCCGGGCGCCGAGGCGCAGGTGACGATGCGGGCGCGGGCCTTCGGCAATGCGCCGGGGCGGCTGGAGCTGGCCCTGACGAAGTCGGGGCAGCTCGACCTTGAGGGGCTGCCGGAGTTCCTGGACGTGACGCCGGGTGAGGAGATCGAGGTGCCGCTGAGGGTGCGCGTGGGGCCGGAGGCGGTGGTGGGGCTGTCGTACATTGCGATGGTGAGCGTCTACAAGGGCGAGATCCACTCGACGGACGAGGCCATCCGCGTCGACATCATCGGCCCGGACGAGGATCAGGCCGTGTGCGCGGCGGAGGTCGCCGGCGAGCTGGGCGACGCGGAGCTTGAGGCGGCGCTCTTGTCGGTGGCCGACCGCATCAGCCGCGTCCTCTTCCGGTGCGAGGGCGGCGACGTCTTCTTTCTGGCCCAGGCGACCCAGACGCTCGCTGCGGAGCTGTCCGACCCTGTGCTGGCCGGGATCCGCGCGGATCTTCAGAGCTTCAGCGCGCGGAACTCGGCGGCGCAGGACTGCGAGCAGGTCGACCTCCCGGCGCTGGTCGAGGCGCTGGGTCGGCTCAAGGTGCTGCTGGCGGCGATGCGCGATCACGACTTCCGGCTTGGCATCTCGCCGGGCGGGGTGTTGATCACGCCTGGGGAGGCGGCGGCCTTCAGCCTGGACGCGGAGCGGCTCGGGGCGCTGCCGACGACGCTGGAGTTGACGCTGGAGGGCGTGGAGGGTCAGGTGGCAAGCCCCATCGCGCCGGAGCCGCTGGTCGAGGGCCACCCTGTGGTCGTGGAGCCGATCCAGACGGGGCGGATCGCCTTCCGGGTGAGGGCGACGGTGAGGGAGGCGCCGGAGCTGAGCCGGACGGTGCAGGCGGTGGTCGTGTCGGAGGGTCGCTGGGTGGCGGTGGGCGCGGTGGGGGCCGATCCGCCCTTCGCGATCCCGGGGGCGGCGCTGCGCTTGTTCGCCGATCTCTTCAACGTGGCCAACCTGCCCCTTGATCTGGAGGCCGACGTGGAGGTCAGGCGGCCCGACGACACGGTGCTCTACGCCAGCGAGGCGCCGGTGGCCTTGAGGTTGCCGGTGTCGACGGCGCTCAGGCGCTACGCGATCGGCAATGTCTTCACCTTCGGGGAGCCGGCCGGGCATTACACCGTGCGGGTGAGGCTGCGGCGGCCGGGCGAGCAGGAGATCGTGCCGGGCGGCGAGGGCGTCGGCGTGGTCTTCATCGGCCAGCCGCTCGACGCCGACGTGGTGACGGCGCCCGCGCTGCTGCCGCCCGGCGACGTCGGCGTGGAGGTGGTCATCGGGGCGCGGCGGCGGCCCATGAACATCCTGCCGGGGGTGGGAAACCCGAGCGAAATCCAGATCTTCGCCTCGGACACGGCGGGGCCGGCGGGGCTGGCGCTTGGCGCCGACGGGCAGGTCTATTTTTCGAGCTTCGGCACGGCCCGCTCCAGCGACATCCCGGGCTACATCGCGGGGCAGACGGTCGGGCGGGTCAACGAGTTCGATGGCGTCGAGACGGTCGCCACGGTCCCGCCGTCCTCCTCGGAGGTGGCGCTGGGGCCGGACGGGGCGATCTACGCGGTCAACGTCGGCAACCCGGAGCGGATCGTGCGGATCGACCCGCTGGACTCCAGCGTGACGACCTGGTGGGACTTCCAGGTCGACGGCACGGTGGGCAATGACGGCAACGGGGAGAACATCACGGGGATCGCCTTTGACGCCGCGGGCAACCTCTACGCGACCGAGCTCTTCGAGCCGGTCATCTTCTCGATCACGCGCCCTGGCGAGTGGATCATCCGGCTGACCCCGGACGAGAACGGCGACGGCCGCGCGGACAGCGCGGCGGCCTTCGTGCGGGGCTTCCAGACCCCGACGCTGGTGACGCTCGACCCCCGAAACCAGGACTTGATCGTCTGCGACACGGGCAATCGGCGGATCGCGCGGGCCAACACCGTGGGGGTCCCGGCGGTGGCGTCGCTGATCGGCGACTTTGATCAGTGCTCGGGGCTGGCCTTTGACGATCTGGGCAACCTCTTCGCGCTCAACGACGTGACGGGCCGGGTGATGGTGACCCGGACGGCGGTCGTCAACGGCGCCACGCGCCCCGAGGGGGAGCTCTTGACGCTCTTCGGGGGCCTGCTGCAGCCCTACAACCTGATCTTCGACGCGCAGGGCGACCTGATCACCAACCTGGTCGACGAGGACCTGATCCTGCGGGTCCGGATGGACGACCCCAGCCCGCCGCCGCTCATCGAGCTGAGCGTCAACCACCGGACGGTCGGCGACACGGCCATCGAGGGGTCGGCGCAGCCTGATCTTGGCCCCGACGGGCCGATCTGGCAGGAGGGGGAGGTGATCTGGAGCCTGGACATGGCGCCGGAGGACGCCGAGGCCCGCTTCACGGTCGGGCACGCGCTGGAGGGGCTGGAGCCCGGCATGGCGATCCCCTTGAGCGAGGGCACGACGGTCAGCTACGCCGTCAACGGGGTCAGCGCCGAGGTGGAGCTGCCGCCGGTCGAGGCCATGGTCGATCACTTCGTGGGCCTGAGCCCGGATCTGCTCCAGATCCGCAAGGGGACGCGCGGCAGGGTGACCCTCCATGTGCGCAACCACCGCGACGCGATCGACACCGTCGCGCTCTCGGTCGAGAGCGTCACGCCGGGGATCGCCTTCGAACTGCCGGCGCAGGTGGTGGTCCCGGCGCTGGGTCAGGCCACCGTCGACCTCTTCCTCAACGCCGGCGATGGGGTGGAGCTGGGGCAGAGCCGCTACGTCGTGCGCGCCAGCAGCGGCCTCGGCGGCCAGGACAGGGTGGTGGGGCTGGTGGAGGTCATCGGCGGCGGGATCTCGATCGCGGTCACGCCCGTGCGTCAGGAGATCCGGCGCGGGCAGACGGCCACCTTCACGCTGACCTTCACCAAGAGCGAGGGCGACACGCGCCGAGGCTTCACCTACCAGAGCTTCGGCCTGAACCAGATCACGAGCAACCGCCGTGAGATAAGCGGCCTGGTCGACTTCCTGCGCGGCCCGGTGGTCAGCTTCGAGGTCTCGCGGCAGATCCTGGCGCGGGCCGGGACGACGAGCTTCGAGGTCGTCCTGAACAACCTGGGCGTCGGCACCGACCCGGACCCGGTGGCCCGGACCACCGCCACGATCACGGTCGTGGACGATCACGGCGTCAGCATCAGCGCCGAGCCCGTGCGAACCGGCCGAAGCCAGCCCTTCACGATCAACGCCGTGCTGACCAACGAGGGGAGCTCGACCCGCCATGTCCGCCTGTCGGACTGCTGCGGCGTCCTCTTCGGCGCCAGCTTCAACGCAGGCCCCCACGAGCTGCCCCCCGGCACCAGCCGAACGGTCCCGATCCGCTACAGCCCCAACGGCATCCTGGTCGGGGACTACTTCCGGCGCCTGACGATCACGGACGTGGCCGACAGCACCATCACGGCCGCCCTCGACGCCCGAGTCAGCATCGAGCAGCCCGGCGGCAACCTGGAGATCCTCAACCCCACGGTCGTCACGGCGGTGGACGGCAGGGCGCAGTTGACCGCGCGCCTGAGCCGCGCCTTCGGCAGCGCCGGCGGGCTCTTCGAGATCGAGGTCCAGGGCCCCCTGACGCGCAACACCATCATCGAGCAGCGCCAGCTTGACCTCTTCGCGGCCAGCCGCCACGACATCCCGATCCGCTTCACGGGCCTGGAGGAGATCGCCCCTGGCCCCTGGCCCGTGCGCGTCCTGGCCCGCTCGGTGCCCGACCCCGACCTCTTCTTCGAGGCCTTCGGCACGGTCATCATCCCCGAGGGCGGCCTCTCGGTCGGCTTCGATCCGCCCTTCCTCGTCGTCCCGGGCCTCCAGCCGGCCAACGTCCTGCTGGAGGTCTTCAACCACGACTACGCCCGCCCCGCCCAGGCCTCCCTCACCCTCGACGCCTCCTCGCCGGACGTCACCCTGGGCATCGACCTCGACGCCGTGTCGCTCGCGCCCGGCGCCCGCGACGCCGCCGTCGTCACGGTCACGCCCCAGGCCCCAGGCGAGGTGCTGGTCAACGCCACCGCGACGCCGGGTGAGGGCGAGGTGGCCCAGACGCAGCTCGTCATCCGCTTCCTGGACCCCGCCGACGCGCCCTCCATCCTCAACGTGAGGCTAGAGCCCGCCGAGCCCGTCGAGGGCGAGCCCTTCCGGCTGACGGTCGAGGCCGAGGACCCCAACGGCGACCTCATCGTCTACGACTTCGACACGGACGGGGACGGCGCCTTCGACACCGAGGGCGACGTCAACCCATCGACATTGCTGCTCTTTCCGGATGACGGGGAGGTGGTCGTCCGCGTGGCGGCCCGCGACAGGGAGGGCGGCGTGGACGTGCAGGACGTGCGGATCACGGTCCTGAACGCCGATCCGCGCTTCACCTCGCTGCCGCCAGGGCTGGCCGCGCAGGGCGTGGCGATGAGCTACACCCCGGTGGTCGTCGATCCCGGCGACGACGTGGTCACCGTGCGCCTGAGCGCGGGCCCCGAGGGCGCGACCTTCGAGGGAGGGGCGCTGCGCTGGACACCGACGCCGGCCCAGGCCCGCGCCGGGGCGGCGTCCTTTGAGCTGGAGGCCGCCGACGAGGACGGCGGCCAGAGCCTCCAGCGCTGGCAGGTGGTCGTGCGGGTCGAGAACGCGCTGCCCGCCGCCCCGACCCTGGTGTCGCCCGTCGACAGGCAGGCGGCCGAGGCCCCCGTGCGCCTGATCTACGAGGCGGCCACCGACGCCGACGGCGACCCCCTGACCTACGCCGTCGAGGTCTTCCGCGACGACGTCCTGATCGCCGAGCGCAGCGCCGACGCCCTCTTCGTCGATCTCGACCCGGGCGACACCCCCGAGGGCCGCTACGCCTGGAGGGCGAGCGCCTCGGACGGGATCGGCTTCGGTCCCTTCTCCCCGACCGCCGCCTTCGTCGTCGGGCAGCCCGGCGACAACCGGCTGCCCGAGGCCCCCGAGATCCTCAGCCCCGAGCAGGACGAGGTCGTCGACGGCGACCCCCTCCAGATCACCTGGGCGCAGGCCGCCGACGCCGACGGCGACCCCCTCGTCTACGAGCTTCAGATCGACGACGACCCGGCCTTCGAGGCCCCCGTCGTCGACCGGCGCGAGATCCCCATGGGCCAGGAGGCCACCGTCGCGCAGTCCGTCGCGGATCTGCCCGGCGGCCAGCGCTGGCACCTGAGGGTGCGCGCTCTGGATCCCTTCGGCGCCGGCCCCTTCGCCGAGCGCGCCTTCGAAATCGCCAACCGCCCCCCTGGCCCCCCTGCCCTCACCGCGCCCGTCGACGGCCAGCGCGTCGACCCCGGCCCCGTCGCGCTTCGCCTGGAGCGCGCCGCCGACCCCGACGGCCACGCGCTGACCTACGAGGTCCGCGTCTTCTCCGACGCGGAGCTTCTGGACGAGGTGGCCTCCTTCGACCTCCCCGACGCCGAGGTCGAGCGCCTGGAGGCGGTCTTCGAAGCGCCCGAGGCCCCGGCCGCCTGGTTCTGGACGGCGCAGGCCACCGACGCCCTCGGCCTCGAAGGCCCGCTGGCCGGCCCCGAGGAGTTCAACGTCCTCCAGGACGGCGACAACGCCCCTCCCCCGGCCCCGCGCCTGATCTCCCCCATCGAGGGCGCCGAGGTCGCGCCCGGGCAGCTCCAGCTGACCTTCGAAGGGTTCGAGGACCCCGACGGCGACGCCCTGACCTACGCCATCGAGGTCCTCTCCGCCGACGACGGCGAGGTCGTCGCGCGCCGCCGTGGGCTCGCCGGAGAGCCGGGCGCGGTGATCGAGCTCGCGCTGTCCCTCGACCTGCCCGGCGACTACCTGTGGACGGCCACGGCCACCGACGCGCGCGGCCTCGACAGCGCCCCCGGCGGCCCCGCAGCCTTCACCGTCAAGGCCCCCGCCCGCGCGCCCGGCGCCCCCACCGCCATCTCCCCCGTCGACGGCGACCTCGTCGATCCCCAGGGCTTCGACCTCGTCATCGGCAATGCCGTCGATCCCGACGGCGACACCCTGACCTACACCTTCCGCCTCTTCGCCAAGGGGCAGGACGCTCTCCTCATCGAGGTCGCTGGCGTCGCCCAGGGGCAAGGCGGGCAGACCGCGTTCGCCGTCGAGGCCGACGCGCTGCTCGGACAGGCCGGCGGCGAGCGCGCCTTCGACTGGGAGGCCTTCGCCACCGACACCGGCGGCCTGGACGGCCCGAGCACCGGCCGCGCCACCTTCGCCCTCGACGACCCGCCGAGCGTCGTCGACGTCGGCACCGTCGACGGCGACTGCGACTGCGCCACCCCCGACAGGCCCGCGCCCCGATCTCGCGGCGCGCTCTGGCTCGCGCTGGGCCTGCTCGCGCTCGTCTGGCGCGGGCAGCGGCGCCGCGCCCGCTGATCCATCGTATATTCTGATAAAGGTGGACCATGTTCAGCGATGAAGTGATGAGAAGAGCCCGCTTGACGCCCGCGACCCTCACCTTGAGGCGCCTCGGGCTGGTGTGGGCCGCGCTGTGGGTCGCGGCCGCGGCGCCGGCCTGCTCGGACGACGAGGCCGAGCCGCCGCAGGGCCCCGACCCGGAGTGCGCGACGGCCAGCGACTGCGACGAGGGCGCCGCGTGCGAGGAGGGGCGCTGCGTCGAGCCGCGCTGCGACGACGGCGCCCAGAACGGCGGCGAGACAGACGTCGACTGCGGCGGCGGCTGCGCCCCTTGCCCCGAGGCCGCCGGCTGCGCGCAGGACAGCGACTGCGAGGGGACCTGCCAGGGCGGCGCCTGCCAGCCGCCCACCTGCGAGGACGGCGTCCGCGACGGCGACGAGGCCGACACCGACTGCGGCGGCTCGTGCGAGGCCTGCGAGGACGGCGCTGGCTGCTTCCAGGGCGTCGATTGTCGCAGCTCGGTCTGCGAGGGCGGGATCTGCGCGGCGGCCACCTGCGAGGACGGGCGGCACAACGGCGACGAGTCGGACTTCGACTGCGGCGCCGGCTGCCCGGCCTGCCCGGAGGGGGCGCGCTGCGCCGAAGACGGCGACTGCCTCAGCGGCGTCTGCGAGGGCAAGGCCTGCGCGCCGGCCACCTGCGAGGACGGCCGGATCACGGCCGGCGAGACCGGGATCGACTGCGGGGGGCCGGCCTGCGCGGCCTGCCCCGAGGGCGAGCCCTGCCAGGAGGGGGTTGACTGTCTCAGCGGCGTCTGCGCGGGCGACACCTGCCAGGGCGCGGCCTGCGACGACGCCACCCTCAACGGCGACGAGACCGACGCCGACTGCGGCGGAGGCTGCGGGGCGTGCGAGGACGGGCTGCGCTGTCGGGTCGCCCAGGACTGCCTCAGCGGCGCCTGCCAGGGTCGCCTCTGCCGCCCGGCGGCCTGCGTCGACGGGCTGCTCAACCCCGGCGAGTCCGACGTCGACTGCGGAGGATCGCGCTGCGACCGCTGCCTGGACGGGCGCGCCTGTCAGGAGGGCGACGATTGCCTCAGCGGCGTCTGCGCCGACGGTCTCTGCCAGCCTTCCGCCTGCGACGACGACACCCTCAACGGCCTGGAGGCCGACGTCGACTGCGGGATCTCCTGCGCCCCCTGCCTCGACGGCGCCGCCTGCCGAGTCGCCCAGGACTGCCTCAGCGCCATCTGCGCCGAGGGCCGCTGCCAGGAGGCGGCCTGCGACGACGCCACCCTCAACGGCGACGAGATCGACGTCGACTGCGGCGGCGCGTGCGGCCCCTGCGCTCACGGCCAGCGCTGCCAGGGCTCCGAGGGCTGCACGAGCGGCGCGTGCCTCGACGGCACCTGCCAGATCCCCGGCTGCGGCGACGGCGGGCTCAACGGCGACGAGATCGACGTCGACTGCGGCGGCGCTTGCGGTCCTTGCGATGAAGGTCAGCGCTGCCGGGGCGGCCAGGGCTGCCTGAGCGGCGTCTGCGCCGAGGGCCGCTGCCAGCCGCCCGTCTGCGGCGACGGCGTCCGCAACGGCGTCGAGATCGACGTCGACTGCGGCGGCCTCTGCGGCCCCTGCCAGGACGGGCGCGCCTGCCTCGGCGACGGCGGCTGCCTGAGCGAGCGCTGCGCCTTCGGCGTCTGCCAGCCGCCGACGTGCGGCGACGACGCCCTCAACGGCGACGAGTCCGACGTCGACTGCGGGGGGCCGGGCTGCGATCCCTGCCCGGACGAGGGCGCCTGCGGCGCCGGCCTCGATTGCCTGAGCGGCGTCTGCGCCGAGGGCCGCTGTCAGCCGACCGCCTGCGGCGACGGCGTCCGCAATGGCGGCGAGCTCGACGTCGACTGCGGCGGCCCCTGCGGCCCTTGCCAGCGCCACCAGCGCTGCGTCGACCACGCGGGCTGCGCCACGAACGCCTGCGACCCCTTCGGAGGCCGCTGCATCAACGCCTCGAGCTGCGCCGACCTGCTCGACGAGGGCTTCGCGCTCGACGGCGCGTACCGCATCGACCCCGACGGCCTCGACGGCCCGGAGCCGCCCTTCCAGGTCCATTGCGACATGACGACGGACGGGGGCGGCTGGACCCTCCTGATGAAGATCGACGGCCGCGACCCCACCTTCCGCTACGGCTCGCCCTTGTGGACCAGCCGCGCCGCGCTCAACGCCGCCAGCGCCGACCCGAGCCGGATCGAGGCCAAGCTGCCCTCCTTCTGGAGCGTCCCCTTTGACGAGCTGCGGATCGACATGGAGGTCAACGGCGAGGTGCGGCGCGGCGGGATCATCCACCCGGCCGGGTCGCTGCTCTCGCTGCTGGAGGACGGCGCCTATCGGCCGACGAGCCAGGGGCGGGCCTTCTGGAAGGGGCTGATCCGGGACAGCTCGCTCCAGGTCAACTGCAACCAGGAGGGCTTCAACGCGGGCAACGTCAACGCCCAGGTCCGCATCGGCATCGTCGGCAACGATCGCGGCGACTGCGCCTCTCCCGACTCCCGGCTTGGGATAGGCGGCGCGGGGGGGAGCTGCGGCCAGGACGGCGCCAACAGCGCGGGCAACGAGGGGCGCTGCTCGTCCGACGGCGGCAACAGGAGCGCGCGGGCCTTCTCCTGGGTCTACGCCCGGCGCCTGCCGCCCGCGCCGGCCTCGTGCGAGGCCATCCTCGACGCCGCGCGCTCCGACGACCCCGACGCCAGCCTCCCTGACGGCGTCTACCTCCTCGACCTCGACGGCCAGGGGGAGGAGCCTCCGCTTCGGGCCTGGTGCGACATGACGACGGACGGGGGCGGCTGGACCCTTTTGATGAAGATCGACGGCAACTTGCCCACCTTCCATTACGACGCGGCGCTGTGGGCCGACGCCTCGGCGCTGGGCGAGGGGTCGCCGGACCTGAGCGCGGCGGAGGCGCGGCTGAGGAGCTACGGCGGGTTGCCCTTTGATGAGCTGCTGGTGGGGATGTCGGTCGGCGACCAGTCGCTCCAGGCGATCCTGCCGATGGAGGCTCCCGCGGCCTCCCTCTTTGACCTGATCGGCGACGGCCAGCCTCGCCTCACGGCCCAGGGCGCGAGCTTCTGGAAGGGGATCGTGGCCGAGGGCTCGCTCCAGACCGCGTGCCGGATCGAGGGCTTCAACGTAGGCAACGGGCGGGCGCGGGTGCGGATCGGCGTCGTCTCGGACGACGACCCCGCCTGCGGCTCGCTGGACTCGCGGATCGGCTTCGGCGGCGGCGGCACCGGCTGCGGCGCGGACAACAACAACACCTGCGGCAACGAGGCGCGCTGCTCACCCGACAACGGCGACCGGCGCACCCGCGCCCTCGGGGTCATCATGGCCCGTTGACAGCGACGGCGGGCGCGCGGCCACGCCGCCGCAGCAGGCGACCGCGCCCTCGGAGCACCACGGCACGTTGACAGCGACCCTGCGCCCGCCGATACAGGCGTCGGCGCCCGCCGATGTTGCGTCGCGGCGCCCCGACTCGCCTGGAGATCGACATGGACAACTGGCTCACGATCCTCATCGCCGCCGCGATCGTCGCGGCGCTCCTGCTGGCCGTCCGCAAGCTCGGCGGGCCAAGCCCCGAGGCGGCCCGAGCGCTCGACGACCTCCTGAGCGCGCCCGGCGTCCTGCTGATCGACGTCCGCTCGCCGGGCGAGTTCGCCTCAGGCCACATCCCCGGCTCGCACAACCTCCCAGGCGGCCAGATCGAGCAGGTCAAGGGGCTGTCCAGCGGGGCGGATCACCCCATCGTCGTCTACTGCGCCAGCGGCATGCGCAGCGCCCAGTCCCTCTCGACGCTGCGCCGCATGGGCTACACCCGGGCGATCAACGCCGGCGGCGTCCACGCCCTCGCCGAGCGCATGAAGGTCCAGCTCAAGGGCGCCTGATCTGCCCCGCCCACGCTCGACGAGCGCCCCACGCTCCTCGCACCGCCCCACGCTCCTCACACCGCCCCACGCTCCTCGCACCGCCCCACGCTCCTCACACCGCCCCCTCCGGGGACGGGCTCGTCGGGTGGGGCTAGAATTTCAGGGCGGGCTGCGCCCTGTCGGTCGCAGGCCCCCGCACGATCCATGTCGACACGAGAGGCTGCGTCCTTCTCACGACGCCCTGCCCAAACCCAGCGGCGGCGCCAACGCGCCGATCCGGCCCTGCGATCCGCTGTCGGCCGCCCGCCGGCCTGCGCCCATCGGGCGCAGCCCACCCCGGGCATCCAAGCCCCACCCGACGAGCCCGTCCCCGGAGGGGGCGGTGCGAGGAGCGTGGGGCGGTGCGAGGAGCGTGGGGCGCTCGTGGAGCGTGGGACGTTGGGCCTCGGGACCTTCACCGAGCAAACTTGCCTCTTGATCTCGTACCTCAAGCACATCTTGACGATGCCTGAGATGACAAATACCTTAAGAGATTCGGAAGTACCCTTCAAATCGGGTCGACTGGATGAAGAATGCCCTCTCAGATCAGCGTTCTTGTTCAGGTTTCTTGCCATGCCTGCTCTTGATCCTCGGCGCCTCGACGGCCCAGGCTCAGGTTCCTGATCAGGCGCACGAGGCGGCGCTGGTGATCGTCCAGTTCGATGAGGCGAGCGGGTCGCCAGCGGTTGCGCCTTACATCGAGGCGGTGGGCGGTGCGATGGAGCGCCTGTGGGTCGGGACGGTGCTGGCTGGTCCGCGCAGCCGGGACGCGATCGAGGCCACGTGGCTGCCGGGGCAGGAGGGCGAGCCGCTGGAGCGCTTCGACGCCGACGTGGAGAAGGCCCGCAAGCTTTTTAGCGAGCAGGGCGCCGAGGCCGCTATCGGGGCGCTGGAGCGGCTCGTGGAGGAGTCCGACGGGCTGTTGCCTGGCATCAGCGCGCGACCGGACAGCGCCGCCTCCATGCTCAGCGCCCACCTGCTGCTGTGGTGGGCGCTCCAGCAGGTCGGCGAGTCGGGTCGTCTGCCCTCGCTCATGCAGGCGACGGTGAGGCGCTTTCCAGCGGCGGAGGTCACGACGCGGCAGTGGCCGCCGGGCGTGGCCGAGGCCTTCGCGGTCGCGCGGCAGGTCATGGCGCTGGAGCAGACCAGCCTGAGCTTCGAACTGCACAACGCCCCACCCGAGGGCTGCGCGGTCTTCGTCAACGGCTTCGAACTTGGCGACGGCCGCGGCGGCAGCCTCGCGCTGTCGCGCGGCGCCCCCATCTACGTCACCGCCCGCTGTCAGGGCGCCCTCCTGCCCCCTCGCCGTATCCTGGCCAGCGGCCATGCCAGGATCGAGCTGGACGTGGAGATGACCCGAAGGTTGCGCCGAAGCGACGCCGGCCCTTCCCTGCTCATCCCGGAGGGAGCCGGCGCGGTCGGCCCGCTCGTGCACACGGCCTCGGCCATGGGCCGCGCGCTCAAGGCCGCCGAGGTCGTCACCGCGGGCGTCTTCGACCTCCAGGGCAAGAAGATCCTCCAGCTCGATCGCGTGGACGTGGCCGCCGGGCGGCGAACCTGCTCGGTGCGACTGGAGCTGGACGGCCTCGAAGGGTGGATGATCGATCAGGCCGTCCACGTCCTGCGCGTCGGCAAGCCGACGGCCTCGGCGCCGGTGCGCTTCGCAGGCGACGAGAACGTCTATCGCTCGGTCGTCGAGTACGTCGACTGGGCCACGAACGACAGCGGACACCCCTGGACCTGGGTCGCGAGCGCCACCACGGCGGCCTCCCTGACCACCGCCCTCCTCTTTGCCTTCAGGACCGACGACCTCGAAGGCGACCTGGCCGACTGCGCGCTCTCGCCCTCTTGCCGCACCTCACCCCAGATCAACGACCTGCGCCATGATCTCGAGCAGGCCGCGCAGCTGCGCGATCTCTTCGCGATCACCACCGCGATAAGCGGCCTCGGCGCGATCGCCGTCTTCTTCCTGGAGGGGCCCAGCCGCAGCGACGTCCTGGCCCCCGATCTACCCGGCGACGACGCGCCCTTCTCCTTGATCCCCTGGATGACCCCTGACAGCGGCGGCGTGACCGCCTCCTGGCCCCTGGACTGAGGCACCTCCGCGATGACACCCAAGGCCCAACGGACGACATTACCAATCAAAAACAAACACTTATACGGCACCCTGGGCTTCCTCTGTGGGTTGTCGCTGGTATCGTGGGGGTGCTCGGACCCGGATCTTCGGGAGGAGTGCGCGACGGACGCGCAGTGCGGCGAGGGGCTGGTGTGCCTCAACGCGCTGTGCTTGCCTCCGCAGTGCGACACGGACGAGATCGCGTGCGGTCGTCAGTGCGTCAACCCGAGGATCGACCTTGAGTTCTGCGGGGGTTGCGGGGGCTGCCCCGAGCTTGAGGGGGCCGAGCCGGTCCAGTGCATCGAGGGCCAGTGCGTC